>NC_015723.1:1342303-1677878 GCF_000219215.1 Cupriavidus necator N-1 | reverse complement strand
CCGGTGACTGTGGGGAGGTCATGCGTCGAGGTGGTGGCGACGGCATCGGGCGGCCAGGCTGCGGGAGGCAGGAAGGCCGGCACGGCGTCGGGCGCAGGGGCGGGCACCCGCTGAGCTGCCTCCGCGGCATCGGCTGGCGCGCGCTCTTCGCGCTGGAACCACAGCACGTCGATGCCCAGCACGCCACGGGCCGACAGCGCCGCATTCAGCTCCGGCGGCACCGTGCCCAGGTTTTCGCCGATGATGATCGCGCGGTGCCGCCATGATTCCAGCGCCACCAGCCGCAGCAGATCCTGCAGCGGATAGCGCAGGTAGGCGCCTTCGCTGGCCGGGGCACCGGCCGGCACCAGCCACATGCGTGCCAGCCCCAGCACATGGTCGATGCGCAGCCCGCCGGCATGGGCCAGGTTGGCGCGCAGCATCTCCAGGAAGGCCGCATAGCCGCGGCGGCGCAGCCCGCGCGGCGAGAACACCGCCACGCCCCAGTCCTGCCCGAGCGGGTTGTACAGGTCCGGCGGCGCGCCGGCATGGAAGCCCGCCAGGATCTCCTGTTGCCGCGTCCAGGCCTGGCTGCCGCCAGGGTCGGCGCCCACCGCCAGGTCGGAAACGATGCCGACCGCCATGCCCGCGCCGCGTGCCGCGCGCTGCGCGCGTGCCATGCCGTCGGCGGCGATCCATTGCAGGAAAGCGTGGTAGGTGACCTCATCGGCATGGGCCTGTGCAAAGGCCGTCACGGCGGCATCGCCGGGCGAGCGCAGCGTGACCGGCCAGCAGCGCCAGTCAGGCGCGGCGTTGTGGTTCATGCCGTTGGCGCTGTCGGCCAGCCGCCGGGCCTGGATGGCTTCGTAGCAGGCGTGCGCGTGCAACGCAGTGCCGCCGCGCGCGCGAAAGGCGGCGCAGTCATCGAGCGCCGCGCGCGGCAGCAGCGTTTCGCTGCGCTCCCATAGCCACCGCAGGAGGGCGTAGCGCAGCGGCGTCAGCCTGATCCAGTCGATCTCGCTGCGGGCTTCCAGCGCTTGCAGCGCCTCGCCCGCGCCGAGCGCGGCGACGGCCGCGTCCACCGCGGCCTGCCCGAATTGCACGGCGGGGTCGGCATAGAGCGGATTCAGGAACAGGCGGCTGGACGGCGCATACGGGCTATAGCGCTCGGGCAGGGCGGCAAAGCCGGCGTGCAGCGGATTGATGGCCACCGCGTCGGCGCTGGCGCCGGCCGCGCTGATGCAGCACTGCGCCAGCGCGCTCAGGTCGCCCATGCCGCAGGGCGCGCCGCGGCGCAGGCCATAGAGCTGCACTGCCAGGCCCCAGGGCCGGCTCAGTTCGCCCGCGCGGCCGGCGTGCCGCAGCGCATCGGCAACGCCGTAGCAGCGCGGCGGCGCGATCGCCAGCACGGTGTGCGCATCGCCCAGTTCCAGGCGGTGGTAGCCGCATACGTCGATGGCAGGCAGCAGCATGGTGCCGTCGCTGTTGCGCGCGCTGTCATGGTTGCCACGCACCGCGGTGCCAGTGACGATGGCGCCGTCTTCCAGCGTCATGCGGTAGGACCGCTGCGGCAGCGTATGCGGCCACGGCACCGCCACCGGCTTGCCGCGCTCGGCGGTGACCAGCGGCGGCAGTGCATGCGCGGCGTCATCGGAGGCAAGCCACGCGCGCGACGCTTCGCACTGGCCAGTGGTGGCGCCGGGCAGGCCCAGGCCGTCCAGCACGCGCCGCAGCGCGGCGTCGGAGACAGTCTGGGGCTGGTTCCAGGCATCCGTCCACCGGGGCAGCAGGCCCGCGCACAGCGCCAGCGCATGCAGCGGCGTGGGCGCGTCGTGGCGGGTGGCGCGCCGGCTCACGCTTGTACCTCCTGCGGCGCGCCCAGGGGCGGGCTTTCCTGGGGCGCGCTCTGGCGGCTGCGCGCCTGGGCCGCCAGCAGCACCAGCGAGTGGCCCGCCACCACCTGGCTGTCGGCGACCGCCTCACCCGCGAGTTCGGCCTCGGTGGCGTCGGGCCGGCTGCTGTCGAACAGCAGCGTCCAGGCCAGCGCGGGCTCGGGCAGCAGGAAGGAGGCATCGGCATCGCCGGCGTTGAGCAGCAGCAAGGTCACCTGCACGGTGTCGGCATCGGTCTCCTCCTCTTGAGCCAGCGAGCCCAGCTGCGCACGCTCCGGTTGGGGCGGCGCTGCCGCGCGCCGCAGCGCGAGCGTGCGGATCTCCGGGTCGGCCCATTCCTCGGGCGTGGGCGGCTTGCCGTCTGTATCGAACCAGGCAATATCGGCAATGCCCCGCGCCGGCTCCTCGCGCCCGTGCGCGAAGCGGTCGCCGGCCAGGGAGTGCAGCCGCCGGCGCAGGCCCAGCAGGCGGCGCACCATGTGCTGCAGCGGCTGCGCGCCGGGCGTCTGGGCCTGCTTCCAGTCCAGCCACGAGATCTCGTCGTCCTGGCAGTAGGCGTTGTTGTTGCCTTGCTGGCTGCGGCCCCATTCATCGCCGGCGGTCAGCATCGGGGTGCCCTGCGACAGCAGCAGCGTGGCCATCAGCGCCTGCGCCACGCGCGCGCGGCAGGCCAGGATGGCGGGGTCGTCGGTGGGGCCTTCGACGCTGCCGTCGGGACTCCAGTTGGCGCTGGCATTGTCGTCGGTGCCGTCGCGGTTGTCTTCGCCGTTGGCCTCGTTGTGCTTGTTGCTGTAGCTGACCAGGTCGGCCAGCGTGAAGCCGTCGTGCGCGGTGATGAAGTTGATGCTGGCCCACGGGCGCCGGTGGCGGCGGTCGAAGAGGTCGGCCGAGGCCGCCAGCCGCGCCGCCAGTTCGCCGCGGTGGCCGGCGTCGCCGCGCCAGAAGCGGCGCGCCACGTCGCGGAACTTGTCGTTCCACTCGGCAAAGCCGGGCGGGTGGTTGCCAAGCTGGTAGCCGCCCGGGCCCAGGTCCCACGGCTCGGAGATCAGCTTGACGCGGCTCAGCACCGGGTCCTGCATCAGCGCATCGAAAAAGCCCGAGCCCGCATCGAAGCCATTGCCCTCGCGCCCGAGGGTGGTGCCCAGGTCGAAGCGGAAGCCATCGACGTGGTAGCACTGCACCCAGTAGCGCAACGAGTCCATCACCATCTGCAGCACGCGCGGATGCGACAGGTTGAGCGTATTGCCGCAGCCGGTGTCGTTGATGTAGTGGCGCTCGTCGCCCGGCACCAGCCGGTAGTAGCTGGCGTTGTCCAGCCCGCGCCACGACACCGTCGGCCCCAGCGCGTTGCCCTCGCAGGTATGGTTGTAGACCACGTCCAGGATCACTTCGATGCCGGCCGCGTGCAGGCGCCGCATCGCCACCTTGAATTCCTGCAGTTGTCCGGTGCCCAGGTAGGCGGGCTCGGGCGCGAAGTACGCCATGGTGTTGTAGCCCCAGTAGTTGCGCAGTCCGCGCTCCAGCAGGAAGCGGTCCTGCAGGATGGCGTGGACCGGCAGCAGCTCGACGGTGGTGATGCCGAGCTGCACCAGGTGGTCGATAAAGCGCGGGTCGCACAGCGCGGCGAAGGAACCGCGCAGGTTGGGCAGCAGGTCGTCGCGCAGCATCGACAGGCCCCGCAGGTGGGCTTCATAGATGACCGTGGACGGCCACGGCACCGCGGGCGGGCGGTCGTCGCCCCAGTGGAAGCTTTCGTCGACCACCACCGCCTTGGGCATGGTGGGGGCGCTGTCGCGGCGGTCCGGTGTCAGGTCGCCGCGCGCACTTTGCAGGCGGTAGCCGAACAGCGCATCGGACCAGCGCACCGGGCCGCTCAACTGGCGCGCATACGGGTCCAGCAGCAGCTTGTGCGGGTTGAAGCGGTGGCCGTGCGCGGGATCGTAGGGGCCGTGCGCGCGGTAGCCGTACAGCGTGCCGAGCGCCGCATTGGGCAGGTAGCCGTGCCAGATCTCGTCGGTGCATTCCGGCAGCCGCAGGCGCGCCAGCTCCTTGCGCCCGTTGTCGGAGAACAAGCACAGGTCGATGCGCGAGGCATGGGCCGAGAACACCGCGAAATTGACCCCCAGGCCGTCCCAGTGGGCCCCGAGGGGATACGGCTTGCCCGGCAGCAGCCGGTCCGCGAACTGGCGGCTCATGGCGATGCGCCCTGGATGCCGCCACCCGGATCGAAGCGCAGCACCAGCGTGGCCAGCGGCGGCAGCGTCAGCGCGAGCGAAGCCGGCTGCCCGTGCGAAGGCACGTCCACTGCCGCTACCGCGCCGCCGTTGCCGACATTGCTGCCGCCATACACGGCGGCATCGGTATTCAGGCATTCCTGCCAGGCACCGGCGTACGGCACCCCGAGCCGGTAGCCATGGCGCGGCACCGGGGTCATGTTGACCACAACCAGTACCACCTCGCGGCTGTATGGGCCCGCGCGGCGCAGCCACGCGAACACGCTGTTGTGGTTGTCGTCGCCCACTACCCAATGGAAGCCTTCCGGGCGGTGATCCAGCGCATGCAGCGCAGGCAGCTCGCGGTAGAGGCGATTCAGGTCACGCACCAGCGTGTGCACGCCGCGGTGCATGGGGTGGTCCAGCAAGGCCCAGTCAAGCTCGGCATCGTGGTTCCATTCCTGCCACTGCGCCAGCTCGCCGCCCATGAACAGCAGTTTCTTGCCCGGGTGCGCCCACATGAAGCCGTAGTAGGCGCGCAGGCCGGCAAAGCGCTGCCACTCGTCGCCGGGCACCTTGCCGATCATCGAGCCCTTGCCGTGCACCACCTCGTCATGCGACAGCGGCAGCACGAAGGCCTCGGACCACGCATAGACCAGCCCGAAGGTCATGTCCTGGTGGTGCCAGGCGCGATGGACGGGCTCGTGCCCGAGATAATGCAGCGTGTCGTGCATCCAGCCCATGTTCCACTTGAAGTCGAAGCCAAGCCCGCCGCTGGAGACGCTGGCGGTTACGCCGGGCCACGCGGTGGATTCTTCGGCGATGGTCAGCGCACCGGGGCAGCGTTCGTGGACCACGGCGTTCAGTTCACGCAGGAAGTCGACGGCTTCCAGGTTTTCGCGGCCGCCGAAGCGGTTCGGCACCCATTGGCCGGGCTCGCGGCTATAGTCGCGGTAGAGCATGGATGCGACCGCGTCCACGCGCAGGCCGTCGGCGTGGAAGTGCTCCAGCCAGTGCAGCGCGCCGGCCAGCAGGAAGCCGCGCACCTCGTTGCGGCCGAGGTTGTAGATCAGGGTGTTCCAGTCCTGGTGGAAGCCTTCGCGCGGGTCCTCGTGCTCATAGAGCGCGGTGCCGTCGAAGCGCGCCAGCCCGTGCGGATCGGTCGGGAAGTGCGCGGGCACCCAGTCCAGGATCACGCCGATGCCGGCCTGGTGGCATCGGTCGATAAATGCGGCGAAGGCCTGCGGCGGCCCCAGCCGCGCGGTGGGTGCGTACAGTGACAGCGGCTGGTAGCCCCAGGAGCCGCCAAACGGGTGCTCGGTGATCGGCAGCAGCTCGATATGGGTAAAGCCCAGTTCCTGCACGTACGGCACCAGCCTCTCGGCCAGGATGTCCCAGCCGCGTTGCGGGTCGTTGGCCGCCTGCAGCCACGACAGGGCATGGACTTCATAGACTGACATCGGCGCGGCATAGGGATCAGCGGCGCTGCGGCGCGCCATCCAGTCGGCATCATGCCAGGCGAAGGGGGGCGCGCCCTGGTCCGGTCCGGTCACCATCGAGGCGGTGGCCGGGGGTGCCTCGGTGGCCAGCGCGAGCGGGTCGGCCTTGTCCGGCAGCTCGGTGCCGTGCGGGTCGAGCAGGTCGTACTTGTAGCGGCTGCCGGGCTGCGCGCCCAGCGCGGCGGGGATGAACAGCTCCCAGATGCCGCTGGGGTGTCGCAGCCGCATCGGGTGCCGCGCCGGGTGCCAGCCGTTGAAGTCAGCGATCACCGAGACCCGCTGCGCGTTCGGCGCCCACACGGCAAAGCGCACGCCGTCGATGCCGTCCACGCGCTGCCACTGCGCGCCCAGGCAGGCGCCCAGCTCGAAGTGGCGGCCCTCGGCGATCAGGTGCAGGTCCAGTTCGCCCAGCAGCAGGCCAAAGGCGTAAGGGTCGGCGCTGCACTGCCCGGTGCCGTCGGACCATTGCACGCGCAGCCGGTAATCGGGCGCACTGCCCTTGTATTCGCGTGGCAGCCGCGCGGCGAAGACGCCGCCGCCGTGCAGCAGCGCCATCTCCGCCAGTGGCGTGCCGCCCGCATCGGTCAGCTGCGCCGACGTCGCCCCCGGCAGGCAGACGCGCACCAGCGTGCCGTCGCCGTCAGGGTGCGGACCCAGCACGGCAAACGGGTCATGGTGGCGGGCACCGAGCAAGGCCTCGAGCTCGTGGACCGGCAGCATGCCAGGCTTCGTACCATGGGCGGGGGTCATGGCTGGTCTCCCGGCGCCAGCAGCTTGCGCAGCAGGCGCGCCAGGCCGCTGACCGGCAGGTCGATCCACGCCACGCGGTTGGCGGCTTCGTAGTCGACCTCATAGGCCGCCCGTTCCAGCAGGAACAGGTCCAGCAACGGCTGCAGCTGGCCGGGCGCGACCCAGGGTGTGCCCGAGTCCTGCATGTGCTGGTGGTAGCAGTTCAGGAAGGCTTCGCTGGCGGTGGTACGGAAGCGCTCCAGCAGCAGCGCGCGGCGTTCGGCCAGCTGCGGCGGCAGTTCGCTGTGGGTGCGCTCCTGGCGGTCGGTGCCGACCGTGGCCGCAGCGTAGTCCAGCGAGCGCAGCAGCCCGGCCACATCGCGCAACGGCGAGGTCTTGCGCCGGCGCCAGTCCAGCGGCAGGCCGGGCTCGCCCTCGAAGTCGACCAGGTAGGTGTCGCTCTGCGCAATCAGCACCTGGCCCAGGTGGAAGTCGCCGTGGATGCGCGTCTGCAGGCTGCCAGGCGCGGCGGCGGAGAGCTGTTCGACCAGTGCGGGCAGCGCGTCGCGCGCGGCCATCAGGGTCTGCACGTCGGTCTCGCAGGCCTGGCGCACCGGTCCCGGCACGGTGGCGGGCAGAGGCTCCAGCCGCGTCAGCGCGCGCTGCAGCGCACCAGGGCTTGCCCGCCACGCGCGCGCATCACTTTCGGTGGCCGGCAACGGCGCGAAGGCGTCGTCGCCGGTGGGCCGTGCCAGCACCGCATGGAGCTCGGCCAGCCGGCGGCCGAGCGTGCCAGCCAGCGCGGCGTAGCCGTTCATGGCCTCGGCAAACTCGTCCTCGCTCTCCTGCGCGGGCAGCGCGTCATCGATGGCGCGGCCCAGGTAGTCCAGGGTCCAGTCCCAGCCATTGCCCTGGTTCAGGACATAGCCCTGCAGCAGCATCAGCGTATGCGGCACGCCATCTGGCCCGGTGCGCACCACCTCGCCCAGCAGCGGCGCCGCGTGGGCATAAGCCTGCGCCGTCAGGTAGCGCGTCATCTCGGCCTCGGGGTGGATGCCGCCAGAGACCCGGCGCACCATTTTGAGCACGGCGGTGTTGTTGTAGGACAGCGAGCTGTTGGACTGCTCGGCCGACATGTATTCGATCGGGGCGCGCTCCAGTTCCAGTTCCAGCGCGGCCAGGCCGGGCTCGGCGCGGAAGTGGATGATGTCGTTCCCGGCGTGCATCTGCACGTCATTGCGCAGCGCGCGCACCACCTCGCGCGCAAAGGGCTCGACCACGAAACCGTCGGTGGCCAGCCCCACGCGGCTGCCCTGGCGCACGCGCGCCATCGACAGGCCGTGTGCCAGCTGCGACACGCTGTCGGCGCTCTCCCGGTCCCACAGGATGCCCAGCGGCAGCTGGTAGCGTTCGGTGCGGCCAGGCAGGACCACCTCGACCTCACCCAGGTAGACATCTTCGCCGCTACTGCCGCGCGCAAATGGCAACATATAGGCTAGGTCGATGCGCTCAATGCGCTCGTGCTTGGCGCCGAACCAGCGGCGCCGGCCGATGTAGTGCGGCAGCACATCGCTGGCCATGATGCGGCGCGAGGCGTCGGTCAGCTCCGGCCGGCCAATGTTCTGCATCACGAGGGTGATCTGGTCTGGCATCTGCTCAGGCGCCTCCACGTGCCACGACGGCGGCTGTGCCTCGTCGCTGAGCACGAACCAGTAGAAGCCATAGGGCGGCAGCGTCAGCAGGTAGGTCAGCGTGCCGATGGCCGGGAACGGCGTGGCGCCCATCATCTCCACCGGCACGCGGCCGTTGAAGGCAGACAGGTCCAGCTCCACCGCCTGCGGCGCGCGCGACAGGTTGGCCACGCACAGGATGTGCTCGCCCTCGTATTCACGCAGGTAGGCCAGGATCTTGCGGTTGCCGGGAAACAGGAAGCGCAGCGCTCCGCGGCCGAAGGCACGGTGCTTGCGCCGCAGCGCCAGCATGCGCCGCATCCAGTTCAGCAGCGAATGCGGGTCGCGCGCCTGCGCCTCGACGTTGACGGCCTCGTAGCCGTACAGCGGCCCCTGCAGCGGCGGCAGCACCAGCCGCTCGGGGTCGGCGTGCGAGAAGCCGCCGTTGCGGTCGGGCGACCACTGCATCGGCGTGCGCACGCCGTCGCGGTCGCCCAGGTGGATGTTGTCACCCATGCCGATCTCGTCGCCGTAGTAGATCACCGGCGTGCCCGGCATCGAGAACAGCAGGCTGTTCATCAGCTCGATGCGGCGGCGGTCGCGCTCCATCAGCGGCGCCAGCCGGCGGCGGATGCCCAGGTTGATGCGCGCGCGCCGGTCGGTGGCGTAGACCTCCCACAGGTAGTCGCGCTCGCTGCTGGTCACCATCTCCAGCGTCAGTTCGTCATGGTTGCGCAGGAATATGGCCCACTGGCAGTTGGGCGGCACCTCCGGCGTCTGGCGCATGATGTCGGTGATCGGGAAGCGGTCTTCGCGCGCGATCGCCATGTACATGCGCGGCATCAGCGGGAAGTGGAAGGCCATGTGGCATTCGTCGCCTTCCGGCTCCGGGCCGGTCAGGCCGAAGTACTGCTGCGCGTCCTCAGGCCACATATTGGCTTCTGCCAGCAGCATGCGGCCGGGGAAGCGCGCGTCCAGGTGGGCGCGGATATGGCGGATGACGGCATGGGTCTCGGGCAGGTTCTCGTTGCTGGTGCCTTCTCGCTCGACCAGGTAGGGCACCGCGTCCAGGCGCAGCCCGTCGACGCCCATGTCGAGCCAGTAGCGCATCACCGACAGCACCTCGTTGAGCACCTGCGGGTTGTCGAAGTTCAGGTCCGGCTGGTGCGAGTAGAAGCGGTGCCAGAAGTAGGCGCCCGCCACCGGGTCCCAGCTCCAGTTGGACTTCTCGGTGTCACAGAAGATGATGCGGGTGCCGGCGTAGGCCTGGTCATGGTCCGACCACACGTAGTAGCGCCGCGCCGCCGAGCCGGGCTTGGCGTTGCGCGCGCGCTGGAACCATGGATGCTGGTCGGAGGTGTGGTTGATCACCAGCTCGGTGATCACGCGCAGTCCGCGCGCGTGCGCCGCGGCGATAAAGCGGCGCGCCTCGGCCAGCGTGCCGTAGTCGGGGTGGACGTTGCGGTAGTCGGCGATGTCGTAGCCGTCGTCGCGTCGCGGCGACGGATAGAACGGCAGCAGCCAGACCGTGTCCACACCCAGGTTGACCAGGTAGTCGAGCTTGGCCAGCAGCCCGGCAAAATCGCCCACGCCGTCGCCGTTGGCGTCGTAGAAGGACTTGATGTGGAGCTGGTAGATGATCGCGTCCTTGTACCAGAGCGGATCGGCGTTGAGCAGGGCGGCACTGCCGGTTTCGGTAAGGCGTTTCATCCGTGTCTCCACGTATCCCTGTCAGGCGCCGTGCGGGTCGGTCGAGGCCGGCGCTACGGGTGGGCGGGGAGCGGGACGCTCCAGCGGGCGCACATGCCAGACCGTGAAGGGCAGTTGCGCCGGATCCAGCCGGATGCGCTGGAGCTTGCCGCGCAGCTCGAAGCGCCGGCCCTGCATCAGGTCGTGCACCGCCAGGCCGGCCTGGTCGGGCAGCCCCCATTCCCACAACGGGATTTCGATATCGGCCTCGTGCGCCGTGTGCGGGTCCAGGTTGATTGCGGCCAGCAGCACGTCGTCGCCGAACAGGTAGTCGGTGCCCGGCATGAAGCGCGCGAACCACAGCACCGCGTCGCTGCCGGCATGGTAGAAGCGCAGCCCCAGGTGGTTCTGCAACGCCGGGTGCCCGGCGCGGATCTCGTTGAGCCGTGAGATTTCCGCAACGATATTGCCGGGCTGCTGCCAGTCGCGCACGCGCAGCTGGTATTTCTCGGAATCAAGGTATTCCTCGCGCACCTTGCCGTTCAGCACAAAGGGCGCGCTCTCGCACAGCTCGAAGCCGCTGTACATGCCCCACAGCCCCGACAGCAGCGTGGCCAGCGCCGCGCGGATCAGGAACGCGGGGCGACCGCCCTGGTGCAGGAAGTAGGGGTTGATGTCAGGTGTGTTGACGAAGAAGTGCGGCCGGAAGAAGTCGCGAAGCGGGCTTTGCGTCAGCTCGGTCAGGTATTCGGTCAGCTCCCACTTGGCATTGCGCCAGGTGAAGTACGTGTACGACTGGCTGAAGCCCAGCTTGGCCAGCCGCGCCATCATCTTCGGCCGGGTGAAGGCCTCGGCCAGGAAGATGGTGTCGGGGTGGCGCGCGCGCACGTCGGCGATCATCCACTCCCAGAACGGCAGCGGCTTGGTGTGCGGGTTGTCCACGCGGAAGATGCGCACGCCCTGGTCGGCCCAGAACATCACCACGTCGCGCAGGGCCTGCCATAGCGCGGCGCCCGCCGGCGGGGCGGCGTAGAAGTCGACGTTGACGATGTCCTCGTATTTCTTGGGCGGGTTCTCGGCATAGCGCAGCGAACCGTCGGGGCGGTGTGCGAACCATTCCGGGTGGTCGCGCAGCCACGGATGGTCGGGCGAGCACTGGATGGCGAAGTCCAGTGCTAGCTCCAGGCCATGTCTGGCCGCCGCGTCGCGCAGGCGGCGGAAGTCTTCAAAGGTGCCGAGCTCGGGATGCAGCGCATCGTGGCCGCCTTCCTTGCCGCCGATGGCGTAGGGGCTGCCGTGATCGCCCGGCTCGGCACGCAGGCTGTTGTTGCGGCCCTTGCGGTGGGTGCGTCCGATCGGGTGGATCGGCGTGAAGTAAAGCACGTCGAAGCCCATCGCGCGAATGGCGGGCAGCCTGGCGATGACATCGTCGAAGGTGCCGTGGCGGGTCTCGTCGTTGCTTTGCGAACGCGGGAACAGCTCGTACCAGCTGGCGTAGCGCGCGGCCAGGCGATCGGCCTCAACCGGCATGGCCACCGGATGACGCGAGGCAAACGGGCGCCCCGCCGGGGTTGCCATCACTGCCTGCATCGTGGCCGCCGTGCGTGGCGACAGCAGGATCTCCTGCCGGCGGGCGTCATCGCCGGCAGCGGTGGTCAGTTCGTCGACGATGGCTGAGAGCTCGCTGTTCGTGGGTACTTTCCGGTTGTCCTTGCTGCCATTGCCCTGCTTCCCGTTCCTGGCAGGCTGCAGCAGCGCATCGGCCACCAGCCGCGCGCCTTCCTCGATCTCCAGTGCCACGTTGAGGCCGGCCGCGCGCTTCTTGCCGATCTCGTCGAGCCAGCTGGCGAAGGTGTCGCGCCAGGCCTCGACCGTGAATTCATGCCGGCCCAGCGCTACCAGCGGGAAGCTGCCTTCCCAGCGGTCGTTGATCACGGGCTGCATCGGCGCTTCGTGCCAGCCAGTCTCGCCCGGCGCACGCCACAACACCGCGGCGGCAAGCTTGTCGTGGCCATCCATCCAGATATCGGCACTGACGGTCACGCGCTCGCCCACCACGCGCCGCACGGCGAAGCGGCCTTCGTTGCAGGCGGGCTCGACGTGCTCGATGGCGATACGCGGGGCCTCCATCGCCGCCACCACGCTGCCCAGGCCGGTGGCGGCCAGCGTTTCATGGCCGTGCGGCGCGCGCGCGTCGGCGGCCGGCATGCCGGGCCGCGTCAGGGGCACCGGCGGCACTTCATAGAGGCGGATATCGGCGGGCGCCAGCGTGATGCTGGCCAGCGCATCGAGCCGGTGGTTGGCATCGAGCGTCCCGCCCGGGCCACCCAGTGACGATTCCAGGTGTGCGCTGGCGTGCGGCAGCGCGCTCAGCACGCGGTCGGCGCCCAGCGTGCCCGGCGCTGCGGGATCCGGATTGAGTACCACTGCCAGGGCGGCGGCGCCATCGGGTACCGCAGGGTCGCTACGGTTGCCTGCCGCGTCGGGCGGGGCGCAGGCGCCGTTCGGCACAGGCAGCCGTGCCAGCACCGTCAGCGGCGCGTCGGGTCCGCTCAGCAGCCGCACGGCGAGGGCCGGTGTCGGATCGCGCGCAGCCAGCCAGGTATTGGTTTCCAGAAGCTCATGGGTGATGTCGTACGGCGCACCCTGATGCACGGCGCCATCCGCGGCCAGCGGGTCGCGTGCCAGCGCGCCGCCGGTCTCGAAGCCGGCCGGCACCAGGATGCCGTCGCCGATCGCCGCGGCGGTCCACAGCGCACGCCGCGCGCTGAGCGCGTCATGGCTTGCCGGCGTCAGCGCGGGGGCGGCAAGCACCCGGCCAAACGGGCGCAGCCGCGCGAACTCCTCGGTCAGCCAGGGGCTGCGAAAATCCCACCATGGCAGCGAGCAGAAGGCAGCGTCGAAGCCGGCGGGCGCCAGGTCATCCAGTTGCGCCGGCGTCAGGCCTGGCGTCCACGCCAGGAAGCACGGTGCACCGCGCGCCTGTGCCGGCACCGCATCGCTGCGCAACGTGCCGGTCAGCGCGGCCCAATGCCGGCCGGGCACTCGTGCCGGCGCACGGCAGCAGAAGCCCGCCGCGCCTGCCTCCCAGGCCTGGCGCAGCCGTGCCGCCCACCACTGCACCAACGCGTCGGACGCGCGCTGGTCACGCCAGCGCAGGCGCGCGCCGGGGATGTGGCTGTCGGTCTCGTGTGGGGCGAAGGCTGGCGTCGCACTGTCGATCCAGGCAAGGTCGGGTGCTGGCCCGGCGCCGTCGGCGGGGTCGGCCGCATAGCGGTCCAGTGAAATGTCGAGCAGCGGGGCCAGCCCGTGCCGGGCGCAAGCTGCGAAAGCGTCTTCGCCGGGCAGGTGCGGCCAGCCGCCGATCAGTACGTGGTCGAAGCCCAGTGCCGCCACGCGCTGGAGCGCGTGTTCATCGGCATCGGGCGTTCCGGTCAGGTCGATCTGGCAGATCCGCACAAAGTCCTCCCGGTGTTTCGCTCCGACGGAGCAACAAAAATCCCGGTCCGGCACCTCGCGGCACGCCGGCGGGATGGCACAGCCATGCGAAGTGCGTGCCAGCGCGCCCGGCCAGTCGCCATTGCGCGCCCGGCCAAGGCCCCTCAAGGGCAAGCGCCGCGGCACCTCATGTGCGCGATGCCGTACTGCTTGTAAAAACTACCGGTGCGCGCCGTGCCGATGGAAAGAACGCGCAGGGCAGTGGGGCCGATGAAGCGCGGTGTCCCCGCCGGTACGCTTCTTGCCCCTGTTGGGCAGCGCGTGTGGTTCCCGGCACGGTGGGAAGGCCGCGGAAGGAGACGCATGGACTGGTGGCTGGAGGCAGCGCAATGGCCGGCGATGGTGGTGACGGTGGTGGCCACCTGGCTGGTCGGCTCACGCCGGACCGCGCGCCGGCGGGCCGGCTTCTGGGTCTTCCTTGCCAGCAACGTGCTGTGGATTGCCTGGGGCTGGCACGGCGGCGCCTACGCGCTGGTCGTCCTGCAGCTGGCGCTGATCGCGATGAACCTGCGCGGCACGCGCGAGGCCCGCAAGGCGTGGCCGCCCGCCTCGCACCGCGCGCTTGCCGCCACTGGCGGCGCGCGGGACGAGCCGCTATCCTTGCACGAGCCCGGTGTGCGGCGCACGTCCGGCGCGAGCGAGCAACCGCCGGCGGCAGCCGGCCCCGATCGGTGACTTCACGGGTCCGCGCGCGGACCAGGGCAGGTGTGTCATGGCGAAGAAGAAGATCCTGTTGCTCAATGCGCTGATTGCGGCATCGCGCGAAGGCGAGCTTGGCTGCCGCGGCGCAGCGCTGGCCGCCGCCAATCCCCACCTGAAATCGCTGCTCACCAGCCGCGCCAATGCGTTTGCGCAAGCGGCGCGGGAACTGCAGGCGTGCCTGCTTGACCTGGGGCAGCTGCCCGACATGACGGCAGCTTCGGCTGCGTCGGCCGGACGCGCCATCGGCAAGCACGGCTCGGACCGGTCCATCCTGCAAGCGGTCAGCAAGCGCGAGCACGCCGTGCAGCGGCGCTATGCGCGGGCCCTGCGCGCGCAGGTGCTGGGCGCGCGCCTGCGCGCCGTGGTGCGCCGCCAGTACCGTGGGGTGCAGGTCAGCCACGAGCTGTTTCGCGTGCTGCAGCAGCAGTACCGGACGCCGCCGGCAAGCCCGTAGCCGCCGGCCCGAGACCGCATTTCTTACAAGGCAACGAACGAATTGCACGCGCGGCCGGCCGCCACGCAGGGCGCCGCGCGCAATGCATGCCGCCCGGGGATGGCGCTCATCTTGCATGTCTGCGGGACATGCATCCCGTACGGAGACCGTCATGCCCGAGCAGCCGCCCAAGCCAGCCCGGCCATCGCAGGATGCGCCGCGTGCGCCGCGCCATCACGGCAACCCGAAAGATGTGCGCAAGGGACAGGTGACCACCCCGCTGCCGCGCGACACTTTCCGCCAGCGCTTTCTTGCGCGCTTCACGGATCCCGCATACCGGCAGGAGGATGAGGCGCTGGACCGTCTCGAACGCATCGCCTGGTATGCCTATCAGGAAGGCCGCAAGGCACCCCGGACACATAAGGCCGGGCCTGGCCATGCCGATCCGGACTATGAACTCTCCGACGAGTGGCGCGCCGCCAGCGAGGCCGTGCGCAGCGCTCAGCAGCGCCAGGCCGATCCCGCCACGCCATCGCGCGTGCTGCTGGTGTGCGCCGCGGCGCGCAACGACTACACCTGCCCGGGCGAGATGTCGAAATCCTGGCGCCTGGCCGGGCGCGCACGGGAACGGCTGGAGGCGGACGGCATCGAGGTCGATCTGCTCGACCTGAGCCTGCTCGCTTCAGATGCCGACCTGCGCATCCATCCGTGCAAGGCGTGCGTGTCGACGGCAATGCCGTTATGCCACTGGCCGTGCAGCTGCTATCCCAACCATGCGCTGGGCCAGGTCAACGACTGGATGAACGAAATCTATCCGCGCTGGGCGGCCTGCCACGGCGTGCTGATCGTGACGCCCGTGTACTGGTACCAGGCTGCCAGTCCGCTGAAGCTGATGATGGACCGGCTGGTCTGTGCCGACGGCGGCAATCCCGACCCCACCAGCACGCATGGCAAGGACGTGGTGCGCGCCAAGGCGTTGGAGCTGTCCGGCTGGGACTATCCCAAGCACCTGTCCGGGCGCGCCTACGGGCTGGTGGTGCACGGCGACGTGGCCGGCACCGAGGGCGTGCGCCGCGCGCTGGCCGACTGGCTGGACTGGATGGGCCTGATCGATGCGGGCCCGCAGGCGCGGCTGGACCGGTATATCGGCTACTACGAGCCCTATGCCACCAGCCACGTGGCACTGGACGAAGACCCTGGCGTACAGGGCGAAGTGGACAACGTGGCGCGCGCGCTCGCGTGTGCGGTGCGGCAGTTGCGCAAGGGCGAATTGCGCGCGCCGGACCGCGGGCTGGTGCCGCCGCGGCAGAAGTAGCGGGATGCAGACGGACTGACGAATCGGGGCTAGCGGAGACGACGATGGATCGCAGAGACAACTGGCGCGGCCAGCCATGGCATGAGAGCGCCGTGCCTGAAGCCGATATGCGCAGCCACTATATGGGCGCCTACGGGGTCTACGACTATGACCAGCCAGTGGATCCGGGCGAGTCTGGCGGGCGCCGCGGGGCGCGGGAATGGCGGCCGGAGCGCATGCCGCCGGACGCGCCGGCGCCGCGCACGCGGGGCCTGGCCGATCCCTACCGCCAGTTCACTGGCTACAACGAGCGTATGGATCTCTACCGGGGCGGGCCGCAGCGGGCGCGGCCGGTGGGGCCGCGCAACTACCAGCGCACGGACGAGCGCATTCTCGAAGACCTGTGCGAGCAGCTCTCGCGCAGCGCGCGGCTGGACCTGAGCGATGTCGAAGTCCGGGTCGAGCAGGGCGTGGTGACGCTGGAGGGCAGTGTGCCGGACCGGCTGCAGAAGTATCGGATCGAGGATATTGCCGACGAGATCTTCGGCGTGAAGGATCTGGTCAACCACTTGCACGTGGCGCGGACGGCCGCAGCGCAAGCGCATCCGGGCCACGGCATGCGCATCTACTGAGGTGTGTCGCGCAGGTTCCAGCTGTCGTCGCTGCCGTGGTACATCACACGGTAGTAGCGCTCGGCTGAGGCGACCAGGCGCGCGTTCTGCGCGGCATCGAGAAAGTCCTCGTGGCCCGCCCGGGCATAGGCCAGCCGCTTGTCCAGCAGCGCCTGCAACTGTGCGACGACGGCATCCTCGCAGTCGGCATGCGTGCCGTGCAGCACGGCGCGCCCATAGCGCGCCGGATCCCTGCCCCACGGTTCCAGGCAGCTATAGCGCTCGCGCGCCGCTCGGGCGGCCTGCGGATCTACGCCCTCCAGGTAGGCCAGCACTGCGGCCATGGAAGCGCGCAGGCTGTAGATATCCAGGCCGAAGAATCCAGCGCGCTGCGCAGGCGCCAACGCTTCATTGTGCGTGTGCAGCCAGCGGATAAAGCGCGCCACCTCCAGGTTGCGCCACATCCAGACCGGGAAGCGTGTAAAGGCTGCGCCGGGCGATTCGGCTGGCAGTGGCGGGCGGCCGCGCACGTGGCGGTCGACTGCCGCGGCATCTGGCCAGTCTGCCTCGACCGCGATGATGCGGAAGCCGTGCCGGGCCACCAGGTGCGCCGTCAGCGCAGCGCGGGCGTGATAGAAATCGCTGGTGCCATGCGTTCTCTCGCCCAGCAGCACCACGCGGTGTCGGGCCAGCATATCGGCCAGCACGCCGGTGGCATTGGCAAACGGACCGCAGAATGGGCTCGCCGCCGGGTCGTCGATGGGCGGTAACGGAACCGCCGCAGCCGCAATCGCGGCGGCGGCGTGGGGGTCAGCCCGGTGGTGTGGCATGTCGCATCGGTATCCGGGATAACAGCGCCGGAGTCCTCTGCGGGGCCTGACGGGGTGGCCGGGGATCAGCCCGGAATGGTGCGCGGATCGTGGCCGAAGCTGCTGCGCGAGCGGATCTGGCCGTCGCGGCCGTGGATCAGCAGCTCGACATGCTCGCTCTGCGCCTTCGTGGTACCGGCCGCAACGGCTTCTTCCTGGGTGGCGTGGTGCGATTCCGCATAGCGCGCACCCTCGTGGATCACATCCCAGCCTTCGTCATGCGGCACGACGTGTATGTTGCTGCCCATGTTGGGTCTCCTCGACACTCGGTGCTTTCATTGTGGCGCATCTGTTCGCGCTGTCTATCCGGCGCCGTCTGACAGCCGCAAAGGGCATCAGGTTCCACTTTTCGATGGAAATCCCTGGTTATTTGTGCGGCCTCTTGTAAGCTGGACTTGGATCGCAAAAAGAGGAGCGGACCATGCGTGCAAGATTTGCCAGGGGGCTGACGCAGTCGCCGGTGACCGTGGTGGCCCGGGCGTTCGACGGAGAAGCGGTGCGCACTCCCCAGGTGGGCGACCTGGTGACGGTGTATAGCCAGGATCAGGACACCGAATTCAATATCCGCCTGTGCGAGGCCGTCGAGCCCGGCCGCTGGCGCGGCGTGGTCTACGCGATCGGCCGCGGACAGGACGTGCTGGTGACGGCCGAAGGGCTGGAGATCGACGACGTGGTTGAGGTGATGCGCGAGGAAATCGCCTCCGTCATCCCCTGCGGCCGATCCCACTGAACGCCGCACCCCGCGGGTGCGGACATTCCGGTTTTGAAGACGCCTGCGGCCCGGTTCAGGCCGGCCGCGCGGGCTGCCTTGGCACACCCAGCCACATGGCCAGTCCGCTGGCAAGCAGCAGCGCCGCGAGCAGGTAGAGGGCATTGTCCAGGCTTCCGGTCTGGGTCTTGATCTGTCCGATCACCCACGGGCTGACGATGCCGCTGGTGATGCCAATGCTGCTGATGAAGGCGATGCCGGCGGCCGTGCCCGCGCCCGGCAGGTAGCTGGGCGGCAGCGACCAGAACACCGGCAGCGCGGCAAAGATCAGCACCGCGGCCACCGACAGGATGGCCAGCATGACCGCCAGGCTGGGCAGGTGCAGCGTCAGCGCCGCCAGGGCCAGCGCGCCGCCTGCCGTGCACAGCAGGAAGTGGCGGTGGCGCTCGCCGGTGCGGTCGGAATGGCGCGCGATCAGGATCAGGCCGACCGCGCCCACGGCATTGGGCACTACCGAATACAGGCTGATCGACATCACGTCGGTGATGCCGAAGTCGCGGATCATCAGCGGCATCCAGAAGCTCAGCGCCAGCGAACCACAGGTCAGCGAAAAATAGATAAAGGCGAACAGGTACACGCGCGGGTTGCTCAGCACCTGCCGCAACGCGTGCAGCGAATGGCCGCCGGCATGTGCCTGCGCGGCGGTGTCGCGCGCCAGGTGGGCGCGTTCGCCGTCGGTTAGCCAGCTGGCCTGCTGCGGGCCATCCACCAGGTAGCGCGCGGCCACCAGGCCCAGCAGCACTGCGGGCGCGCCCTCGATCGCAAACATCCACTTCCAGCCCTGCAGGCCGAGCACGCCGGCCATGTCGCGCATGATCCAGCCGGACACCAGCCCGCCCAGCACACCCGCCACCGCCACGCCGGCAAAGAAGATCGCCATCACCGCGGCACGGCGGCGCGCCGGGAACCAGTAGGTCAGGTAGAGCACGATGCCGGGGAAGAAGCCGGCTTCGAACACGCCCAGCAGGAAGCGCAGCGTATAGAACTGCGTTGGGGTGGAGACGGCCATCATCGCCACCGAGGCCAGGCCCCACAGCACCATGATGCGCGTGAACGTGCGCCGCGCGCCAAAGCGCGCCAGCAGCATGTTGCTGGGCACTTCGCACAGCACGTAGCCGACGTAGAAGACAGCGGCGCCCAAGCCGTACATGGCGTCGCTGAAGCCCAGGTCGTGCTTCATCTGCAACTGGGCGAAGCCGATGTTGATGCGGTCCAGGAACGACACCACGTAGCAGATGAACAGGAACGGGATGATGCGCAGCCAGACCTTGCGGTAGAGCGCATCTTCATCGTGCGCAGCCAGTGCGGCGGGGGGCAGGGTGGGGGACGTCAGGCTGGATAGGGACGAAAGATCCCCTGAGACCGGATGGCTCATGAACGTTGTCTCCGTACAGTGGTGGCTGCGGCGGCGGGCAGCCGGAGGGTTCCGCCAGCGGGCAGCGTCTTGCGCGCGTTGGCCCGGGATGGTGCTGGGAAAAGAGCAGGACAGGCGCGGCGGTGCCGCGCCTGTATCAGGTCAGGCGGGCGTGGCGGCCGGCATTTCAGTCACGCCTTCGCGCGCGGCGGCCATGGCGGCCAGCAGCACATCGTGGTCGCCGATATGGTTGGCCAGCAGCAGGATCAGCTGCGCATTGGCGGCCTGGCTTTGCGCCTCGTCGAGGTCGCGGTGCATCTCGATCAGCGCTTCGTAGAAGTCGTCGGGCCGCGCCAGGTTGGGTTGGGTGTTGAGCGTATTGGGCATGGGAGTCTCCGCGGTGCAGGTCTGGCCGGTCTCAGGCGGCCATGCGGCCGGGCTGCGGGGCGCGCAGGTCGGCGCCGGTGGCGCGCGCCAGCGCGGCGCGGATCGCGGCCGGGTCGGGGCGGTGCCAGCGGGCGCAGACATGCTGGTCCGGGCGGATCAGGTAGCAGGTGCCGGGCGTGGCACCGTAGCGCGCGGCGGCCAGGCCCTTGTCGTCGCGCAGCACGGTGGCATTGGTGCAGGTCACCGCCGGCTGCGCGGCGTCGGTCACGTAGACCAGCTGCAGCGGCACGCCGCTGTCTTTCAGCGCGGCGAGGTCGGCGAGCGTGCCCGCGTCGATGGCGTCAGGGTTGCCGAACAGCAGCACCGTGAAGTCCCCGCCCAGGTGCGACAGCAGCCAGCCCGCGCCCTGCGCCCCGGATACCGGCGCGTCGCAGCAGACCGTGCCGGGCACCAGCTTGCAGGCATAGCCCTGGGCGTCGTCAGCGGTGTTCAGCGGCGAGTCCTGCAGCACCGCGGGCACCGACAGCCGCCCGCTGTTGACCAGGGTGCGCGCAAACGCATGGCGCCTGGACAGCGTCAGCACCGCATCGCGGAACACGCGGCTGACCGCGCTCTTGGGCGTGATGAAGTCGGTGGAACGGGTGGAGTTGCGCAGGTTCTCGTCGGCGGCGTATTCGCGCTCGCTGGCGTAGGTGTCCAGCAGCTTGTCGCAGGCATGGCCCTGCAGCACATAGGCCAGCTTCCAGGCCAGGTTCTCGGCGTCCTGGATGCCGCTGTTGGCGCCACGCGCGCCGAACGGCGACACGCCATGCGCGGCATCGCCGGCGAACAGGATGTTGCCGTGGCGGAAGCTGTCCATGCGCAGGCAGGAGAAGGTATAGACGCTGACCCATTCCAGCTCGAACTTCACGTCCTTGCCCAGCAGCGCCTGCACCCGCGGGATCACGCGCTCAGGTGTTTTCTCCAGCACCGGGTCGGCGTCCCAGCCGAGCTGGAAGTCGATGCGCCAGACGTTGTCCGGCTGGCGGTGCAGCAGCACCGACTGGTTGGGGTGGAAGGGCGGGTCGAACCAGAACCAGCGCTCGCTCGGGAAATCCGCTTCCATCTTCACGTCGGCAATCAGGAAGCGGTCGTGGAAGGTGCGGCCCTTGCTGTCCAGGCCCAGCAGCTTGCGCATCGGGCTGCGCGAACCGTCGGCGGCCACCACGTAGCGCGCCCCCAGCGGGTAGCAGCCTTCAGGCGTCTCGATGGTCAGCACCACGCCGGCCTCTGGCGTGCCGCGCTGCTCCAGCCCGACCACCTTGTTGCGCCAGCGGATCTCGATATTGGGCAGCGCCTGCGCGCGCTCCAGCAGGTAGCCTTCGACGTAGTACTGCTGCAGGTTGATGAAGGCCGGGCGGCGGTGGCCGCTCTCGGGCAGCAGGTCGAAGCTGTAGACCTGCTGGTCGCGCAGGAACACCTTGCCGACGTGCCAGCGCACACCCTTGTCGACCATGCGCTCGCCGCAGCCCAGCCGGTCGAAGATGTCCAGCGTGCGCTTGGAAAAACAGATTGCGCGCGAACCGGTGGACAGCGTGCAGTCGTCATCCACCAGCACCACGCGCACGCCGCGCTGTGCCAGGTCGATGGCGGTGGCCAGGCCGATCGGCCCGGCGCCGACCACGACGACCGGGTGGATGGCCGGATCGGCCCCTTTCTGTTGCTCGGCGCAGGGCTGGTACTCGAACGACAGCCGCTGGTAATCGATGCTGCTCATGCCTGTGTCTCCATCCATAGCTTGTTGCCCGACTTATTCTTTTTGGAGGTCAGTCCTGCAGTGCGGCCCACATTTCCTGGTCGCGCTGGGCGGTCCAGATGCGCGGGTGGCGGACACCGCTGGCCTCGTCATAGGCGCGCGAGACGTCGAAGGGCAGGCAGTGCTCGTAGATAAAGACCTGGCCAAACTTGGGGTCCATCGCGCGCCGGGTGTGCGCCATCGCGGCCTTCAGGTCGAGCTTCTCGGCCACGGCTTCCTTGCCGGCCTGGAACAGCGTGGTGACGAAGTCCTTGGTGTAGGCGATGCCCTTCTTCACTTCCTCCGGCGTGGTCAGCGCGGGGCCGCGGCCGGGCACCAGCTTTTCCGGCTTGAGTGCCTGCAGCGCGTCCAGCGTGGCCGGCCAGTCTTCCAGCTGGGCGTCGCCGCAGTAGCAGGCAGCGTCGTATTCGACCAGGTCGCCGGAGAACAGCACCTTCTGCTGCGGCAGCCAGACCACGGTATCGCCTTTGGTATGGCCCGAGCCCAGGTGGGCGATGCGCACTTCCAGCTTGCCCAGGAACAGCGTGATTTCCTTCTCGAACACCAGCGTCGGCCAGGTCAGGCCGGGCACGGTTTCGACGCCGGCGAACAGGCGCGGGAAGCGTTCGATCTCGGACTTCATGTCGGCCTCGCCGCGCTCGACGATCATCTCGTAGGTGCCGCGGCTGGCGATGACCTGCTGCGCGCCCTCGGCAAAGTAGGCCGACGCGCCCAGCACGCGCACCGCGTGGTAGTGCGACAGCACCACGTACTTGATGGGCTTGTCGGTGATGGTGCGGATGCGGGCGATCAGGTCCTGCGCCATGGCCGGCGTGGCGGTGGTGTCGACGATCAGCACGCCGTCGTCGCCAATGACCACGCCCGAATTGGGATCGCCTTCGGCGGTGTAGGCCCAGGCGTTCTCTGACAGCTGGGTGAAGGTGACCTGCTTGGCTTCCAGGTCGGCCTGCGATGCGAATGCCTTGGACATGGCGTCTTTCCTTTGTGTGGGGAGGCGAGACGGCACCGGTCGGGGCACGTGGCTGCGTTGCGCTGGCCGCGCGGGCTGTCTCGCCCCCGTTTCTATGGATGTCTCACGACGTGGGTCGCCGTGTTCGGACGGGGTAGTGCCATCTTAGGAAACGTTGGAAAATTAATCAATAGCTAAATGATTAGCCTATGACAAATTACTTGGACGTGCCGCGAGCGCCATCGGAAGCAGGTCAGAGTCATGCGGGTAAACCCCTGTGTGCACGGCAAGGGGAGGCGTTCGATTAATATCCGGGTTTTCCGATCACACAGGATGGCAATGGCCAGGCGCAAGGCTGGGGAAGCAGGAACGCAGGCGGGCGAGCCCGCTGCGCGCGCAGACAAGGCGCAGCGCGGCATCCAGAGCGTGGAGGTGGGCGGGCGCCTGCTGGCGGCGCTGGCCGCCGCGCGCGCGCCAATGCCGCTGGCCGCGCTGGCCGAGGCGGCGCAGCTGGCGCCGGCCCAGGCGCATGCCTACCTGGTCAGCCTGACGCGCCTCGGCCTGATCAAGCGCGACCACCTCTCCGGCCGCTACGAGCCCGGTCCGCTGTCGCTGCAGCTGGGCATGCTGCACCTGGAGCAGGACGCCGCCTGGCGCGCCGCGCAGCCCCGGGTGGATGCGCTGGCGCAGGCGTCTGGCTTCAGCGTGGCAATCAGTATTGCCGGGCCGCAGGGCCCGACCATCGTGCGCTATGTGCCGGCCAGCGCGCCGCTGCATGTCAACCTGCACGTGGGCACGGTGATGGCACTGGCCGCCACGGCCACCGGGCGCGTGTTCTGTGCCTTCCAGCCGCCGGCACTGTGGCAGCCGCTGTGGCGCGCGCAGCAGCCGGGCGCGACCGGGTCCGACCTGGCCGCCTTCAGCGCCAGCCTGGGAGAGATCCGAGAGCGCGGCATCGAGCGCAGCATCGACACGCCCAGCCCGGCCGTCAGCAGCCTCAGCGTGCCGGTGCTCGACGCCGCTGGCGTGCTGCGACTGGTGCTGACGCTGGTGGGATCGACCGGTGCCATCGACGTGGACTGGCGCGGCGCGGCGGCGCAGGCCCTGCTGGCCGCGGCGACGGACATCGGCGCCGCGCTGCGCGATGAACAGGAGCGCACGGCATGACCCGCGCGACAGAAGCCCAACAAGACCTGGAAGGCAGCAAGCCGCAGCGCGGCATCCAGTCGCTGGACAGCACCGGCCAGCTGCTGGCAGCGCTGGTGGCTGCCGGCCGGCCGCTGGCGCTGCGCGACCTGGCGCTGGCCGCGGGCATGCCGCCGGCCAAGGCGTTCCCGCACCTGGTCAGCCTGCAGAAGACCGGCCTGCTGGCGCGCGACGCCGCGGGCAACTACCTGTGCGGACCGCTGGCGCTGGAGCTGGGACTGATCGCGCTGCAGCGGCTGTCGCCGACGCGCGAGGCGGAACCGGAGGTGGTCGAGCTGGCCGGCGCCACGGGCCTGAGCGTGGCCATGGCGGTGCTGGGGCCGCTGGGGCCCACGGTGGTCCGGCTGGAGGAATCGGCGCGGCCGCAGCACGTGAGCCTGCGGGTGGGCACGGTGCTGTCGCTGGTCCATACCGCGATCGGCCGCACCGCCGCGGCATACCTGCCAGCCAACGTGCTGGCGGGCCTGCTGGAAAAGGACGAATTGCGCATGGCCGGCGCCGCCGCGGCGGAAGTGCTTGAACCCGGCGGCAAGCTGGCACCGGCCTACGCCGGGCGCCTGGCACAGGTGCGCGCGGCCCGGCTCGACAATGCGCTGAGCCACCCGGTGCCGGGCATCGACACGCTGGCGGCGCCGGTGTTCGATCACACCGGCAGCCTGGCGCTGGTGATTGCCGTGATGGGGTCGAGCGGCAGCTTTGACAGCCGCACCGAAGGCGCCACTGCCGCGCTGGTGGGGCAGGCGGCGCGGCGGCTGTCGTGGCGCTTCGGCGCGCCGGACACGGCCTGAACTCAGGCCATCAGTTGTCCAGCTTGATATTGGCCGACTTGATCAGGCTGTCCCACTTCTCGTACTGCGCGCGGATATAGCTGCCGAACTGGGCCGGCGTGGCGGGGAAGGGCACGGTGCCCTGGCTGGCGAGCCTGGCGGCCAGGTCCGGCTGCTTCAGCGCCGCCACGATCTCGCCGTTGAGGCGGTCGATCACGGCTTTGGGCGTGCCGGCCGGCGCGACCACGCCAAACCACGCGGTCAGCTCGTACCCGGGCACGCCGGCGGCGGCCAGCGTGGGCACGCCGGGGAGCTGGTCAGAGGGCTTCTGCGTGGTCACCGCCAGCGCGCGCACGCGGTTGTCGCGGATATACGGCAGCGCGGTCGAGACGCTGTCGAACATCATGGTAATGCGCCCGCCGATCAGGTCGGTCATCGACGCGGCGCTGCCCTTGTAAGGAATGTGCGTGATATTGACACCCGCCAGGTGGGTGAACAGCTCGCCCGCCAGGTGCGACGACGAGCCGTTGCCGAACGAGCCGTAGGTCAGCTTGCCCGGCTCCTTGCGCGCCAGCGCCAGCAGCTCCTGCACAGTGCGCGCCGGCACGCTGGGATGCACCACCAGCACGTTGGGCAGGTAGGCGACCGAAGCCACCGGTGCGAAATCCTTCAGCGGATCGTAGCCAGGCTTGTCATAGAGGCTCTTGTTGACCGCCAGCGAGCCAAAGGTGCCGAACAGCAACGTATAGCCGTCGGCCGGGGCCCGCGCCACCGCAATGGCCGCCAGGTTGCCGCCGGCGCCGGGCCGGTTGTCGATCACCACCGGCTGGTGCAGCCGCGCCGACAGCGCGTTGCCGATCTCGCGCGCCAGCAGGTCGGTGGCGCCGCCCGGCGGGAAGGGCACCACCAGCCGCACTGGCTTGTCGGGATAGTCCGCCAGCGCGGTACCGGCGGCCGTGGCCGTGAACGCAAATACCAGCCCCGCGGCTGCACGCCTGATCCAACCTTGCATCGCTGTCTCCTTTCTGTGATCTGGTGCGATGGAATGGCCGTCAGTGTGTCGCAGTGCCGGCAGGCGCGTGTTTGGGATTGGCGAAGGTCGGGTTCGGTGCCGGAGCGGGTCACTCCGGCTGGCGCAGCCGGGCGATGGTGCCGAACAGCGTTTCCAGCTCCACCGGCTTGACCAGGTGCGCGTCGAAGCCGGCTGCCTCGGTGTGCTGCCGGTCCGCCGGCTGGCCGAAGCCGGTCAGCGCCACGAAGCGGGTCAGCTCGGTGCCGGCCAGGCCGCGCATGGCGCGCACCACCTCGAAGCCGTCCATGCCGGGCATGGCCAGGTCGATCAGCGCGATATGCGGGCGGCAGCGCGGCGCCACGTGCAGGGCCTCGGCGCCGTCATAGGCAATGGTCACCTCGTGGCCGCACAGTTCCAGCAGCATGGCCAGGCTGTCGGCGGCGTCGCGGTTGTCGTCGACCAGCAGGATGCGCTGCGCCTGCAGCTCGGGCGCAACCGGAGCCTGGGCCGGCAGTGCTGCGCCCGGGCGGGCGTCTTCCTTGCGCGAGGCCGGCAGCGGCAGGCGCAGCGTGAAGGTGCTGCCTTGTCCCGGCCCGGCACTGGCGGCATCGATGGTGCCGCCGTGCAGCTCTACCAGCGACCGGCACAGCGACAGGCCGATGCCCAGCCCTCCCTGCACGTCGGCGCCCGGGCGGCTTTCCTGCATGAACAGGTTGAAGATGTCGTCGATGGCGTGTGGCCCGATGCCGCGGCCCTGGTCCTTCACCTGGACCTGCAGTGTGCGGTTCTGGATCGTGGTGGCGATCGTCACCGACGACCCGGGCGGCGAGAACTTCGACGCATTGAGCACCAGGTTCTGCATGACCTGCACCAGCCGCGTCTTGTCGGCGTGCATCGGGATCGAGCCGGCATGGGTCTGCACGTCGACGCACTGCAACTTGGCATCCAGCGCCGGCCGCGCTGCCTCGATGCCCAGCGCGATGATCTCGTTGAACTCGACCGGCTCCATGCGCAGCTCGATCCGGCCGGAGGTGATGCGCCCGATGTCGAGCAGGTCGTCCACCAACCGGCTCAGGTGGGTCACCTGGCGCTCGATCATGGCCAGGCTCCGGTTTGCCAGCGCCGCGTCCTGCGGCGCCAGCCGCATCGCCGCCAGCGCGCTGTGCACCGGCGCCAGCGGATTGCGCAGTTCGTGCGAAAGCGTGGCAAGGAACTCATTCATGCGCTGGCTGGAGCGTTCCAGCTCTTCGCGGCGGCGGCGCTCGCTCATGTCCCGCGTCACCTTGGCAAAGCCGCGCAGCGTGCGTGACTCGTCGTAAACCGCTGTCAGGGTGACATTGGCCCAGAACAGCGAGCCATCCTTGCGCACGCGCCAGCCTTCGTCCTCCACGCGCCCGACCCGCCGCGCCAGCGCCAGGTGCCGTGACGGCTTGCCGGCGGCGACATCCTCCTGCGGATAGAACACCGAGAAATGACGGCCGATGATCTCGTCGCGGCGGTAGCCCTTGATATAAGAAGCACCGGAATTCCAGCTGACGATATGGCCGTCGGGATCGAGCATGAAGATGGCGTAATCCTTGACCCCCTCCACCAGCAGCCGCAGGGTCTCTTCGCTCTGGCGCAGGGCCTCGGCGGCACGGCGCCGCTCGGTCATGTCCCGCGTGACCTTGGCGAAGCCGATCAGCCGGCCCTCGGCGTCCTTCAGGGCGGTGATGACGACGTTGGCCCAGAAGCGGCTGCCGTCCTTGCGCACGCGCCACCCCTCGTCCTCGAACCGGCCCAGTTCGGCCGCGGCCTTCAGCTCGGCTTGCGGCCAGTTCCGGGCGATCGCATCCGGCGTGTAGAACTGCGAGAAGTGCTTGCCCAGGATCTCCTCGCGGGCATAGCCCTTGATGCGCGCCGCGCCCTTGTTCCAGCTGGAGACATGGCCGCCGACGTCAAGCGTGAAGATGGCGTAGTCCTGAACGGAGTCCACCAGGGTCTGGTAAGGCACATCCGGCAGCAGGTCGGCCCGGATGTCGTGCGAACGCCCGCCCGATGGCTCGCCAGCGTCGGGGCGAGGTGCGCTTCCGGCAGGTTGCTGCGGGTCGTCGGGGTGTCTTGTCATGGCATGTCCTGAACGCGTCCTGCCGGCGTGGCCGCCAGCGCATCCGGTCCTGGTATTGCAGCAAGGATACCCCCGCCCGCAGCCTGGCAGGGCGAATCGCCGGGATGCCGGTGCGGCAGGAGGCGCCCCGGGCGCGGCTCAGGATCGGAAGCTTCCGTACGGCAAATCAGAATGTGCGGATTGCCCGCAGAAGCTGGCTCCATAGAATGGTGGCAGAAGGGCTTTCAGGTCTTCCGTCCAGGGGCGCCAATGACACAGTTAGACGAATGCCACCTGCCGTGCGACGGCATGCCGTGCAGCGCAGGTTGCCATCTGGCCCGCTTCTGCCTGGGAGGCGCACGGGGGCTGCCGGGCGGCGCCCAGGGCATCCAGCGCACGGTGCGCCTGCGCAAAGGCCAGTGCCTGTACCTGGTGCTGTGCCGTTTCCGGCTGGAAGACAGCATGCTGCTGGCCGCGCTGACCGGCGCCGAACCATTGCATGCCCTGCAGAACATGCACGCGGCAATCGTGATGGCCGCGCAGCGCGGGTAGTGGAACCAAAATCGGAGGCTGTATGACGGGCAATGCGATGACGCAAGTCGAATGGAAGCGAATGGCGACCGACCCCGGCCGCAGGGGGACCACCTGCCCGGGGCTACCCGCATGGAAATCACGGGCACGCTGCAGATGCAGGATATTGTCCAGGCACTGGGGGCAGAGCCCGATGAGCAGCGCTGTGTCGAGGCCGGCCTCGAGGTGCTTGCGATGGCCGGGCACCCGCCTGCGCGTGCCGTGGTGTCGATGGGCCACGGGCGGCTGCCGGCGCTGGAATTCTATGTCGATGCCGCTGTGCCGACCTGCTGCGAACTGGACAGCACGTTGCAGCACGCCATCGCCAGCCGTTTCACCAGCGTGCTGCCGCCAGGGCTGGCAGTCACGGTGCTGCCGCTGGCCGCCTATGCGCAGGAGGCCGCCGACGAAGGCAAATCGTTCGACGCGGATACCCTGCGTACCTGTGCGCGCGAACTGCTGGGCCGGGGCGGTGAGATGAACCAGCGGCTCGCGGTGGTGTGTGCCTACCTGTCGGCGCTGCATGGCGCGCAGGCCGTTGCCGAGCAGCTTGGCTATCTTGAGCAGAGCCTGCTTGCGCAGGGCCAGGAGCCTCTGTCCTGGCGCCTGCGCCGCCACCGCAGCGTGGAAGGGCGGGAGCTGGCGCAGGCATTGGAAGGACTGTCTCGCGCGGCGGATGGCGCCCTGTATGAGTTCGGCACCTGCTACAGCGCTGCGCGCCAGCTACCAGCTGGAGCAGATGTAGCGTGTCCATGACCGGATCGCGTGCTTTCGCGACACCTGCCGGAGGTGCCCCGAGCCCCGGCGCGCCGTGTGCGCGGACACGGCGTGCTAAGAGGTTCTAAGGCGCGGCCAGGTCAGATACCGGCCATGCAGGTGTACTTGATGACCAGATAATCCTCGATGCCGTAGTGCGAGCCCTCGCGGCCCACGCCAGACTGCTTGACGCCGCCGAACGGTGCCACCTCGTTGGAGATCAGGCCGGTATTGACGCCCACCATGCCGTATTCCAGGCGTTCGGAGACGCGCCAGACGCGGCCCAGGTCGCGGGCATAGAAGTAGCTGGCCAGGCCGAACTCGGTGTCGTTGGCCATGGCGACGACATCATCCTCGGTTTCGAAGCGGAACAGCGGCGCCAGCGGGCCGAAGGTTTCCTCGTGCGCGACCAGCATGCCGGGGCCGACGTCGGCCAGTACGGTCGGCTGGAAGAAAGAATGCCCCAGCGCATGGCGCTGGCCGCCCTGCAGCAGGCGCGCGCCCTTGCCGAGCGCGTCGGCGATATGCTCTTCCACCTTGGCCACGGCCTTGTCGTCGATCAGCGGGCCGATGCGCACGCCATCGTCCATGCCGTTGCCGACCTTCAGGGCCGCCACTGCCGCCACCAGCTTCTGCGCAAACGCCTCATACACGCCCGCCTGCACGTAGATGCGGTTGGCGCAGACGCAGGTCTGGCCGGCATTGCGGTACTTGGACACGATCGCGCCTTCCACCGCCGCGTCCAGGTCGGCATCGTCGAACACGATAAAGGGCGCATTGCCGCCCAGTTCCATCGACACCTTCTTGATCGTCGACGCGGTCTGGGCCATCAGCATGCGGCCAACCTCGGTCGACCCGGTGAAGGTGAGCTTGCGCACCAGCGGGTTGCTGCTCATCTCGCCGCCGATGGCGCCGGCCGAGCCGGTCACCACCGACAGCACCCCGGCCGGGATGCCCGCGCGCTCGGCCAGGGCCACCAGCGCCAGCGCTGTCAGCGGGGTTTGCGATGCCGGCTTGAGCACCATGGTGCAACCCACCGCCAGGGCCGGGCCGGCCTTGCGCGTGATCATGGCAGCGGGAAAATTCCACGGCGTGATGGCCGCGCATACCCCCACCGGTTCCTTGGTCACGACAATGCGCTGGTTGCTGACCGGCGCCGGAATGGTGTCGCCATAGACGCGCTTGCCTTCCTCGGCAAACCATTCGATAAACGAGGCCGCGTAGGCGATTTCGCCACGCGCTTCGGCGATCGGCTTGCCCTGTTCGGCGGTCATGATGCGCGCCAGGTCTTCCTGGCTGGCCATGATCAGTTCGAACCATTTGCGCAGCAGCGCCGAGCGCTCCTTGGCGGTGCGGGCGCGCCAGGCCGGCAGCGCGCGGTTGGCAGCCTCGATGGCCTGGCGGGTTTCCTCGGCGCCCAGTTGCGGGACCTGTCCCACGCGCTCGCCGGTGGCTGGGTTGGTGACGTCGATGCGGCGCTCGCCGTCGACCCAGCGGCCGTCGATATAGCACTGCTGCCGCAGCAGAGAGGAGTCCTGGAGGTTCAGCATGGTTGTCTCGGTGGATGCCGGCGATGCCGGGCGTCTTGTGGATGCTTGAGACAACGATTGTAGTCCGGCTGACTAGGTGGAAGTCTTGGGCGGGCCGGCAGGTGAGGCCGCGGACGGTGCCTCGATACCCCAGTCGCCGCATTCAAGCCAGTCGTCGCCGAGCAGTTCAATGGGGTGCTGCGTGCGGCTGGAGCCGTTGCCGCAGCCCATGTCGTCTACGGAGCAGTACTTGTCGCAGCCCCAGCAGATGCGCTCGGGGTGGCGGGGATGCAGGGGAAATTTCTTGGCCATGGCTTGAGGTTGGGAGATGCTGGGGGAATTATGTCCACATACGCAAGCCGTTGATTTGCGCGAGCGCAAGTCAGGCCGGGGGCTATCCCGCTCAGTTCCATCCGTCGGCATCCAGCCGGGTCCAGCGGTCGGGCGCCTCGCCATCGGGCGAGGCCAGCAGCAGGGTCTGGCCGCAGTGCTCGCAACGGTACACAAACGCATTCTGGCCACTGGCGGTGCGCAAGGTCGCCGACTTCACCAGCCTGGGATGCGGTGGCACGTGGCCAGGCCGGTCCAGCTGCGACTCGCACAGGTCGCATAAAGACATCATTGTTTTCCTCCGCACTATCCCCGGCGTAGCAAGAATGCTGTGGTGCAGCATTCGCTTTTCCAGTATAGCGGCGGAACGATAGTGCCGTTGGGCGGCGGCGTAACGGCTATTCACCAAGGAATTCTGCCACCACTTCCAGTCCTTCAATGTGATCGGCAACCACCTTGGCGATTGTGATCAGCGGGATGGCGAGCAACATGCCCCACGCGCCCCAGAGCCAGGTGAACAGGAGCAGTGCAACAAACACGGCCACCGCGTTCATCCGCGCCATGCGGCCGGTCATCCAGGTGGTGACGACCGACCCGATCAGCGTGGCGATCAGCAGCGATCCGACCGCCGCCGCGGCCGCCATGCCGAGCGTGCCGAACTGCATGAGCGTCACCACTCCCAGGCAGACCGCGATCGCCATGGCGCCGAAGTAGGGCACCAGGTGCAGCGCCGCAGCCGCAATCGCCCAACTGCCGGCGTTGTGCACGCCGAGCCACTTCAATAGCAGCCAGGTACAGGCGCCCAGAGCCGCATTGGTCACCAGCAGCATGCCCATATAGCGGCGGATGGCGAGGTTGACCTCGTCCAGCATATGCACGCTGATCTTCTTCTCGGAAATGGTGGTCCCGGCCATCTTGATGAACTTGCGCTTGAAGGTATCGCCGGCCAGCAGCAGGAAGTACAGCAGGAAGACCACCACCACCGCCTGTCCGGCCATGGTGAAGATGCTGACCGAGCCGGCCAGCAGCATGTTGTGGACCTGGGCGGGCGTTTGCTCCACCACCACCTGCGTGCCGCGCGCGGGCGGGGGCTGGCCGGTACCGCTGAGGATGGTGGCGGCGCGGCGTACCTTCTGCCACATGGAATCGTCGCCGCTCATCAGCGCGCCCACCGAGCGCGACAGCTTTCTGGCCGTATCGGGCAGGCTGTTGACGATCGATTCCACTTGCCCCTGCAACAGGTAGGCGCCGCTTAGCAGGACGCCCAGCACGGCCAGCAGCACCACGGTGCCTGCCAGCGCGCGCGGCAGGCCCAGCCGCTGCAACGCGCACACCAGCGGGTCCAGCAGGTAGGCCAGAACGATCGCGAGCACGACCGGAATGAGAAAGTCGCGTGCGATATGCACGGCGTACAGCGAAAAGAGCGTGGCCAGCACCACCAGCGCGATGCTGGCGCGCTGCAGCGAGGCGGTGACGGCGTCACCTGGCACGACAGTGTCAGGCATTGCAGCCACGGTGCCAGGCGCGTCGGCGCCAGCATGCGGGGTACCGTCGGCGGGCAACGGAACGGGCGGGGCAGGGGGCAGCGAAGGAGCCGCGGAATCGGGGATGGTCGACATGGCCGGGCGCCCCGGCAAAAGGCCTGGCGCTGCTATGAAGATAGCTGGCCGACAAGTGGCGGCTGTCGGACGCCGCCGCCTGCGCATGTCAGACAAGCGCGGTAGTGAGGTGCCTTACAAGCGACACCGCCGGCCGGCAGCGTGTCGCCGCACGACCGGGCGGTCCGGAGACTGCAGGCTGGGAGCGTGCAGGCTCAGCCAGTCACCGTCTTGGTTTCAAGGAACTCGGCAATGCCTTCGGGGCCGTATTCACGCCCGTTGCCGGACGTCTTGTAGCCGCCGAACGGTGCGGTGAGGTCCATCGTCGCGCCGTTGATGCGCACGCTGCCGGCGCGCAGGCGGGCGGCCAGCCTGCGCGCGCACGCCGGGTCGGACGACGCGATGTAGGCGGCCAGGCCGAACTCGGTGTCATTGGCGATGGCCACGGCCTCGTCTTCGGTGTCGTACGGCAGCAGGCACATCACCGGCCCGAAGATCTCTTCGCGTGCGATGGTCATGTCATTGCGCACGTCGGCAAAGATGGTCGGGCGCGCATAGAAGCCGCGTTCCAGCCCGTCGGGGCGGCCGGGGCCGCCTGCGGCCACGCGCGCGCCTTCCTCGATGCCCACTCCGATCAGGCGCTGCACCTTGTCGTACTGGCCGCGGTTGGAGATCGGGCCCATCTTGGTTTCGGGGTCGGACGGGTCACCTACCTTGACCGCGTTGGCCACGGCGGCGGCGATCTGCACGGCCTGTTCATAGCGCGAGCGCGGCACCAGCATGCGCGTCGGCGCGATGCAGGTCTGTCCGGTGTTGGCCATGCACTGCGCCACGCCGCTGGTCACCGCTGCCTGCAGGTCGGCATCGTCCAGGATGATCATCGGCGACTTGCCGCCCAGTTCTTGCGCCACGCGCTTGACCGTGGGCGCGGCGCTGATGGCCACTTCCACGCCGGCGCGGGTCGAGCCGGTGATGGAGACCATGTCGACGTCGCGATGCGACGACAGCGCGGCGCCCACCATAGATCATGTTGAAGACGCCCGGCGGCGTATCCGCGGCATCCATGATCTCCGCGAAGATCCGGGCGTCCAGCGGCGCAATCTCGGATGGCTTGAGCACCACGGTGCAGCCCGCCGCCAGCGCCGGCGCCACCTTGGCCGCGATCTGGTTCAGCGGCCAGTTCCACGGCGTGATCAGCGCCGCCACGCCGATGGCCTCGCGCCGGATGCAGCTCATGCCGCGCGTGGTTTCGAACTCGAAGTCGCGCAGCGCCTGCAGCGTTGCCTGCAACTGTGCCAGGCCGATCGCGGCCTGCAGGTTGGTGGCCAGCGTGATCGGTGCGCCGATCTCCTGGCGCACCGCCTGCGCCAGGTCGCCCGTGCGCGCCTGGTAGGCGGCGATGATGCGTTCGAGCAGGGCGATGCGCGTTTCACGCGTGGACACCGACCACGCCGGGAAGGCCGCGCGCGCTGCGGCCACGGCGTGGTCCACGTCTGCCGCGGTGCCCATGGCGAGCTTGCCGGCGACCGCTTCGGTGGCCGGGTCGATGATGTCGGCCTGGGTCGCGCCCGCTGCGGGCTGCACCCACTTGCCGTTGATATAGAACTTGTCGATGACGTTCATGCCGGTTGCCTCGGATGTTTGTGGGTGGATACGGTCAGACCGGACGGTCGCCAATGATGGTGGCGCGGTTCATATGGCGCACGGCCGGGAAGTAGTCCTGCACCGCGTAATGTTGCGTCGAGCGGTTGTCCCAGAGCGCGATGGTGTCGGGTTGCCAGCGCAGGCGCACCTGGTACTCCGGCGCGGCGGCCTGGCGGTACAGGTACTGCATCATGTCCAGCTCCGCGGGCCGGTAGTCAGAACCGATGCGATACGGCTGTTCCTTGGCGAAGTTGGCGAAATGCGTGGTGAAGGCTTCGTTGACGAACAGGATCTTCTCGCCGGTTTCCGGGTGCGTGCGTACCACCGGGTGCACCATCGGCGGAAACTTGGCGCGCATCTCCGCATATTTCGCTTCGTTCAGCGCCGAGCCGAAGGTCGGCATCGCGTCGTGCACGGCCTTCAGGTTGGCGATGCGCGCCTTCATGTCTTCAGGCAGGTTCTCGTAGGCGGCGGCCATGTTTATCCAGATGGTGTCGCCGCCGACTTCCGGGCATTCCAGGCAGCGCAGCATCGAACCCATCGACGGGACCTCGCGCCAGGTAACGTCCGAGTGGTAAAGGTTCTCGCGGCCACGCGTCTTGCCATCGCGCCCGAATACAACCAGTTCGGGATGTTCCGGGTGGTTGGTAAGCATGGGATGCACTTCCAGCTCGCCGAATCGGCGCGCCACGGCTACGTGCTGGGCGGGCGTAATGGCTTGCTTGCGGAAGAACAGCACCTTGTACTTCAGCAGCGCGCGGCGCAGCGAGAGGTAGTTCTCCTCGTCCAGCGGCTCGCGGAAATCGATGCCCTCGACATCGGCGCCGATCGTCGGCGTGCAGCGGCGCACGGTAAAGGGAAAGGCTTCGTTGTCCAGCGCCCGGTAGGCTTCCGGGCTGATGGTGGTTGCGGCAGTGGCTTGCATGGGGTGTCTCCTCGGTGTTGTGGTTGCCAATGCAGGGGGATAGCCGGCTCAGCGGAGCGAGGCCTTGATCAGGTCCGCCGCCTTTTCGCCGATCATGACGGCGGGGGCGTTGGTGTTGCCGCCGATCAGCGTCGGCATGATCGATGCGTCTGCGACGCGCAGGCCCTCCACGCCATGCACGCGCAGATCCGGGTCGACCACCGCCATGCTGTCGACGCCCATCTTGCAGGTGCCGACCGGGTGGTAGACCGTGTCCGCATGCGCGCGCACGAAGTCGCGGATGGCGGCTTCATTGCTGCTGTCGGGGCCGAAAGCGTCGGTCAGGACTTCTCTTCCGCCAGGCCGCGACCGCGCGGCTGGTAGGAGCGGCGGCCGTTCAGGCCCGGTTGCGGTACGGTTAGTAGGCGTAGTTGCGGCCCGGCCTCGAGCAGCGCCACCGTTGCGTCCGTGTCCTCGGCCAGGAGCCCAGCAACGGCGCACCCGGCAGACCCGGCGCCGATCACGATGTCGTCGAATTCGGCCGCGGGGCTGGCGGTGCTTTGCAATGCGTTGGGTTTCAATTTCTGTGTCTCCTGAGCGGCCTTGTGGCGGTGCTTTCCTGGGGACGCACGCAATTGCCGATGGGTGATACTGCCATTACCTGTTATGACAGGTCAATAGGGTCGCGCCGCGGCCTGTCATGATAGGTATAATCCGTTCCACCCAGAATTTGGAGCCGCCCAGGGCGGAACACATGTGGCGCTGCCCAGGTTCAAAGAGATCGAAAACGAGATTCGCCAGCGGATTGCCAGCAACACATGGGCGCCCGGTGCCAAGCTGCCTTCCGAGGCGGAGCTGGTGACGGAATTCGCGGTCAGCCGGATCACCGTGCGCCAGGCCTTGTCCGGGCTGCACAACGCCGGCCTGATCGAGAAGGTCAACGGCAAGGGCAGTTTCGTGACCCGTCCCTCAGACACGCCCAGCCTTGGCGCGCTGACCGGCTTCTATGAAACCGGACGCGCCCGTGGCCAGCTTGCCTACGGCAAGCTGGTGTCGGTACGGCTGGTGCGCGCGCCGGCCCATGTGGCCGCGGCGCTGCGTCTGCAGCCGGGCGAGAAGGTGCTGAGCGTGGCCACTGTGCGGTACTGGGACGACGCGGCCGTCGCGCATTTCACCCTGATGGGTCCTGAGCCGCTGATGCGCCGCCTGGTGCAGGAGGACCTGGAAACCAACGACGCCATGTCGCTGTTTGAAAGCCGGCTGGGATACCGGTTCAAGGAAGTGGCGATGGAAGCCACCGCCGTTGCCGCGCCCGCGGACGTGGCGCGCCGGCTCGGTGTTGCCGAGGGCGAACCGCTGCTGCGCCTGCGCAGCACGCCGCGTGACATCGACGACACACCGTTGTTCTGCGGCGAACTGATGTTCCGTCCGGACCGCTATGCCTACAAGTGGACACTGACGCGATAGGGCAGATGCCTGGCATCTTAGGCGATACTGAACTGCGCCGGCGCGGTAACTTTTATCCGCGGCGCGCACTTATTACTGCGGCCGGGTCGCAGTCATGTCACTTTCCTGCATTGCCGGGCGCTGCGTTGCTAACACAGTCGGCGCCGATGGCCGCATAGCCCCACTGGTACGTCAGTTGCGTCTTCCGCTGCAGAGCTGCGTTCCGGCGCGCTCGCCGGCAGCCTGCGCCGTGCAGCAAGGCTTGCCGCCAACCTGCTAGATGGAGGAAGACATGAAAACAACCCTAGGCATCGGCACTGCCCTGCTCGCACTTGGCATCCTGGCGGGTTGCACCGCCACCGGCAGCACCACCGGTTCCGGCTCGCTGTCCGGCTCGGGCTCGGTCACGGAACAGAACCGCAGCCGCAGCGGCTACGGCACGCCTGGCTCCAGCACTTCTACCGGCACGTCCGGCGCGACCAGTACGACCAGCCCGAGCGGCACATCCAGCGGCAGCAGCGGTGCAGCCAGCGGTTCGGGCACGGCCCGCTGACGCCGACGCCGACGCAGCCGCCAGTGGCCTGGCACCGGCGGCTGCGAGGCTTCACGACCGGTCCCGGCCGGTAATGACGCGCGCATCGCGGCGCGCGGGAATGATGTTTTCGTCGGCCAGCCGTTGTTGCAGGTCGTTGTTGGGCACGTGGGTGAAGTCCTTGCCAATTTCCTTCGTGACGACGTCCGTGACGCCGGCGGGAAGGGCTTTGCGCAGCAGGCCCAGGAAGCGCGGCGCCGCGATCAGCGCCAGGGAGTCAAAGCGCTGCTTGTTGCGCGCATCGGCAAGATAGTCCGCCACGCGACGGGCAAACAGCTGTGCTTCCTGGTGCAGTTCATCCTCGCCGGCCGAGGATGTGACGGTGGACGGCCCGGCCTGGTGGGCACCGGGGTGCCCGGCGTCGCCCTGTACCGCGGCGTGGCCGCGCCGGCCGTAGGCGTCGCGGCGCAGGTCCGCGCGGTCGCCATGTGCTGCCGCGTCAGTGATTTCCTCAACCAGCGCCATTGGCGCGGTTGAGGCGTGCGAGGCGAAGATGCGGGCGAGGGATTCGTCCGCCACAAGGATCCAGGTGATTTTCATGATCGCTCCGGTTGCCGGTCCGAACAACGGCCCCCCCATCCCTCGCTTCAAAGGATACGCCATCCGGGCAGGGGCACGTCGCCGGACCGCAGGTGGCGCGGCGCGTAGTCACCACACGCCAAAGAACACGCCCGCCTGCTTGTACACATTGGTCTTGGCCGCCACCTCTTCGTTGGTCACCGTCACGCGCGGCTTGAGCGTGCAGAACCACTCCAGCAGCCGCAAGCGCATGGCGCTGCGCACGGCTTCGTGGCCGGGGTCGCTGCCCAGGTCGAAATATTCCTGCGGATCGTTCTGCAGGTCGAACAGCTGTGGCCGGAACCCTTGCCAGTGCACATATTTCCAGCGCGCGTCGCGCACCATCCAGGCGCGGCACTCGCCAGGATGGCGGCCCAGCGCCACGCGAGCGCCGCGATAGGCGTAGTCCAGTTCGGATACGACGAAATCGCGCCAGCTACCGGCATCGGCACGCTCGCCCGCGCGCGTCAGGTCCAGCAACGAGCGGCCCTCGATGCGGTGGTCGGCCGGCGGCAGGCCTAGTGCGTCCAGCACCGTAGGCACCACGTCGACCGCGCTGACCATGCTGGCCTGCGCGGTGCCGCGCGTGGCATCCGCCTGCGGCGAGGGATCGTAGACGATCAGCGGGATGTTCTGCACGGTGTCATAGAACTGCTCCTTCTCGCCCAGCCAGTGGTCGCCCAGGAAATCGCCATGGTCGGCGGTGAAGACGATCAGCGTGTCCTGCCAGCGGCCCAGGCGTTCGAGTTGCTCCCATAGCTGGCCGAGCCGGTCGTCGATCTGCTGGATCAGGCCCTGGTAGGCGGGGCGCACCGTGTCCGACACTTCCTGGCGCATGAAGTTGGCGCATTCTTCCTGAGTGCGGTAGGCCGACAGCACCGGGTGCGGGTCTTCCAGCTCGGCCTCGTGGCGCTGCAGCGGCAGGCAGTCGTCGAGCGAATACGCGGCGTGGTAGGGCGCGGGCGCCAGGTAGGGCCAGTGTGGCTTCACCAGCGACAGGTGCAGCACCCATGGATCATCGCCGCGCGTGGCGATGTACTGCATCGCCTGGTCCACCGTGTACGCGGTCTCGGAATGCGGCTCGGCCACGCGCGCGGGCAGGCCGGCGTTGCGCATGTGCCAGCCGGAGACGATCTCGCCGCGTTCGTTCTCGGCGCTGATCACGTAGTCGGTCCACGGATCCGCGCTATCGTAGCCTTGCTGGCGCAGCCAGTCGGCGTAGGCGCTGTGCGGCTCGGCGTGGTGGCCGTCATGGCGGTCGACTTCGGTGAAGTGGCCGCTGCGCAGCAGCGTTTCCAGCTCGGTGCCGCCATCCAGGTGCAGCCGCTTCAGGTTGGCGTTGTCCGGCATCATATGGGTCTTGCCCGCCAGCGCCAGCGCGCGGCCGCTGTGCTTCAGGTATTCGCCCAGCGTGACTTCGCCGACCGACAGCGGCACGCGGTTCCAGGTTGCGCCGTGGCTGCTGACATGGCGGCCGGTATAGAAGCTCATGCGGCTCGGGCCGCAGACCCCGGAAGTGACGAAGGCACGGTCGAATCGAACGCCGCGCGCGGCCAGCGCATCGATATTGCGCGTGCGCAGCGCCGGATGCCCGTAGCAACCCAGGTGGTCGCGCCGGAGCTGGTCGCACATGATGAAGAGGGTATTGCGGATGGTCATGATCGGTTTGCCGCGCTTCAGTCGCCGGTATAGCCGGATGCCTTTACCACCGGTGCCCACTTGCGGGCGTCAGCCTTGAGCACGCCGGCAAAGGCGTCGGCCGGGCCGGTTGCGGGTTCCAGCCCCAGCTTGAGGAACTTCTCGCGCACGTCCGGCGACTGCACGGCCTTGACGATGGCGGCGTTGAGCTTGTCGAGCACCGGGCGCGGCGTGCCCGCGGGTGCCAGCAGGCCGTAACGGCCTTCACCTTCGATGCCCTTGTAGTCAAGCTCGGTGAAAGTCGGCACATCGGGCAGCGCCACCGAGCGGTGGGTGCCGGAAGTCGCCAGCACGCGGATCTTGCCGGCGCGGTGCATTTCGGTCAGGTCAGCAAGGGTGTCGACCGAAGCCGGCACCTGCCCGCCGACCAGCGCGCTCATCAGCGGCGCCGAGCCGTTGAAGGGGACGTGCAGCATGTCGATGCCAACCTGCTTGCCGATCATCAGCCCGAAGAAATGCGGGATGCTGCCCAGCGCCGGCGAGGCGTAGGAGTTGTTCTGCGGGCCGGCCTTGAGCCATGCCACATAGTCCTTCAGCGTGCGCGCCGGGCTGGCCGGCCCGGTGGCGAGCGCCAGCTGGAAGTTGGCGGCCTGCGCCACCGGCGTGAAATCGCGCTGGATATCGTAGTTGAGCTTGCGGTAGACCAGCGGCGCAATCGTCATGACCGCCGAGTTGGCCACCACTAGGGTATTGCCATCGGCCGGCTGCGTGCGCGCGTAGTCCATCACCAGCCGCCCGCCGGCCCCGGGCTTGTTCTCGATGACCACGGTCTGGTTCAGGGTCTCGCGCAGCTTGTCGCCGACCAGGCGTGCGGCGAGGTCGGCAGTGCCGCCGGCCGGGTAGCCCACCAGGATGCGCAGCGGACGGTCCGATTGGGCGCTGGCGGGTGCGGACCATGCCGCGGCAACGGCCAGCAGGCACGCGGCGAATCGGGGAAGGAAGGTGCGAGGGCTCACGATGTCTCCAGTTTGTTGTCCGCCGGCAAGCGGCGTCGATGCAAGCTAACACCCGTCGATATAATTGACAAAGTCAACTAATTGGCAGGTGTGGCATGGCACACGACAACAGCGGCAACCGCCTGCAGCGGCCGCAGCGGCTGGTAGATTTCATCAACTACCGGGTCTACCACCTGAACCGCGTCGCGCTGGGCGCCGCGGCGCTGCACCTGCGCGCCAGGGCGGGCGTCACGCGGCGCGAATGGCGCATGATTTCTTTCCTTGGCGAGCAGCCCGGCACCCGGCTGACCGAACTGGCCGAAAGCGCCGGCCTGGACAAGGTGCTGGCCAGCCGCGCCGTCCACGTCCTGGTGGAACGCGGCCTGGTCCGCCGCGAAACGCGTACCCAGGACCGGCGCGCAGCAGCCTTCACGCTGACCGAGCAAGGCGAAGCCGTCTACCGTGCAGCGTTCGTGCAGGCGCGGGACTTCAATACGCGGCTGGCTGGCTGCCTGACGGCGGAAGAGGCGCGCGTGCTGTCGCGCTGCCTGGAAAAGCTGCAGGCGCAGGCCGGTGCGATGCTGGCGGAGGCGCAAGCGTTGCCACAGCCGGAAGGGGAAGAGCCGGCGTGGGATCTGCTGCAGGTCTGGCGGGCATAGGCACTTTGTGTAGCGAGCACGCAGCGGCACGCGTTCAGGGCGCTATTGCCACCGCCGTCGTCGCGCCGAAGGTTGCGACGCAATTGCGCCCGGAGCGCTTGGCCAGGTAGAGCGCTTCGTCGCCGGCACGGAGAAAGGCGCGCAGCTCCGCGAAATCCTTTTCGTTGCCAGCGCTGTTGGCATCGGTCACCGCACCGATGCTGACCGTCAAGTGCCCGTCGGCGCCGGCCGCATTCGGAATCCGCAAGGCCTGGACGGCGGCGCGGATGGTCTCGGCCATGGCGGCCGCGCCGGCTGCGTTGGTGTGGGGCAACAGGATGGCAAACTCTTCGCCGCCATAGCGCCCCGCATAGTCGCCCGGCCGCCGCACATGGCGCTGGATGCAGGCGCCCACCGCGGCCAGCGCATCGTCACCGGCCTGGTGTCCGTAGCGGTCATTGAACTCCTTGAAATGGTCGACGTCGAGCATCAGCAGCGACAAAGGCTCGCCGTGCCGCCGCGCGCGCCGCCATTCCACGTCGGCGGCATCGTCCAGCGCGCGGCGGCTGCCCAGGCCGGTCAGGCCATCGGTGTTGACCATCCAGCGAAGGTGCTCTTCCATCTCGGCGCGGCGCCGCCATTGGCGCGACAGCAATACCGAGAGCGCGATGATGATCGCGTCCAGCGCGATGATCAGCGCGCCGAACACCCAGGCGCGCTTGTACCACGGTGCCAGCACGTCGTGGGTGGCGCGTCCCACCACGACCAGCAGCGGAAAGCCCGGAATGCGCCTGAAGCTGTAAAGCCGCTGAATTCCGTCGACTGCCGCGACGCCGATAAACGTGCCTTGCGTGCCTTGCAGCAGTGGTGCAAATGACGGGCTGCCGGAGATGTCGCGCCCGATCGATTCGGCTTCATAGGGCCGCCGCATGATGATGGTGCCGTCCGTACGCAGCAGCGTCAGGGTGCCGCCCGCGCCAAGGCTTACGCCATCGAACAGCTTGCGGAAGTAGTTCAGGCGCAAGGTGCCGACCACGATGCCGGCAAAGCTGCCGTCCGGCCCGGAGAGCCGCCGGCTGATGCCGATGGACTTGTTCTCCGGCGTCAGGCGCGGCTGGAACGGCCGGCTCAGGAACAGGCCGCTGTGATCGCCGCTGCGGTGCGCCTGGAAGTAGTCGCGGTCAGAGACGTTGACCGGGCGCGGCGGCCACTGGTGCGAGTCGAATACCAGCATGCCGTTGGCGTCGGTGACCAGCAGCGAGCCCATGTCTTCGGCATTGATCGAACGGTCGAACAGCAGCCGCTGGCGCAGCGCCGGCGGTTGCGCCAGCAGTGCGGGATCGTGCATGGCTTCCACCACGCCCCCGATCGCCAGTTCGTGGATCTGCAGGTTGCGCGTGATGCTGCGTTCCAGCGTCAGCGCCAGGTTGGCCGCGGCCTCGCCGGCATTGTCCAGTGCATCCCTGCGCATCTGCACCAGCGCGAGCGCGCCAAGGGCCGCGATCATGCAGACCAGGACAAGGCTGGCGGCCACGATTAGTGAGGCCGGGCGGGAAATGGCTTTTCGGGCTGGAAAGTGAGGTATTTGACGCACGAAGGAGAGCTGTTCTGCTTTTTATGCGGCCATTGTAGTACCTGGCCGCTGCCTGGCTCAGTTGCCTTGTGCGCCAGCGTTTCGTCCCCTGGCCAGGGCATGCGTGGTGTGTGCCACTGCGCGCGTCCGGCACTACGCTGCGCGCACAGTTCTTCCCTACACTTGATCATGGCGGGTTGCCGCCGCTGAAGGGAAGAACGCATGCAGCCAGAGCCTGCACAACCCAAGCCTGTGGCGCTCGCCCTGCAGGGCGGCGGCATGCATGGCGCCTTTACCTGGGGCGTGCTCGACCGGCTGCTGGAGGACGGCAGGCTGGCGATCGAAGGCGTCAGCGCCACCAGCGCCGGGGCCATGAACGCCACGGTGCTGGCCTACGGGCTGCTGCAGGGCGGCAGTGACGGCGCACGCCTGGCCTTGCATGATTTCTGGGAGGCGATCGCGCACTCGGCGCAGCGCTACAACCCGTTCCGGTGGCTGCCCTGGTTCAAGAGCAGCCATACGCTGGGCCTGAACCATTCCCCGATGTATGCGATGGCCGACATCGCGCTGCGCCTGCTGTCGCCATACCAGTTCAATCCCAATAACCTGAATCCGCTGCGCGAAGTGCTTGGCAGCCAGGTCGACTTTGCGGCACTGCGCGAGCATTGCCCGATCCAGCTGTACCTGTGTGCGACCAATATCGAGACCAGCCGGATACGCATCTTCCCGCCCGAGGAACTCAGCATCGACGCCGTGCTGGCCTCGGCCTGCGTGCCTACGCTGTTCCAGGCGGTCAGCATCGACGGCCAGCACTACTGGGATGGCGGCTATGTCGGCAACCCGGCGATCTTTCCGCTGATCTATCACTGCCAGACCCACGATGTCGTGATCGTCCATATCAACCCGATCGTGCGCCACGGTGTGCCGACCACGGCCGCGGATATCCTGAACCGCGTCAATGAGGTCAGCTTCAACTCGTCGCTGATGCGCGAGATGCGCGCCATTGCCTTCGTCACGTCGCTGATCCAGCAGGGCAAGGTCGACCGCACGGAGATGAAGGAGATGTGGATCCACTCGATCCGCTCGGACCAGACCATGGCCGCGCTGGGGGTCTCCACCAAGTACAACGCCGACTGGGACTTCCTGTGCTCGCTGCGCGACAAGGGCCGGGCAGAAGCGAGCCGGTGGCTGGAGCAGCACTACGACAGCGTGGGCCGGTGCTCCAGCATCGATATCAGCGGAGAGTTCCTGTAGGCCAGACCGGCTGTGCCAGCCGCCACGTCAGGTTGGCGCGTGCCTGCGCCTCGTAGCGCGCCTGGAACAGATCGGTGGTGTAGATGCGTGGGCTGGCCAGCAGCGCACCCAGGAAGGCGCGCTCGGCGACGTCATAGGCGGCGTCGTCCACGTCGGTGCGTTCGGCCCGCAGGTTGGCGCCATTTTCCTGGAAGCGCGCGCGGCTGCAGCCCAGCGCCGCCAGGTCGATATCGGCGGTGAAGCGGCCAGCCAGGCTTGCCGGCACTTCGGCGTGGGTGGTTTCCAGGATAAGGGCGGCCACGCGCGCGGCGGCGGCGATGGTGCCGCCTGCCCAATGGCGCAACCATTCGGCGCTGCGTTGCTCGTTGTCCGTGGCGCCGGGCACGTAGATGACGTCGTGGCACCAGAGCGCCAGCTCCACCTCGTCGGTATCCGGTATCGCGCTGCGCGCCCAGTCCAGGTCGTGCAGGCAGCGGCGTACATGGTCGAGGGTGTGGTAGTGCCGCGTCGGTTCACCGTAGTAACAGGCGAGATCGGTATAGGCGTCGGCCGCGCGCGTGCCGCCCGCACGTGTCCACAGGGCGACAAAGCGGTCTTGCAGGGGGAGGGCTGGCGTCGGAGTCATGCGTGCGGGCGCTCCGTGGTATTGGCGTGGTCGGCGGTCAGCGCTTCGAGCAGCGCCTGGGCCTCCCGCCAGTCCGCGGTATCGGTGCCCTCGCTGAAGCTGCCATGGATCCGGGCCAGCGCTTCACGCGCCGCGTCGCCCTTGCCTTGTTGACGCCACAGCCGGGCCAGGCTCAGGGTGGCCTGCAGTTCCAGCGGTTTTGCACGTTGTTCGTGGGCGACCGTGATGGCCCGGTGCAAGCAGGCCTCGGCTTCCACCTGCGCGGCTGGCGGCGCGGGGTGCTCTGCCGACAGCTGCAGCAGCATCTCGGCGCGCAGCCGGTACACGGTTGACTCATCGAGCCGCTCTCCGGTCTCTTCCACCAGCGCCTGTGCCTGCGTGAGCACGTCCAGCGCGGCGGTGGTCTGGCCTGCCCTGCCGCAGGCCTCGGCAACCAGGGCCAGGAGGTTCGGCATGCCCAGTCTGCCGCCGGTGGCCTCATAGGCGGCTACGCCCTGGCGCGTCAGCGCAACGCCTTCCTGGTGACTGCCCAGCTCCGCCATCGCCCAGCCCTGCAGGACGGTGCCCCACGACAGGTAGATCGGAAAACCCTGTTCGCCCGATATGGCGATGGCGGCTTCGGCATACTCCTGTGTCAGCCGGACTTCGTGCCGGCATCGATGCTGTTCCGCGGCAAATACCAGGCACAGCGCAAGGTTGTATGCATCCGGCCGGGCCCGGGCCATGGCCAGCGCCTCCTGGCAGCGCGCCAGTGCCTGGTCCGCCAACCCCTGGTACCACAGGATCCAGCCCAGCGTACTGGTAGCGTGGACGGCCGGGTCGCGCCCGTAGCCCGTCAGGAAGTCGTACGCTGGTTGTTCAGGATGCGGCACCGCGAGCACCGCCTCAACATGCTTGCGCGCGGCGTCCAGCATGCCGAGGCGGAACAGCGTGGCGCCAATCGCGCGATGGCCCTCCGCCAGTTGCTTGGGCTTCTGCGACTTCATGGCCAGCGCAAGCAGCCGCTTGCCCAAAGGCAGCGAGACCTGGTATTGCGCACGCAGCTGATAGAACGCCCACAGCCCCAGTTGTGCCGAGAACAGGTAGGGCGTCTGCTGGCCTTGCTCGCACAAGGCCAGCGCCCGCCGGTAATTGCCCTCCACTTCGGGTGATGCCTGGCCCCGGGCCGCAATCAGCGCGGGCCCGAGCGCAAGCAGCAGCGTCAGTTCCTGGCGCGCGCGCTCGGCACTGTCGGGTTGCCGCTTGATCAGGTCGATGGCGGTGCTCAGGTGCCGGATCGCTTCGGCCTGCGCGGAGCGCAGCAGTGCCTGCTGGCCGGCGCAGTGCAGGTACTCGACCGCCTTCGGGATGTTGCCGCTGAGGCTGTAGTGGTGCGCCAGTTCGCTGCAGTAGTCCTTGAGCCGGCCATGGAAGAGCGCCTCGATGGCCTGGGCGGAGCTTTCATGCAACGCGCTGCGCCGCTCGGTGAGCAGCGAGCTGCCGGCCACCTCCTGGGTCAGCGCGTGCTTGAAGGCGTACTCGACCTCGGGGAACGCTGGACGTTCGTAGACGAAATCCGCAGCCTGCAGGTCGGCCAGCAGCGGATGCAAGTGGTCTTCCGGCAAGCCGGTCACGCGCAGGACCAGGCTCAGCGGGAACTCCTTGCCGATCACGGCCAGCGTCTGCAACAGCTCCTTCTGGGCCAGCGGCAGCCGATCGATACGGGCGGCCAGCACGCCCTGCACGGTGGTGGGGATATGGAGCAGGGCCGGCGCGGTCTCGATGCGGTAGCAGCCGGGCTGGCCGAGCAGCGCGCCTTCCTCGGCCAGGGTCTGGACCACTTCCTCCATGAAGAAGGGGTTGCCTTCGGTCTTGTCGAGGACCAGCCGCTTCAGCGGCACCAGGCTGCGGTCGTCCCCGAGCAGCGCGGTCAGCAGTTCCTGCGCCTCCGCCTGCCCCAGCGGCTGCAGCTGCAGCTGCGAATAATGCCCGTCCGCATTCCAGTGATGGCTGTACTCCGGCCGGTAGTTCACCAGCAGCAGGATCCGCGCGCCGGGTACATGGTCGATCAGCATGTTGAGGAACGCCTCGGTCTCACCGTCCAGCCATTGCAGGTCTTCGAAAATGACTTCCAGTGGCTGGTTGAGGCTTTCCCGGACCAGCAGCCGCGCAATGGCGTCGAAGGTGCGCTGGCGCCGGATGGTCGGGTCCATGGTCGGCAACGGCGAGTCAGGCTCAATGGTGCCGAGCAGGTAGAGCAGGTAGGGCAGGTGCTCTTCCAGCGAACGGTCCAGCGTCAGCAGCCTGCCGGTGACCTTTTCGCGGCAGCTGCGGTCGCCGTCCTGCGCCGTGATCTGGAAATAGCTCTTCAGCATCTCGATCAGCGGCAGGTAGGCAAAAGCCTTGCCGTGCGAGACCGAAAAGGTCTCCAGCGCCAGGCAGCCCTGCTGCGACCTGACCTTGAATTCATGGAACAGCCGGGACTTGCCGACCCCCGCTTCGCCGACCACTGCAACAATGCGCCCGTGCCCCGCCTTGGCCTGCTCCAGCGCCGCGTGCAAGTGCGCCAGCTCATCCTGTCGCCCGACAAACCTGGCCAGTCCGCGGTGCGCTGCCACCTGCAGGCGCGTGCGCAAGGCACCCAGGCCAACCACCTCATACACCGCGAGCGGGTCGCGCACGCCCTTGACATGGGTGGTCCCCAGCGCCGTGAACTCGAAATAGCCTTCGGTGAGCCTGTGAGTCGATTCGCTGACCAGGATCGACGCCGGCGTGGCAATCCCCTCCATGCGCGAAGCGATATGGATGGTGTGCCCGACCGGATCGTAGTCGGTATGCAGGTCATCCTTGCGGATCGAGCGCACCACGACTTCGCCGGTATGGACGCCGATCCGGATCTGCAGCGGAATGCCTTGCTCCAGCCGCACCCGGTCGCTGTGGCGATGCATCGCATCCTGCATGCGCAGCGCCGCGTAGAGCGCGCGCAAGGCATGGTCCTCGTGGGCAATCGGCGCGCCGAACAGCGCCAGGATGCCGTCGCCGAGGAACTTGGCCACATAGCCCTCATAGTGGTGGACGGCTTCCATCATCAGCGTCACCACGGGGTCGATCAGCCGGCGCGCGTCTTCGGGGTCCAGGTCCTGCGTCAGCGCGGTCGAGCCCGCCATGTCGGCAAACAGCGCGGTGATGGTCTTGCGCTCGCCGGCAGTCTCGCCCCTGGCCTCCATTGCAGCCTGCTCGGCCAAGATGCGCCCGGCAAGGTGGGGCGGCGTGTAGAGGACCGGGGCCGTGGCCGCAGGCGGCACTGGCGTGGAAGCAGTGCTGGCAGGGGCGTCGGACAGCGCAAAGCCGCAAGCGCGGCAGAATTTCGCGGCTGCAGTGGCCTCTTCGCCACACTGTGGGCAGGCTCGGCCAAGCCTTGCCCCGCATGCCTCACAGAAGTTGGCTCCCGCAAGGTTCGCGAAACCGCAACTGGTGCAGCGCATTTCGCCTCCTGGCCGTCGTTGGTCGCCTGGACGGTACTCAACACTATTAGAGGTGGGATCGACGGGGATGGCAAGGCGGTGCTGCCTGATGACAGTGCGTCCAGACTGCTCCAGGCCAAGTGACTGATCTTGCACCGACTCGGGATGTACGCTTATTCCCCGCGCTCGTCCCTGACCTGCACCTTGCCGTCCGCCACCCGGACCGGGAACGTCGCCACCGGTTCGTAGGCGGGCGGGGACAGCGCCTCGCCCGTCAGCAGGGAAAAGCGCGAGCCGTGGCGCGGGCAGACGACTTCCTGGCCTTCCACGTCGCCGCCGCAGAGCGGCTCGGCCTCATGCGAGCAGAGGTCCTCGATGGCGTAGTAATTGCCATCCACATTGAATACCGCGACCTGGACGCCATCGACATCGACGCTGCGGCAAGTGCCGGGCGCGAAGTCCTGGGCTTGGGCGACATCGATCCAATCACTCATTTCAGAGCAGCCCCAGTTCCAGGCGTGCCGCCTCGCTCATCCGTTCTCTCGACCAGGGCGGGTCCCACACCAGTTCCACCTCGACTTCTTCCACCCCGCTGGCTTCCATCACGGCGCCCTCCACCACGCCAGGGAATGTCTGCGCCACCGGGCAGCCCGGTGCGGTCAGCGTCATGCGGATGCCCACCTTGCCGCTGGCTTCGTCCACCGATAGCTGGTAGATCAGGCCAAGGTCGTAGATATTGACCGGGATCTCGGGGTCGTACACCGTGCGCAAGGCCGCTATCACCCGCCCCTCGAGGCTGTCCGGCTCAGGCTCGAACCTGTCTTCGTGTTCCCTGGCCTTGTGCAGCCAATCGATCATGCTCATGGTTTTACTCCGTTGAGACCGGCCTGGCGCTGTTCTCCAAAGCGGCTTGCATGGTATGCCACGCCAGGGTGGCGCACTTCACGCGTGCCGGGAACTCGCGCACGCCGGCCAGGACCTCCAGCTTTCCCATCGGCACCTCGGCCTGCCCCGGCGCTCCGGTCACCAGCGCGTGGAAGCCGGAGAACAAAACCCGCGCCTGCGCCTCGGTCTTGCCTTTGAGCGCTTCTGTCATCAGCGAGGCCGAGGCGGTGGAGATGGCGCAGCCCGAGCCCTCGAAGCTGGCGTCCTCGATCACCCCGTCGCGGATTCTCAGGTACAGCGTCAACCGGTCGCCGCACAGCGGGTTGAAGCCCTCGGCGCTGCGGTTCGCTGCCGCCAGCCGCCCGAAATTGCGCGGCGAGCGGCTGTGGTCGACAACCACTTCCTGGTAGAGGTTGCGCAGGTCAGACATCAGGCGAATACCTCCTGTGCCGCGCGCACGGCAGCAAACAGTGCATCCACTTCTTCACGCGTGTTGTACAACGCGAAGGAAGCCCGCACCGTGGCAGGCACGCCGAAGCGCTCCATCACCGGCATGGCGCAATGGTGGCCGGCACGGACCGCCACGCCGTGCTGATCGAGGATGGTGCCGACATCGTGCGGATGGATGCCGTCCAGGGTGAACGAGAGGATGCTCGCCCTGTCGGCAGCCGTGCCGATCATGCGCAGGCCGGCGATCCTCGCTGCCTGCGCGCCGGCGTAGGCGAGCAGCGCGTGCTCGTGGGCGGCGATGGCTTCCAGGCCGACCGCGCGCACGTACCTGATGGCGGCGCCAAGGGCGATGACGCCGGCGATATTGGGGGTGCCGGCCTCGAACTTGTAGGGAAGCCCGTTGTAGGTGGTCTTGCGGAACGTGACCTCGCGAATCATGTCCCCGCCGCCCTGGTAAGGCGGCATGGCATCGAGCAGCGCGGCCTTGCCGTAGAGCACGCCGACGCCGGTGGGGCCGTAAAGCTTGTGCCCGGAGAACGCGTAGAAATCGCAATCGAGGGCCTGCACGTCGACCTTGAGGTGCGGCACGGCCTGGGCGCCATCGATCAGCACCGGGATGCCATGGAAATGCGCCAGCTCGATGATGTGTCGCACCGGGTTGACGGTGCCAAGCGCGTTGGAGAGGTGCGTCAGCGCGACCAGCCTGGTGCGGGAGCCGAGCAATTGCGCGAACTGCTCCAGCATTAGCTCGCCGGCATCGTTGATCGGTGCCACCTGCAGCAAGGCGCCGGTGCGCTGGCACGCCAGTTGCCACGGCACGATATTGGAGTGGTGCTCCATCGCGCTGATCAGGATCTCGTCGCCCGGGCGCAGGCGCTGGCCGAAAGTTGCCGCCACCAGGTTGATCGCCTCGGTGGTGCCGCGCACGAACACGATTTCCTCGCGCCCGGCGGCGTTGATCAAGTCTCGCACTGCGTCGCGCGCGGCCTCATAGGCATCCGTGGCGCGCTGGCTCAGGGTATGCACGCCGCGGTGGATATTGGCGTTGAGCGCGCCATAGTAATGCGCTTCGGAATCGATCACGCTTTGCGGCTTCTGGGTGGTGGCGGCGTTGTCCAGATAGACCAGCGGCTTGCCGTTGACGGTCTGGCGCAGGATAGGGAAATCCTGCCGCAGCCGCTCTACCTCCGGGCTGGCGACCGTCAACGCTTGCTCCACGGCCATCAGTTCATGCGCAGCCGTGTTCATGGCAGTTCCTTCACGGGCTCCGGCAGCCGGCCGCGCAAAAGCGTTTCCAGCCGCGTGCGTAATGGGGCAGGGCCGAGCCGCCTGACGACCTCCTCGGCGAAGGCAAAGGTCAGCAGGGCACGCGCCTCGGCATCGTCCATCCCACGCGAGCGCAGGTAGTAGATCTGCTCGGGATCGAGCTGGCCTACGGTGGCGCCGTGGCTGCATTTGACGTCGTCGGCATAGATCTCCAGTTGCGGCTTGGTGTCGACCTCGGCGTTGTCGGACAGCAGCAGGTTGCGGTTGGACTGATGCGCGTCGCTGTGCTGCGCATCGGCATGCACCACCACCTTGCCGTTGAAGACGGCGCGCGAGGCGCCCGCCAGCACGCCTTTATAGAACTCGCGACTCTTGCTGTGCGGGCTGGCGTGGTCGATGCGGGTGTGGTGGTCAATATGCTGCCGCCCGCCGGTCATATACAGCCCGTCCAGCGAGCAATCGGTATGCTCGGCATTCAGCCCGACTTCAATGTCGACCCGCGCCAGGGCGGCGCCCAGGGCAAAGGAACTGGAGGCGACGCGGCTGCCATGCCGCTGGTCCAGGTTCACGCCGGCGATATGGAAGGCCTTGAGGCTCTCCTGCTGCAGCTTGTGATGTTCGACCTGCGCATCGCGCTCGGCAACGATGTCGGTGATGGTATTGGTGCAATAGGCCAGGCCATCCAGGCCCGCGTGATGCTCCACGATGCAGACCTGGCTGCCGGCTTGCGCCACCACGAGGTTGCGCGCATGGGTTGCCAGCTCGCCAGCCGTGGCGAGGAACAGCAAGTGGATTGGCTGTTCGGGGACGGTGCCCGCCGCCACGCGGATATAGGCTCCATCAGTCATGAGCGCCATGTTCAAGGCGGCGAAACCGGACGCAAAACCGGACGGGTACTCGCTTGTGCGACGCACGAGCAGCGCTTCCAGGCAGTCCGGCGCGCGCTCCAGCGTCGCGGCCAGGCTGGCCAGCTCCGTGCCCGCAGGCAGGGCACCAATGCGCGACCATTGCGGCTGGTGCACGCCATTGACGAACACCATCAGGTGCGCGCCGGCCAGGGCGAGCGCCTCGATCTGCGCTGCCACCGCGCCGTCCAGGCCGTCGCCGCCCTGCGGCAGTGCCACGGCAAAGCGGCTTCGCTCGAGTGCGGCCACGCTGGTGTATTTCCAGTCCTCCTGGCGCAGCGTGGGGAACCCGGCCTGGGCGAAATACTCCAGCGCCTGCCGGCGCGCGTGCGCAAGCCAGCCCAGGCGGCGGCCGGGCAGTGCGGCCTCGACGCGGGCGAACTCGGCGAGATAGTGCTCCAGTCCGCTTGCGCTCATGTTGAAGACTCCATCCCGGCATAGCCGTGCCGCTCCAGCTCGCGCGCCAGCTCGGGCCCGCCAGACCTGGCGATGCGGCCTTGCGCAAGCACGTGAACCTGATCCGGCACGATGTAATCGAGCAGGCGCTGGTAGTGCGTGACCAGCACAATCGCGCGTTGCGGGCTGCGCATGGCCTCGATGCCCCTGGCGACGATCTTGAGCGCGTCGATGTCGAGGCCAGAGTCGGTCTCGTCGAGAATGGCGAGGCGCGGCTCCAGCACCGCCATCTGCAGGATCTCGTTGCGCTTCTTCTCGCCGCCGGAGAAGCCTTCGTTCACCGATCGGTAAAGCAGGTCCTGGTCCATTTCCATGAGCTGGAGCTTGTCCTTGACCAGGGCGAGAAAATCCATGGCGTCCAGCGCTGGCTGGCCGCGGTGCTTGCGGATCGCGTTGAGCCCCGCCTTGAGCAGGTAGATATTGGAGACGCCGGGGATTTCCACCGGATACTGGAAGGCGAGGAAGATGCCCGCGCGGGCGCGCTCTTCCGGCGGCATGCCAAGCAGGCTGGTGCCGTCATAGAGGACCTCGCCCTCTGTCACGGTAAAGCGGTCGCGCCCGGCCAGTACGTGGGCCAGGGTGCTCTTGCCCGAACCGTTCGGGCCCATGATGGCGTGCACCTCCCCGGCCTTCACGGCGAGGTCGATGCCGTGCAGGATGGGCTTGTCATCTACGCTGACATGCAGCTTGCGGATCTCAAGCATGGCCGGCTTCTTTCATCCAGTGCGCCCTGCGGCGCGCGCCGTGCGCGCCACGTTTACCCGATGCTGCCTTCCAGGCTCACGCCCAGCAGCTTCTGCGCTTCCACCGCGAATTCCATCGGCAGCTCCTTGAATACTTCCTTGCAAAAACCGTTCACGATCATAGAAACCGCATCCTCTGCGCTGACCCCGCGGCTCTGGCAATAGAACAACTGGTCCTCGCCGATGCGCGAGGTGGAGGCCTCGTGCTCGACCTGGCCGGTGGCGTTCTTAACCTCGATATAAGGGAAGGTATGGGCGGCGCATTTGTCGCCCAGCAGCAGCGAATCGCACTGCGAGTAGTTGCGCGCGCCGACCGCGCTTCTGGCCATCTTCACCAGCCCGCGGTAAGCGTTCTGGCCGTGGCCGGCCGAGATGCCCTTGGAAAGGATGGTGCTCCTGGTGTTCCTGCCGAGGTGCGTCATCTTGGTCCCGGTGTCGGCCTGCTGGTAGTGGTTGGTCAGCGCGACTGAATAGAACTCGCCGACCGAGTCGTCGCCCTGCAGGATCACGCTCGGATACTTCCAGGTGATGGCGGAGCCGGTCTCCACCTGGGTCCACGAAATCTTCGAGCGCGCGCCGCGGCAGTCACCGCGCTTGGTGACGAAGTTGTAGATGCCCCCCTTGCCGTCCTTGTCGCCCGGATACCAGTTCTGCACGGTCGCGTACTTGATCTGTGCGTCTTCCAGCGCGATCAGCTCCACCACCGCGGCATGCAGTTGGTTCTCGTCGCGCATCGGCGCGGTGCAACCCTCCAGATAGCTGACGTAGGCGCCCTGGTCGGCGATGATCAGAGTGCGTTCGAACTGGCCGGTGTTGCGGGCATTGATGCGGAAGTAGGTCGACAGCTCCATCGGGCAGCGTACCCCGGGCGGGATATAGCAGAACGAGCCGTCGCTGAACACGGCGGAGTTGAGCGAGGCGAAGAAGTTGTCGGTATAGGGCACGACCGAGCCGAGATACTGCTGCACCAGCGCCGGATGCTCCCGCACCGCCTCGGAAAACGAGCAGAAGATGATGCCGAGTTCGCCCAGTTTCTGCTTGAAGGTGGTGGCCACCGAGACGCTGTCGAATACCGCGTCCACGGCCACGCCTGCCAGCAGTTCACGCTCGTGCAGCGGCACGCCCAGCTTTTCGTAGGTGCGCAACAACTCCGGATCGACCTCGTCCAGCGTCTTCGGTCCCGCCTTCTGGGAGTGCGGCGCTGAATAGTAGGCGATCGCCTGGTAGTCGATGGGCGGGTGCTTGACCGTCGCCCAGTGCGGCTCGGACATTGTCAGCCAGTGGCGGAAGGCCTTGAGACGCCACTCCCGCATGAATTCCGGTTCGTCCTTGATGGCCGAGATCATGCGGATCACGTCCTCATCCAGCCCGCACGGTACCGTGTCCGTCTCCACGGGCGTGTAGAAGCCATGCTTATAGCCCTGGTTGATCAGTTCGTCGAGCTTGCGTGCCGGGGTTGCCATGATCTGCCTTCGCTTGCCACTGTCACCTGAATCACTGAATGTCGGCTTGCGGCCCGTTTGTGCGTCGGGCGCGCAAGGCGCCAATATCCACCGGGTGCAATACCGGTTGCGCCATATCTGCCAGCGTCACGCCATTCAGTGCGCTAAAAATGACTCGATTGATCGATTGCCAGTTGGCACGGATGGCGCACAGGCCCTCCTGCGCACACAGGCCGGCAGCGACACTGCACTCGGTCATGCCGGCCGGGCCTTCCATGGCGTCAATCACCTGTGCGATCGAGATCTGTTCCGGCGGTCGCGCCAGCTGATAGCCGCCATTGGCACCGCGCATGGACTCCAGCAAGTGGTGTCTTGCCAGCATCTTCAGAATCTTGCTTGCCGTCGGTACCGCCACGCCGATCGCGGCGGCGACCTCTGCGGCACTGTAGATTCGGCCCGGGTTTCGCGCCAAGTGCGTCATGATCACCGTGCCATAGTCAGTCAGCTTGCTTAGTCTGAGCATCGTCGCCACCAGTATTTGCTAATTAGAACTAATTCGGTCCTCATTTGTTCCGACATCCGGGTTCGAAGTCAGGCCAGGATCCGGGGGATCCGCTGGCACAAGGTTGCGGGCGACGGTGTATAGATGATTATCTGCGCGAGCGGCGAGGACTCAGGCATGGTCAACCAACCCATTACCGTCATCACCGGCGCGAGCCGCGGCTTGGGCCGCGCAGCCACGCGCCGTCTGGCCACAGTTGAAGGTCATCTGGTCGTCGCCACGGCGCGCAAGCCGACGGACCTCGCGGCGCTTGAGACAGAACTCCGGCTTGCGGGGCATCCGATTGCATGCCGTCCCCTTGACGTCACGGAGGAAGGCTCGGCGGCCGCGCTGGCCAGCTGGCTGACCGAACGCTTCGGTCGCGTGGACGTGCTGATCAACAACGCTGGTGTTTCACTCGATCACTACAGCACCAGCCTGCTCGAACTGCCGCTCGAGACCCTGCGCCGCACCCTGGAAACCAATCTGTTCGGCGTGCTGCGGACCACCCAGGCGTTGGCGCCACTGCTGCGCGCCAGCCGCGCCGGCCGGGTGGTCAACCTGGCTTCGGGCATGGGACAGCTGGCGGAGATGGGCAGCGGCGTGCCGGCCTACCGAATCTCGAAAACGGCGCTGAATGCCGTCACGCGCATCCTGGCCGCCGAGATGGCCGATAGCGGTGTCAAGGTCAACTCGGTGTGCCCCGGCTGGTGTCGCACCGACCTGGGCGGCCCCGATGCGCCGCGCTCGCCGGAGCAGGGCATCGACACTGTGATCTGGCTGGCAACGCTGCCCGACGATGGCCCCACCGGCGGGTTCTTCCGCGATCGCCAGCCGATTCCGTGGTAGCCCAGGCGCGTCGTACATCAAGTCGCGCGCGTGGGCGTCTATTTGCCGAAGACTGTCTTAAATAATTCACGTCACGCCTTGATAATTCGTATAGGGCGGTATTGAATGAATTTTCCCGGCGCGCGCGGTACGCGCCCGGTGGTCAAGCACCTTGCAGAGGGGGGCAATTCGCCGCATGGACCAGGCGCCCGGCGCGACGATAGTCATCAACGCTTCCCAGTAAATCAAAAAGACGCAGGAGACGAACGTGCTGAGTCCTCATGAATTTGCCGCACTCATTCTGGTCAAGCAAGCCCCGAACCCGGAAGAACTGGACCCCATGGCGATTGACACGCTGCTCGCGCATCAATTTGTCACGCTGGAAAACCAGCCTTCCGGTCAAGCGTGTCCCCGCCTCACCCAGCGTGGCGATTCCCTTCTGAAGGCTGTCGCGCGGTTTCGCTAAGGCCGCTGCCCCGTCCCCCCTCGAATACCTTCCCGCCCGTGGCAGGAGACAACCATGCGCATTCCGCCTTCTCTGTACGGCGTTCTGCTGGCCGCATTGATTGGACTCGGCGGTTGCGCCATGCCGGACAAGCCGAAGCCAACCATGCCTTCGTTATACGAACGGCTTGGTGGCATCCAGGCGATTACAGCGGTCGTCGACGATTTTGTTGGAAATGTTGCTGCCGACTCGCGCATCAATGCAAAGTTCGCCACGGCCAATATTCCGCGTCTGAAGACGAGACTGGTTGAACAGATTTGTGCTGGCGCAGGGGGGCCATGCACTTACTCTGGGCGTGACATGAGGACCGCGCACGCCGGCATGGGAATCACCAATGGCGAGTTTGATGCGCTGGTGGAAGACCTGGTGAAGTCGCTCGCCAAATTCAAGGTGTCGCCTCAGGAACAGAAAGATTTGCTCGGCATGCTAGGGCCAATGAGGAAGGATATCGTCTCTCGATAACCCTGCTTTCCCTCACCCTCGCGTCGGCCCACTGACGACCGGGCTGCGACGCGCTCGGCCATGCGCCCCGGAGGGCTGTCAGCACATACCCTCGGTTGACGTCGAAATTTATGTGCGTAAAATTCAATTCATCAATATGAATATCGGCACGCACCAGGCCCCTGATGGCCGCGCGTCGTGCCGGCGCCGGATTTCGACAACCGCCGTCCAGGAGACCCCCGAATGAAGCCGTTTTCGCGCCGCCGCCTGATGCTGTGCGCCGCCGTGCTGGGCGCGATGCCCGCGCTGGCCTGGAGTGACACCTATCCCAGCAAGCCCATCCGTATGGTGGTGCCGTTTGCGCCAGGCGGGGCCACCGATGTGGTGGCGCGGCTGATTTCGCAGAAGCTGGGCGAAGCGCTCAAGCAGTCGGTGGTGGTAGAAAACCGCCCCGGCGCCAACGGTATCATCGGCACGGACATCGTGGCGCGCGCGGCGCCGGACGGCTACACGCTGCTGCTGAACAGCGCCGGCGCGCAGACCCTCAGCCCGGTGCTGTACAAGGCGGGCTATGAGCCGCTGAAGAGCTTTGCGCCGATCTCGCAGATCAGCAATATCGGCTTCGTGATGGTGGTCCACCCGTCGGTGCCGGCCAAGACCGTGCAGGAGTTCGTGGCGCTGGCCAAGTCGAAGACCAAGCCGCTGAGCCTGTCGGCCGGCAGCAGCATGATCGAGCTGATCGGCGCCACCTTCAAGTCCGCGGCGGGCACGCCGGACGTTGTCAGCGTGTCTTACCGCGGCACCGGGCCGCAGATGCAGGCGGTGGTGGCGGGGGAGGTCGACATGACCATCGACCCGTTCAACGGCATGGCGATGATCAAGGCCGGCAAGCTGCGCCCGCTGGCGGTGTTCGCGTCCAAGCGCTCGCCCGCGCTGCCGGATGTGCCGACCATGCATGAGGCCGGCTATGACGGCATGGCCTTCAATTCCTGGGCGGGCCTGTTGGCGCCGGCCGGCACGCCCAAGGAGATTGTCACGCGGCTGAACCAGGAAGTGAACCGCATCCTGGCGCAGCCCGAGATCAAGCAGCGCCTGGCAGCGATCGACTATGAGGTGGTGGGTGGCACGCCGGAGCAGTTCGCCGCGACCATTGCCGAGGATGCGGCGCGGTGGGTCAAGATCGTCAAGGATACGAACTACAAGGCTGGAGCGTGAGGGCTCAGGCTGGTGCAGGCGTCGCCTGCCGCACCAGCCAGCTGCGGAACGCGCGTGCCGCGGCCGGTTCCATCCGGTCGCGCGGCCACACCGCGTAGTAGCCGCCGCCCAGGCTGGCGCTGGCGTCGCTGGCGCGCACCAGCAGGCCTTCGCGCAGGCAGGCGTCGATCATATGGCGCCAACCCAGCACGATGCCCTGGCCTTCCATGGCCAGCTGCAGCAGGATCGGGTACTGGTTGGAGGTCAGCACGTTGCGCAGCGTGGCATCGGGCAGGCCCTGGCTGGCCAGCCAGGTCTGCCAGGACATCCACTGGCGCTGGCCGTCGTCGAGCATCAGCAGCGTTTCATTGGCCAGCGCGGCCGGGGCCAGCGTGCGGCCGTTCAGGTAGCCCGGCGCACACACCGGGAACACTTCCTCGCCATACAGCCGTCGCGCCGCCAGTCCGGGCGGAGGACCCTCGCGCAGGTAGTACATGCCGATATCGAACTCCGCCGGCGACAGTGACGCCAGGCTGTCGTTGACGGTCAGGCGCAGCTGGATCTCGGGGTGCGCCTCGCGGAACGAGGTCAGCCGCGGCGTCAGCCACAGCACCGCAACGCCGCTGGAGCACGCCACTGTCAAGGCGGTATGGCTGCGCACCTTCATCACGTCTTCGGTTGCTTCGGCGCAGCCCACCAGCAGGCGCTGCACCACCTCGGCATAGCGCTGGCCGCTGACGGTCAGGCGCAGCGCGCGCGGTTCGCGGATAAAGAGCTTGCGCCCGAGAAAGTGTTCCAGCTGGGCCACCTGGCGGCTGATCGCACTTTGGGTCAGGTGCAGTTCGGCCGCGGCGCGGGTGAAGCTGCCGTGGCGCATCGCGGCTTCAAACGCGACCAGGTTGGGCAGGGGCGGGAGCGGGGAAATGCGCATGGGGGCTTCCGGTCAGAGAGGCCCCCATGATAGACCGCCGGTGTAGGCCAGCGGGAGGGGCGCGCCGCCCGGGTCAGCCTTCGCGGCGGTGGATGCGGCCGGCCTGCATCACCACGCTCAGGCGCTCGCCCTGGCCGGCGATCAGGCCGATATCGGCCAGCGGGTTGCCGTCGACCAGCAGCAGGTCGGCCAGCGCGCCGGCGCGCACGGTGCCAAGCTCGCCTTCGCGCTGCAGGATGGCGGCGGCGATCGAGGTGGCCGAGCGGATCGCTTCCAGATTGCCGAGCAGCTCGGCGCGGATGCGGAACTCTTCGGCCTGGTGGTCGTGCATCTCGCCCAGCAAGTCCGAGCCATAGCCCATCGGCACGCCGGCATCGGCATAGATGCGCAGCGAGTCGCGGCCGGCCTGGCGCACGGTCTCGATCTTGGCTACCGAATCGGCCGGCAGGCCCAGGCGGGCGCCGTCGCGCGCAAGCGCGTCGTAGGTGACCAGCGTCGGCACCGCGAAGGCGCCGTGCTTGCGCATCTCGTCGGCGGCAGCGCGGTCGACCAGGTTGCCGTGCTCGATGGTGCGCACGCCGCAGCGCACCGCGCGCGTGATGGCGCGGCCGGTGTAGGCGTGGGCCATCACATAGGTCTGTGCGGCTTCGGCTTCGGCCACGATCGCGCGGATCTCGTCTTCGCTGTACTGGGTGTTGCCGATCGGGTCGGTGGGCGAGGCCACGCCGCCCGAGGCCATGATCTTGATCTGGCTGGCCCCTTTCTGGATTTCTTCGCGCACGGCCAGGCGCACGGCATCGACGCCATCCACCACGCGCGCGATGGCACCGGCGCGGAAGGCGCACGAACAGGGCTCGAGCACATCTGAGCGCGGACGGAAATCACCATGGCCGCCGGTCTGCGACAGCGCCTTGCCCGACGCAAAGATGCGCGGCCCCGGCACCAGCCCGGTGGCAACCGCCTGCGACAGGCCCCAGTCGGCGCCGCCGGCATCGCGCACGGTGGTGAAGCCGCGCTCCAGCATGCGCTGCATGATCGGCAGCGCGCGGATAGCCACCAGCACGTTGGGCTGCACCGCGTTCAGGCCGAGGTTGGCCAGCGAGGCCAGCACGTGCACGTGGCAGTCGATCAGGCCGGGCATCACGGTCTTGCCGCGCGCGTCGATGCGCTGTGCGCTGGGGGCATCGATGGCCGGGCCGACCGCGGCAATGCGCTCGCCTTCAACCAGCACGTCGTGGCAGCGCAGCAGCTCGCCCGTGCCGGGTTCGAGCACATCGCCGCCGTGGAAAAGGATCTGGGGACTCTGGGACATATCAGCGTTGTTGCAGGTAGGAAGGTTCGCGCACGAAACGGGTGCCGACCAGGCTGATGGCGGCGGCGATCATCACGTAGATGGCCGGGGCCATGCTGCTGCCGGTGGTGGCGATCAGCCAGGTGATGATGAACGAGGCAAAGCCGCCGAAGATCGTCACCGCGAAGTTGTAGGCGACCGACAGGCCGGTCGACAGCACGCGCGCCGGGAACAGCTCGGAGAAGGCCGCCAGGATCGGGCCGGTGTAGGTGGCGATCAGCACGCCGAACACCAGCTGGAACACCAGCAGCGACGACAGTCCGGGTACATGGTTGATGAAGGTGAACATCGGCCACGCCAGCACCAGGATCAGCAGCGCCGAGCCGCTCAGCAGCACGCGCCGGCCGATACGGTCTGCCAGCAGGCCAACCAGCGGCGCGAACACCATGATGGCGCTGCCGCCAGCCATGCCGGCGATAAAGCCGTCGGCCTGCGGCACCTTCAGCACCTTGACCGCGTAGGTCGGCATGTAGAACAGCAGCACATAGGTGCACACCGTCCACAGGATCACCATCGAGAAGCTGGCCAGGGTCTCGCGCGGGTAGGCCTGCACGATTTCCTTCAGCGGTGAATCGGCGCGCTCGGCGTTGTCGCGGAAGGTCGGGGTTTCATCGAGGTGGTGGCGGATGTAGTAGCCCACCGGGCCGATCACGATGCCCAGCAGGAACGGCAGGCGCCAGCCCCAGCTGTTGAGCGCCTCGGTGCTCAGCGAACTGGTGACGAAGGTGCCCACCGCCGCGCCCAGCAGCACGGCCACGCCGATGCTGGCCTGGATCCAGCTGGAGTAGTAGGCACGCTGGCGCGCCGGGGCGTACTCGGTCAGGAAGGCGGTGGCGCCGCCCATCTCGCCGCCGGCGGAGAAGCCCTGCATCAGGCGCGCGATCACGATCAGCAGCGGGGCCAAGATGCCGACCTGGTCATAGGTCGGCGCAATGCCGATCAGCGTGGTGCCCAGCGCCATCAGCAGGATGGTCAGCGACAGTGCTGCCTTGCGACCCACGCGGTCGGCGTAGATGCCCAGCACGATGCCGCCCACCGGGCGCATGAAGAAGCCCACGCCGAAGGTGGCCACGGCCAGCAGCAGCGAACTGAGGTCGTCGCCGGTGGGAAAGAACAGCTTCGCGATGATGACCGCGAAGAAGCTGTAGACGGTGAAATCGAACCATTCCAGGCCATTGCCGATCACCGTGGCGATGATGGCGCGGCGGCGCTGGCTGGGCTGGATGGCGGGCGCCGCTGGCGCTGCTGGTGTGTAGGGTGCGCTCGTGGGCGCAGCACTGTTTTGCATGGGTTCCTCCTCTGTGGCAGCTGCCGGGGGGCGAGGGCCGGTGTCGTCTCAGCCGGCCTGGCAGATGGTGCAGCCGATGTTAGGAGAAGGCGGGGCGCAGACGGTAGCGATATCTCCGCATGAATGCATGCGCGTGGCGCATGGCTCGGGTTGACCGCGCCGCTGGCCTGCCATTACACTGCGCCCCGTTCTTATCAGCGGAGTTATCCGTGGACAGTTGTCCCAGTCATTCTCGCGGAAGGGAAGTTTCCCGGGCCGCCGGGGTGCGCTGAGCCACTGCAGTCGTCTTTCGCTGCGGTGCCGCCATCGCGCCTCGCAGTGTCCCCCGTTGGCCAGGTGCAAGCCTGCGCCCGCCGGTGCCGTTCCTCCCTTCCTGTCCTTCAATGTCTTGTCATGGCCTGCGCGTAACGTTCGCGGCCATGTGGCGGTATTTGTCAGGAGGGTTGCCATGGTGTGGCACCAGTTCTTCGTGCGTCTGGCCACAGTGGCCATCGTGGCCGCGGCCTGCCGGCCAGCGCTCGCGGCCCGGCCGCTGATCACCGACGATGCCCGCATTGTCGATCCCAAGTCCTGCCAGCTGGAATCGTGGATGCAGTTCCAGTCCGGCGGCAATGAACTCTGGGCGCTGCCGGGGTGCAATCCCACCGGCAACCTGGAACTGACGCTGGGCGGATCGCTGCAGCGGATCGATGGCGGGCTGGATGCCACCAATGTGCAGTTCCAGGCCAAGACGCTGCTGAAGCCGCTGGAGACCAACGGCTATGGCATTGCGCTGTCCGCTGGCCTTATTCATCATCCCAATGCCGAGCAACGCAAGCTGTTCGGCAACCTGTATCTCAATGTGCCGGTGTCGGTCTCGTTTGCCGACGACCGCTTCGTCGCGCACCTGAACGTCGGCGCCAACCGCGACACCGAGAACAACCAGACGCGCATGACATGGGGTTTCGGCACGGAGACGGCACTGCACCCGCGCGTGTTCCTGGTTGCCGAAACCTTCGGCGAGAACCGCGGCAATCCGTTATTCCAGGCGGGATTCCGTTTCTGGGTGGTGCAGGACCGCGTGCAGGTCGATACCACCTACGGCAACGTGTTCGGCGGCGGTACCGGCGCGCGCTTCTTTACGATCGGGCTGCGGCTGCTGTCGCCGGCGTTCCTGCCGTAGTGGCAAGCGCGCCGGCCATGCCGCCAACCATGTCAGCGGACGCTAGTGAAAAGCAAGCTCAAGCTCCACGCCGCTGTAGTCAACGCGCGGAGCAAGCCTGCGGCGTGGCCCTTGTTCAAAGTGAATCAAGCCGTAGCCCTCCATCGTGCGGAGGGTCCGCGACAGGTTCGACACGGCGCGTCCGGTCTTCTGCGATAGCTCTTCGAGCGATTCAGGATTCGTTTCCGCGATCAGCGCAAGCAATTGGCGATTGGCGGGGGACAGGACCTTTGCCAGCACGTCCAGCGATTGAAACCAGACCTTGGGCTCATCCTTTCCGGGCTTGAGTTTGCCGCGGGCGATCGCCATGGTGCGGGCCTTGAAGTCTTCCAGTGAGGCGATGCCAATCTTGAGGTTGCCGCTCATCATTCACTCCTTTTGCTGCAGGATCTTGTCGACCTCTGTCCAGAAATCTTCCAGCAACGTGGAAGCATCCTGGTAGTCGTAGAATCGAACGCCCGCCGCCATGTGCTGGTGGCCGTACTCAATGCGCGTCCGCACTCCTGGCCCGGATCCCTCATTGATGCCGTGCGCATTGTCAAAACCAAGCAAACGGCAGCCAATCCTGTCATGCAGTGTCAGCGAATACCTCAGTCCGTGAGGGCGTTCCTGCGAGATAGGGCAGGTGCGCACCACGATAGTTTCGTACGCCCATAGGACGCTCGAACAACGTTTGCCTGTGGCCAAGGCTCGTCTGGCTAGCACATCACTTTGCCACCGACAATGTAACGAGGAGGTTATTTTCTGGAAATCTGGCGCATATTCAGAGCTTTCCCAAAGGGCTTTCCTTGCTGGCACCGGCTTTCCAATTGCTGATCGCTTGCGGCTCCTGCCGCCGGCCCTTCAGGCAGCCAGTAATTCTTCTACTTCCTCGCGTCGCGGCGGATACGCGCCGGCCCGGGTCGCAGCAATGGCCGCCGCGGCGGCAGCCAGCCGCGCCTGTGCGGCAAGGTCGCCCGCCGCGCCGGACAGCACGCCGGCCATCCAGCCGCCCATCGCCGCATCGCCACAGCCGACGGTATCGGCCACATCAACTGCGAGCGCGGGCTGCTCGACGACAATACTGCCCTTGAGCAACGTCATGCCATGCGCGCCGCGCGTCAGCATGACGGTTGCATCGGGCGCCATGGCGCGTACCTGTGCCAGTGCCGCGTCGGTATCGAGCGCGGGAAAGAGCCCGGCCAGGTCTTCGTCGGAGATCTTGACGTAGCTGGCCAGTCGCAGCATGTGTGCGAGGACGTTGGCGTAGCCCGGTGCGCGCATCAGGTCCCGGAAGTTGGGGTCGAAGGCAATGCGCTTGCCCGCCGTTGCGGCCAGCGTGGCTTCTTCACACAGCCGTGCCGCCAGCGGCTGGCGCACCAGGCTGATGGAGCCGAAGTGGATCACCTCTGCCGCCTGGCGCCAGCCCTCTGGCAAGCGGGCCGGGTCGAAATGCAGGTCCGCGCTGTCGTCCCCGACAAAGAAGTACTGCGGCGGATGGCGTGACGCGACAAAGGCCAGGAACGGCGAGCGCGCCACCCGCTGCAGGAAGCGGCCGTCCAGGCCGGCGTCAGCACTGGCCCGGGCCAGGTCATCGCCGAACAGGTCCTGGCTGACGGCGCCCGCAAAGGCGGTTGCAATGCCCAGCCGGGCGCCAACGCGCGCCACGTTCCAGCATGAGCCGCCGGGCAGACCCAGCCAGCTGCCGTCGGCCTGGCGGACCATGTCGGTCAGGGCTTCGCCGAACACGACATAGCGGGGAAGGGGCGTGGACATCGGAGTCTCCTGTGTTGTCTGCCGCGGGTTAGCTTGCGGCCGTTGCCCGCACTGCCTGGGCGCGGCGGATCAGTGCGGCGGTCGAGGCATCATGCGCGGCGGCTCCGGCGGTGCCTTCCAGTTCGCGCTGGATCGGCGCGGCCAGCTTCTTGCCGAGTTCCACGCCCCACTGGTCAAACGAATTGATCTGCCACAGCGCACCCTGCACGAAGGTGCGGTGTTCCGACAGCGCCAGCAGCGCGCCCAGGTGGTACGGGTCCAGCCGCTGCAGCAGCAGCGTGTTGCTGGGCCGGTTGCCCTCGAATACCAGGTGCGGCACCAGCGCTTCGTCGCGCACGCCCTCGGCGCGCACTTCGTCGGCGGTGCGCCCGCGCAGCAGCGCTTCGCCCTGTGCAAAGCAGTTGGCCAGCAGCTTGGTATGGTGGCCGGGCAAGTCGCTCACGGGTTCCAGCGTGGCGATGAAGTCTACCGGAACCAGTTGGGAACCCTGATGCATCATCTGGAAGTAGGCGTGCTGGCCGTTGGTGCCGGTCGTGCCCCACACCACCGCAGCCGAGCCCGCATCGAGCGCGCCGCCGTCGAGCCGCACGGATTTGCCGTTGCTTTCCATTTCCAGTTGCTGCAGGAAGGCCGGCAGCAGTTCCAGCGGCTCGCAGTAGGGCGCCACGCAGCGGCTGCCGGCACCGAGGAAGCTGCGGTACCAGACATCGAGCAGGCCTAGGATCATCGGCAGGTTGCGCTCGGGCGATGCGCTGGCGAAATGCAGGTCCATCGCGCGCGCGCCGTCCAGCAATTGCCGGAAGCGCTCGAAGCCGATGGCGACGGCGATCGACAAGCCTACCGCCGACCACAGCGAGAAGCGTCCGCCCACCCAGTCCCAGAACGGGAACATATTTGCCGGGTCGATGCCGAATTCGGCCACCGCATCGCGGTTGGTCGACACCGCCACGAAATGCCGCGCCAGCCCGGCACGGGTCACGCCTTGCTGCAGGAACCAGTCGCGCGCGGTGCAGGCGTTGGCCATGGTTTCCAGCGTGGTGAAGGTCTTGGAGCAGACGATCACCAGCGTGGTGGCGGCATCCAGCCCGGACAGCGTGCGTGCCAGATCGCTGCCGTCGACATTGGCGACAAAGTGCATGCGCGGGCCGGTGGTTTGTGCATCGCCCAGCGCGCGGCAGACCATGCGCGGGCCCAGGTCCGAACCGCCGATGCCGATATTGACGACGTCGGTGATCGCTCGGCCATCGAACCCGGTCCAGGCGCCACTGCGCACCGCATTGGCAAAGCGCTCGATCTGCGCCAGCACCGTGGCGACGTCTGCGCCCACGGGTACGCCGAGCGCGCGATAGCCATCCTCCGGATAGGCGCGCAGCGCGATATGCAGTGCGGCGCGGTGCTCGGTGGTGTTGACCGGTTCGCCGCCGAACATGGCGTCGCGCCGCTCGGCCACGCGCGCCTGGCCAGCCAGGGTGAACAGCAACGCCAGCGTTTCGTCGGTGATGCGGTTCTTGGCGTAGTCCAGCGTCAGGCCGCAGGCTTCGGCGGTGAAGCGCTCGGCGCGCAGCGGGCCGCACGGGCCGTCGAACCAGTCGCGCATATGGGTGCCGCGCAGGGTGTCGGCGTGCGCGCGCAGGGCTTGCCAGGCGGGTAGGGAAGTGGTCATCTTGGATACTCCGCAATACGTGGGCTACATCTCTTCATGCCAGGCCATGCTGTCTCGCGACAGCAGGGCACTGGAGGCCGCCGGGCCCCAGGTGCCGGCGGTGTAAGGCTTGGGTGGCGTGGGCGAGTTCTCCCACGTCTTCAGGATGGGCGCGACCCAGCGCCATGCCTGCACCTGCTCATCGCGCCGCACGAACAGGCCCAGCCGGCCGCGGATCACGTCGAGCAGCAGGCGCTCGTACGCGCCCACGCGCCGCACACGTGGGGCGGCAGTGTTCAGTTGCAGGTCGAGGGACGCGGGAATCAGTGCCTGCGTGTCGCCCGGCTGCTTGGTCAGGAAATACAGCCGGATGCTTTCCTCGGGCTGCAGCGTGATCACCAGCCGGTTGCCGGACATGACCCCCAGCGGATGCGGGAACAGCGGGTAGGGCACGTCGTGGAAATGGATCACGATCTCCGCCACGCGCGACTGCATGCGCTTGCCGGTGCGCAGGTAGAACGGCACCCCGGCCCAGCGCCAGTTGGCGATCTCGGCGCGGATGGCGACGAAGGTCTCGGTGCGGCTGTCGGGCGCGATCCCGGGCTCACTGGCATAGCCGGGCACGGGGTCGCCGCCGGCGGCGCCACGGGCGTATTGCCCGCGCACCACCTTCTCGGCGACGTCTTCCGGCCGGATCGGCCGCAGCGCCTTCAGGATCTTGAGCTTCTCGTCGCGGATGGCGTCTTCCGACAGGCTCGTGGGCGGCTCCATCGCGACCATGCACAGCAGCTGCAGCAGGTGGTTCTGCACCATGTCGCGCAGCGCGCCGATGCCGTCGTAGAAGTTGCCGCGGCGCTCCACGCCCAGTTCTTCGGCGATGGTGATCTGCACCTGCCGCACCCATTCGCGCCGCCACAGCGGCTCGAACAGTACGTTGCCAAAGCGCACCGCCATCAGGTTCTGCACCGACTCCTTGCCCAGGTAGTGGTCGATCCGGTAGATCTGGTCCTCGGCAAAGTGCCGCGCCACTTCGGCATTGATGGCCTCGGACGAGGCCAGGTCGTGCCCGAGCGGCTTTTCCAGCACGATGCGGCTGCGCTGGCCGGTCAGGCCCACGCGCGCCAGTTGCTCGCAGATGGTGACGAACAGGTGCGGGGCCGTGGCCAGGTAGAACACCACCACCGGCGCCGCGCGCGCATTGACCAGCTCGGCCAGCGCATCGAAGCCGGCATTGGCGTTGGCATCCACCTGCAGGTACAGGATGCGGTCGAGAAAACTCTGCCAGGCTGCGGCCGCGGCGTTGCCCGCCAGCGCGGGCAGTACTTCGTCGTCGAGCATCGCCAGGTAGGCATCATGCGACAGCGGCTGGCTGCCCAGGGCCAGGATGCGTCCGCGCGGATGCAGCGAACCGGCGGCGTGGGCATCGAACAGCGCCGGCAGCAGCTTGCGCCGCGCCAGGTCGCCGGTGGCGCCGAACAATACGAAATCGAACTCCGGGGCAGGTTCAGGTGCCGGAGCGCCGGCAGGGTGGCTAGCCATCATGGATCAGAAAATAGTGGAAGAGGTGGAGGGACCCGCCATGCCGCTTACCGCGGCGCGGCCCAGCCCTTGTACTGGCCGACATTGGCGCGCGTCACCAGCGTGGACGGCAGCAGCACGGTCGGGTTGGGCGGGCGCTGGCCATTCATCATGCCCACGCCCAGCAGCACCGCCGTGCGGGCAATGGCCCACGGGTCCTGGCTGGCCGAGGCCTGCACCAGGGTGTCGGCCTTGAGCGCCGCTTCGATGTCAGGCGCGCCGTCGACCGAGGCAATCACGATGCCGCGGCGGTTAAGCTGGCGCGCGGCCAGGTCCGCGCCCACGGCCTGCGGGTCGTTGATGGTGAAGACCGCGTCCACCTTGGGAAAGCGCGTCAGGTACAGCTGCATCACGTTCAGCCCGCCTTCGCGGGAGCCCTTGGCATCCTGGTCGTCGGACAGGATGCGGATATCGGGATGGCGCGCCAGCACAGTCTTGCAGCCCTTGACCCGATCCAACACTGCCGATACCGGCGGGCCGTTCTGGATGATGACGTTGCCGCGGCCCTTGAGCCGGTCGGCGATAAAGCCGCAGGCGAGTTCGCCGGCCTGGGTGTTGTCGGTCTGCACGGTGGCATCGGCGCCGGCGGCGGCCACATCGACCGCCACCACCACGATCCCGGCCTTGCGCGCCTTGCGTACCGCCGGCTCGATGGCGCGGGCGTCGGCGGCGTTGATCAGGATCAGGTCGACGCCGGCGACGATAAAGCTGTCGATGTGCATGAACTGCTTGTTCAGGTCGTAGTCCGCCGACAGCACGGTGACCTTTACCTTCGGGTTGACCTGCCGGGCCGCGGCCTCGGCACCGCGGCCCAGTGCGACGAAATATGGATTGCCCAGCGAGCCCAGCGTCACGCCTACCTTCCTGAGCGGACGTTGCGGGGCCTGGGCATCCGAAGCGTGCGCGTCTTGCGCGGGCGCCTGAGCCATGGCCGGTGCAGCGCACAGAGCGGCCAGCACGCCGGCCGCCAGGGCTTTGAGGATGGGTTGGATCACAATGTTTCTCCTGTCCGGCAGCGTGTCAGGTACGGGCGGAGCCCTTCTGGCGATAGCGGTCGAGCGCGACCGCGCCGATGATCACCAGGCCCTTGATGATGTATTGCCAGATATCCGACACGCCCAGCAGGATCAGCCCGTTGGACAGCACCGCAATGATCAGCGCGCCCACCAGCGTGCCGGCAATCGATCCGACCCCGCCGACAAAGCTGGTGCCGCCCAGGATCACCGCGGCGATCGCATCCAGCTCATAGGACTGCCCCAGCTGCAGCCCGTTGGCCGCATAAAGCCGCGACGCCGACATCACGCCGCCCAGCCCCGACAGCAGGCCCGACACCGCATAGACGAACAGCAGCACCACCCATACCTTGATGCCCGACAGGCGCGCCGCCTCGGCATTGCCGCCGACCGCGTAGATCTGCAGCCCCAGCACCGTGCGGCGCAGCACCAGCCACGACACCGCGACCACCGCAATGGCAATCACCACCAGCCAGGGGATACCCAGCAGATCGCCGTTGCCGATAAAGGCGAACGAGATATCCGGGTTGTAGACCGTGCTGTCGTTGCCGACCAGCCGCGCCAGCCCGCGTACCGCGGTCAGGCTGCCCAGCGTCACGATGAACGGCGGCAGCTTCATGAAGGCGATCAGCGCGCCATTGACCAGTCCGAACAGCAGCCCGCACAGCAGCGCTGCCGGCACGCTCAGCGCCGCCAGTTGCGGCATCAGCGAGACCAGCATCGCCACCACCGCCGACACCGACAGGATCGATCCCACCGACAGGTCGATGCCGCCGGTCAGGATCACGAAGGTCATGCCCGCGGCCAGCACCAGGTTGATCGACGCCTGCTGGGCGATGATCGACAGGTTCTGCAGGCTGGCGAAGTTCTCGGTCAGCAGCGTGAAGCCCAGGCAGAGCAGCACCAGCACCGGCAGCATGCCTAGTGCGCGCAGGCGTTCCTGCGTGGTGGCGCGTCCGGTGGCGCGCGCCAGCGGTGTGGAAGCCTGGGCGGTGACGCCATGGGCCGCATGGGACGTGGATGAGAGGGGATTGCGCATAAGTGTCTCCTGATGCTGCGAGGCGGGATGCCGCCCCGGTGCGGCCGTTCTTTGCCGGCCTGTACGGGAATTCAGCGGTTCAATGCAAGACCGGGGGCTGTTGCTCGCCGGCGCCGGTTGCCAGCGCAATGATCTGTTCCTGCATGGCGGCGGCATCGGCGCAGCCCGGCACTTCGCCGGCCAGCTCGCCTTCGCGCATCACCAGCACGCGGTCGCACAGGCCGACCACCTCGGGCAGTTCGCTGGAAATCATCAGCACCGCCACGCCGGAGCGCGCCAGCTCATTGATGAGCCGGTAGATCTCGGCCTTGGCGCCGATATCCACGCCGCGCGTGGGCTCGTCCAGGATCAGCACGCGCGGCCGGGTTTCCAGCAGGCGCGACAGCATCACCTTCTGCTGGTTGCCGCCGGACAGCGATCCCACGTTGACCTGCGGGTGCGCCACGCGGATGCCGAGCGAGCGGATCGCCGCGGCGGTGCGCTGGCGCGCGCTGGCGCGGTTCAGGCGCCCGCCCCGCAGCGCATCGCGCGCGGCCACGATCAGGTTGATGTTCTCGTGCACGCTCTGGTCCAGGAACAGGCCCTGCAGCTTGCGGTCTTCGGTCAGGTAGGCAATGCCGGCATCGATTGACTGGCGCGGGCCGGTGACGGCCAGCGGCGTGCCGGCCACGAACACGGCGCCATCGGTGCGGGCATCGGCGCCGAAGACCAGCCGCGCCAGCTCGGTGCGCCCGGCGCCCACCAGCCCGGCCAGGCCCAGCACCTCGCCGGCGCGCAGGTCGAAGCTGCAGCCGCGCACGCGCCGGCCATCGGACATATTGCGCACCGACAGCATGATCTCGCCCGGCGCGGCCTCGCCATGGGTCTTGGTGTAGAAGCCGGACAGGTCGCGCCCGACCATCATCTTGACCAGCGCCGCCTGCGTCAGCGCCTCACGCGTGAGCGTGCCGACAAAGCAGCCGTCGCGCAGCACGGTGACGCGGTCGGCCAGCTCATCGATCTCCGCCATGCGGTGGCTGATGTAGATGATGGCCATGCCTTCGGCGCGCAGCTGACGGATCAGCGCGAACAGGCGGTCGGTCTCGCGGGTGGACAGCGGCGTGGTGGGCTCGTCCATCACCAGGATGCGGGTCTCGAAATGCACCGCGCGAGCAATCTCCACCAGCTGGCGCTGCGCGATCGACAGCGTATGCACCGGCGTCTGCGGCGTGAAGTCCGCGCCCAGCCGGGCCAGCGTGGCCTCGCAGGCGCGCGCCATGGCGGCGCGGTCGACCATGCCGCGGTGGTGCAGGTGGCGGCCCAGGTAGATGTTCTCGGCCACGCTCAGGTTGGGCGGCCAGGCTCAGCTCCTGGTAGATCACGGCCACGCCGTGGGCACGCGCCGTGGCCGGGCCGTCGATGGCCACCGGCTCGCCGCTGATGCGGCACTCGCCGCCCGGGTCGGCGATATAGGCGCCGGACAGGATCTTCATCAGCGTGGATTTGCCCGCGCCGTTTTCGCCCATCAGGGCATGGACTTCGCCGGCGTAGACGGTCAGCTCCATGTTGCTGAGCGCCTTCACCCCGGGGAAGGTCTTGGAGATATTGCGCAGCTCGAGCAGCGGGGCGGGGCCCGCATGGCCGCCATGCAGGTGCGCTGGCATGGGCGAGGTACGCGGTGCTTCAGACAATGGCATGGCTGGCCTCCGGAACGATGGCAGACGCACCCCGTAACAGCTCGGCGCGCGGCGAGAAGTTCATGAACATCGGCAGCGACGCGGCACCCACCGCGCCGGCGTTGGCGCCAAAGCAGCCGCGCACCACGGTGGCGGGCGCGCGGGCTTCGGGGGCGCCTTCATCCAGCGCCTGCTGCAGGCGCGCGATCAGCGTGGCGACCAGGCCGCCGTCGATATCGGCATCGAAGATCACCAGCGGCACGTCGAGCACGGCGAGGGCGGACTGCAGCGCAGGCGCCAGCGCATCGACGCAGTCGGCAATCCATTCCTCGACCGCGGGGTGGCCCAGCTCGACCTGGCGCTGAAGGTCGGCATGGCCGTTGACCACCACGCCGTGGTGGCGCAGGTGGCGGGTCAACGCGTTGAGCGACGCGCGCGAGATCAGGATGTCGCGCCGCTTGCCGTTGCCGGCGGCACCCGGCGCGGAGGGCAGGGTGCTGGGCGGCACCGGCATCATCGCGATATCGCCGGCATTGCCGGAGACACCGCGCACGCAGTCGCCATTGAGCACCACGCCGCCGCCGATGGCGGGGCCAAGGAAGACGTAGAGGAAATGCTGGGCATGGTGGCGCCCGTAGAACAGCTCGGCCACCGCGGCGGCGGTGCCGTCGTTCTCGCCGAAGACCGGCAAGCCGGTGGCGGCGTTGAGCATTGCCGGGAAGTCAGCCTGGTCCCAGGCGCGGAAGCTTGCCTGGAAGGCCTCGCCCTGTACGTCCAGCTCGCGCAGCCAGGCACCCAGGTTATAGGGCTGCGCCACGCCGATGCCCAGCAGCCGCTTCTGTTCGGCGGGGGTGAGCAGGGCGCGCAGCTCGGCAATATCGTGCCGCACCATGTCCAGCGCCTGGTCAGGGTGGGGCAGGACCAGCTGGTGGGCGCGGCTGGCCAGGATATGGCCGGCAAAGTCCACCATCACCACCTCGATGCTCCCGCGGTCCAGCCGTACGCCAATGCCGAAGGCGCCCTTGGGCTGCAGCCGGATCAGGCTGGCGGGCTGGCCGCGCTGGCCTTCCGTGCGGCGCCCGGACTGCTCGACCAGGCCTTCCTCGGACAGGGTCTGCACGATGCTGCCCACCGCCGTATTGGTCAGCTGCGCCATCCGCGCCAGATCAGCCTTGGAGGCCTCGCCGGCACGGCGCAGCGCCAGCAGCAGCGCGCGTTCGTTGTACAGGCGCAGGCTGGCGGAATTCACGCCACGGCCCGCTTTGGATGCGGTCATCTTGTCTCCGTCCGCTATTAATTAATTCACCTTGAATTAAATGATATGAGAGCGCAGAACTCAACCGCGGGGAAACCCGGAGGGCGGATGCGGCGCCTGGGCGCCAGGTGATGGGGAAGCCACTGTCGTGACTCGGATGCGGAAGAAAGCGGCGGTCCGTGCGCAGGGGGACCGCCGGGGTGCTGCCCGGGAGCGGGCTTATTGTTTGGTCATCTGCATGGTGAAATACCCGCCGGTCCCGGTGCTGCCGGCCATCACCAGCGTGCGCGCATAGCGCGTGCTGCTGTTCACGATGATGCTGCCGTCGGCCGGCATCAGGCGGATCGCGGCAAAGCCGTTGTGCGGCACGCCAGTCGACAGCGCGCAGCCGGTGCTGCCCGGCTGCGTGGAGTTTTCGGCAACGATCCTGACCGCATACAGGTTCTTGGCCGATCCCGGGGTGGCAAGCGTTGCCGTGCCCTGCAGGTCGCAAATGCGGGTGCCGCTGGTATAGGTACCGGTGACGTTGCCGGCGTCGTCGATCTGCATGGCAAAGCCGTCTTGCTTCCAGTTGCCGGCGATGGCAGCCGTGGTCCACGGCTAGCGCGTTGGACGGATCGTAGGTACCGGATAGCACATTGGTAGGGTTGCCTGGCGTGGCGACGAAATTGCCGTCAAAGCGCTGGCCCGGGGTAATGGTGCCGGCCCCGGTGGCCGGGTAGGCAAAGCCGGTTTCGTACAGCGTGCCGGGGCCCAGTGTCCAGGTCGAACCAGAGAACTGGAACGCGCCTCCCAGCACGCCCGTCAGTCTCGCGTGCACGAACTTCCCGCTGTTGTCGACCAGCGTGGCGTTCATGACGCCGACCCAGAGACCTTCGCTGCCATTGCCGACCGCTGCCGTCGAGCCCGGTTGCGGTGCGCTCAGGCTCGGCCGTAGCTCGCCAGTGGGTTCAGGTTGCGGTGCTGGATCCGGCTTTGGCCCGGGTGCCGGTGCCGGACTATTTTCAGACGGTGGCGTTTGTGGCGCCGGTGTGGGCGTCGCATTGTCCCCGCCGCCGCCACAGGCGGCCAGCAACGCGATGGCTGACAGCAGGGCTGCCGGCATGGCTATTTTTCTCATTGGATTTCACCTCCGGATTGTGGGAACGGTCTTGCTTTCCCGTTGCATACAGGCGCCGGCGGATCCCATTACGGATTGGTTGCGTCGGGCGACGCGGTGGGAAATGCCGACCAGCCAAAGCTATCGATCCGGGGTTGGCAGGTAAATCAGACGGATCTGAAATACGGGGGAGAAAATGCCTGAATGAAGTGTCTAGGGTAGTGGCTACAGGCGGCCGCGCATCCGGCGGCCGCCTTCGGAAGCGTCAATCCGGCAACGCGCCCGCCTGCCGCAGCGCCGCGCGTGCGATCTCCATGCGCGCCTTGGCGTGCTCGGGCCGCAGCATGTCGAGATTGAGCGCAAACAGGTAGTCATCATCGCCACGCTCAACCCAGCCCACCAGCCAGCCCACTGCCGGCCTGGCCGAATCGGCCCAGCCGGTCTTGGCGTGCAGGGTGTAGGCGGCGGTGCGCTCCATCACCGTAATGTCGTCCACTGCCTTGAAGGTGGTTGGCGAGAACGGCAGCGTGCGCTGCACCACGCCCTTTAGGAAGTCGATCTGCTGGTAGGCGGAAATCTGCAGCGTGCCGTTCAGCCAGAAGCGGTCGACCTGGCCTGAACTGTTGGCATTGCCATAGTGCGACGCAGTCAGGTAGCGCTGGTAGGCCGCGCTGCCAACCCGCCGCGCCAGCGCCTGGTAGGCCGGCACGCAGGAGTTGGGGAAGGCCACGCGCAGCGGCACGTCAGCGTTGCAGGCCTCGGGCAGGATGGCCTTGCCGCCGACCAGCCAGACCTTGCCGTCCCACGGCAGCTTGTCATGGTTGACGTCGGCCACGGCGCCGCTCTCCAGGCCGATCATCGAGTTCAGGATCTTGAAGGTCGACGCCGGCGAGTACTGCGTGGACGCACGCGGCTTGTTGTAGGTCAGCATGCGGTCGCGCCGCAGGTCGTAGATCACCATGGTGCCGGTGGCATCGGCCTGGCGGAACAGCGCCGCGGCATCCAGCGGGACTTCTTTCGGTGCCGCCAGGGCGGGCACGGTGGCGGCAAGCAGGCCGAGGCCGATCGCCATCGGTGTCAGCAAACGAGCAAGATGATTGTTCATGGCTGTGCAGAGGAGTTGAGGGGATGGCAATCCGGGCCCGGACCGTGGTGCGCAGCATAGGAGAGCGCCCGGATAACGCCAACCGCGCCGGCTGTAACTTGCGTAACATGACGGGCGCCGCCTGGCTTTCCCCGCGATTTCCCCGTTCCCAGACTGCCTGATGCCAGCCACGCCTGCCCCGATCCGTATCGACGTGTCGGCCCCGTACCGGGTCGACGGCCAACCCGCGCGCTACCAGTCGGTCTGGCTGCTGGCGCGCATCTGGCATGCGCATCGCACCGGGGAGGGAGGAGTCACCGCGGCAGTGGTGCGCAGCGCCTTCCCGACGGCGGCCAACCTGCGCATGCTGGCGTCGCGCGCGTTTGCGGACTTTGCGCGCTGGCAGGTGGCGGTCGGATGGGGCGCCGACCGCCAGCGCGATCCCGCTGCGGCCAATCCGGCGCACCGCAGCCGCGGGCCGTTCTGGATCACGGCAGCGAGCGCGCGGCGCCTGCGCTTTGTGGCGGACGGGCGCACGCTGGGCCCGGCCGCGCTGGCCGGCCATCTTGCCTTTGCCACGGCGCCGCAAGCGGCGCCGGCCGGCCAGCCGGACGGCGTTGGCTACGTGATGCGCGACATGGCCTTCTGGCGCGAGCTGACCCAGGCCATGCGCGGCGCCCAGGACGGCCACGCGGGCATGCATGGCTCAGCCGTGGCCGAATCCTTCCGCGCGGCTGGCCGCAGTGCCGGCGACGGTTTCCAGCAAGCCCTGTCGCTGCTCAAGGAAAGCCTGGCCTGGCGCCGCTGCGGCCGCCTCGATCAGAGCCGGGCGGCGCTCAGGCGTGTCGACCGCCTGGTGCAGGCGGCCGAGGCAGGCGCGGCGACGCCCGCGTTCTGCGCCATGGCGCATATCGTGCGGGCCTGGGAACGCTATACCCGCGGCGACAGCGACGGCGCGCGTGCCGGCCTGGAAGGACTGCACTCCGATCCGGAACTGCGCCTGGTGGTGCGCTACAACCCGCGCGTGCGTTTTGAAGTGCTGAACCTGGAAGCGCTGCTGCACAAGGCCGATGCCATGCGCGCCGGGCATGCCTGCACGGCGCAGGCCGCGCAGCTGGCGCTGGATACCTTCGCCGGCGCGCTGCAGGCAGCCTACGAGGCCGATTCCGTCGACGCCGTGCAGCATGCCGCGGCCAATATCGGCCTGTGCCTGTGGCTGTTCTGGCAGCACGGCCTGGTCGATGCCGCGCGGGTCTTGTCCGCCAGCGCGGTGCAGCGGCAGGCGATGCGCTGGCTGGGCTTGTCGGAGTGGATCTGCGACCGGTTCGGCGTAGGCGGCGGCACGGCGTGGAACGCGATCTTCCTGCTGCGCATCGCACGCGGCAGCTGCGGGCCCGATACCCCGCCGTCCGACCGGCCAGCCAGGGCCAACGACAGCATGGCCGCGTTCCGCCGCCAGCGCCCGTTGTCCGTTGCGGACGCTGTCGACGCCCTGCGGCCGTTCCACGCGCCGTTCGCGCCGGCCAAGGGCTTCGTGCGCTGGTCGGCCGTGGCTGCGTTCGCACTGGAAGACCATGACGCCGGCCACATCAGGCTGGGGCCGTTGCAGCTGGCCAACCTGCTGCTCGAATCGGCCTGGTATCTCACCCACGAGCAAGGCGCGACCGCAATGGCGTGCACAGCAGTGGAGCGGCTGGCCGCCCAGCTGCCTGCGCTGCGGCCGGCCGAGCGTGCGTTCTTCACCGCGGAACTGCGTGCCTTGCCGCCAGAGTTGCGCGATGCTGCCGCGGAAGCTTCAAGGCGCAGGCGCAAGGCGGCGTGAGGGCAGCGCGCTAAGCCCCGGTTGTGCCGGTCCGGTTTGCGCGGGACAGCGCAATAGCGGCCGGCAACAAAAAAGGGCGACCTTGCGTCGCCCTTGCTCACTGGCAAGCCAGAGTCAGTCGAACAGCTCGTGCCAGATGCTCTTCTTCTTATAGTGCTTCTGCTCGCGCTCATAGTGCCGGTCGCGGTCGCCATGGCCGCGCTGGTATTCCTGTCGCGGGGGCGGAGTTTGCTGCGGCATTTGCTGCATGGGCACCTGCTGCACCGGGGCGGCTGCCACGGAGCGCTCGAGGATCTTGTCGAGTTCGCCCCGGTCCAGCCAGACACCGCGGCATTTCGGGCAGTAATCGATCTCGATGCCCTGGCGTTCGGACATCACGAGTTGCGTTTGCGGGCACACCGGACAATCCATTGCTTCTCCTCATTGAAGTGAAAACGTCAGGATATGACCGGCGCCAGCCCATATGGTTCGACCGGAGGATACTTGCAGAAGTGGTGCCGAGGGCGTTTGATGTGGTGCGCAGGCCCTGGCAGGCCGCTCAGGCAGCCTCGCCGACGGTGCCGTGGCCGGCGTCTTCAGCCGGCTCGTCCTTGCCGCCGGGCAGCAGCAAGTTGAGGATCACCGCCGACAGCGAGCCCACCGTGATGCCGGAGCCAAACACTTCGTGGACAAAGGCCGGCAGCTTCGACAGCAGTTCCGGGCGGAACGTCACCGCCAGGCCGCAGCCGATCGACACGGCCACGATCAGGGTATTGCGCTGCGTGAACTTGACGGTGCTGAGCATCTGGATCCCGCCCGACACGATCATCGCGAACATCATCAGGCCGGCGCCACCCAGTACCGGCTGCGGGATCGCCACCACCAACGCGCCCAGCACCGGGAACAGCCCCGCCAGCAGCAGCATGACACCGGTCAGCGCGACCACATGGCGGCTGGCCACGCCGGTCAGCGAGACCACGCCGACATTCTGCGCGAAGGTCGACAACGGCGGGCTCGACACCAGTGCCGCAAAGGCCGAGCCAAAGCCATCGCACAGGATGCCGCGCGACAGGCATTTGCCGGAAATCGGCCGCTGCGTGGCCGCGCCCAGTGCCATGAACGTGCCCGTGGACTCGACGATGGTCACCAGGAAAGCGATCGACATGGCGACAATGCCCGAGATGGGGAACGACATGCCGAAGTGCAGCGGCTGCGGCACCGCGATGATGGGTGCCTGGTGAAACTGGGTGAAATCGACCAGGCCCAGTGCCAGGCAGAGCAGGTAGCCGCCGGCAATGCCGACGACAATGGCCGAGGCCGACAGCATGCCCTTGCCCCACTGCACCACCGCCACCACCAGCGCCAGCACCGCGACGGCAATCGCCAGATTGCCGGGCGCGCCATAGCGGCTGCTGCCCTGGCCGCCTGCGGCCCAGTCGATGGCCACCGGAATCAGCGACAGGCCGATCATGGTGACCACCACGCTGGTGACGGTATGCGGAAACAGCTTGCGGATCGCCGGCATGAAGAAGCTGCCCAGGATCATCACCAGCGAGCCCGCCAGCGCCGAGCCCAGGATGCCGGCCACGCCGTGTTCGACGCCCACGCTGATGGCCGCGCCGACAAAGGCGAAACTGGTGCCCATCACGCATGGCATGCGGATACCCACCGGGCCAATGCCCTTGCACTGGATGATGGTGACGATGCCCGAGCCAAGCAGGGCGGCATTCACCAGCGCTATGACCTGGTCCGGCGGCAGTTTCAGGGCACCGCCAATGACCAGCGGCACCGCAATGATGCCGCCCAGGGCGGCCAGCAGATGCTGGAGCGCAAGCAAAAACGTCGTCAGCCGCGGGGGGCGGTCTTCCACCTTGAACAGCAAGGGCGCCATTCATGTCTCCTGTTGTCTGGCCGGATATGTTTCCGGACTGTCTTGTTCTTCTGGCGCCGGGGGAGGGGCAGCCCCCGGCCCTGTCGTTGCGCGCTGCCGGACAGGCGGAGAAGACCGCCTGCAGCAAGCATGGCCGGGATCAGGTTCCAGGCCGCAACCGGGGAGCAAGAATAGCAGGGATAAGCACTCCGTGATACAAAAATTGCATACAATTTGTATCAGCTCCCTTGCACGGGAGGATAAGAACCGTGGAACAGCGCCGCGCGCCGGCGCGCGGAACAGGTCCGGGGCCGGCTACTCGCCGAAAAACACCCTTTCCGGATGCGGATGGCTGAGGAAGTCGTGGTGCGAGATGTGCCAGCCGTAGGCCCCGGCCAGCATAAAGACGATGCGGTCGCCCACGCGCACGCGCGGCACCGTTACCTCCTGCGCGAAGACGTCCTTCGGCGTGCAAAGCTCGCCGCAGATCGTGAGCCTTGCGTCAGTCAGCTCCGGGCGCGCAAACGGGTAAGGCCACGCGTCGTTCGGCGCGACGAAAAACGGATGATTGTGCTGCCACGACACCGGCAGCCGGAAATGGTGCGTACCGCCGCGCACGATGGCGAAGTGCTTGCCGTGATTGTGCTTGAGGTCGATGACTTCAGCCACGTAGCAGCCGCAGTCGGCGCTGATGAAACGGCCGCATTCCAGCACGATGCGGCAGCCGGGCCGCCGCTGCTGCAGCAGTTGCGCCAGCCCGGCGCAGAAGCGCGGCCAGTCAAAGGTGCGATCGGGATCGGTGTAGTCGATGCCGATGCCGCCGCCGACATTCAGCCATTCCAGCGCCAATCCGTGTTCGTCACGGCATTGCTGCGCCAGCGCGATATGGCGTGAAATCAGTTCGAGATGCTGGTCGGCGTCCAGGCTGTTGGAGCCCGCGTGCAGGTGCAGCCCGACCAGGCGCACGCCGGGCAGGTCGCATGCCAACGCGATCACGGCGGGGAGTTCCGCCTGGTCGATGCCGAACTGCGTCGGACGCCCGCCCATCTGCAGCGTGGCGCCGGGCAGGCCGTAGGCCGGATTCACGCGCAGCAGCACGTCGGCGCGGCGGCCCATGCGTTGCGCGATGCGGTCCAGCCGGCGCAGTTGCAGCGCGCTTTCGACGTGGATCAGCCTGACGCCGAGGCGCAGCGCGCCCTCCAGCTCGGCATCGGTCTTGCCCGGGCCCCCGAATACGACCGGCACGTCGGCTTCGACGGCGCGCACGCGTTCGATTTCACCCAGCGACGCGACTTCGAAGCCGGCCGTTGCGCCCAGCAGCGCGCGCAGCACTGGCGCATCGCTGTTGGCCTTGATTGCGTAGTAGAGATCGCAGTCCTCGGGCAAGGCGGCAGCGAGGCCAGCCGCGCGCGTGCGCAGGTGGTCCAGGTCATAGAGATAGGCGCACGCAGGCCCCTTGCGGGGATCAAGTTCATCCAGGTAACGGGTGATGTTTTGCGGGTTCATGGGGTGGCGGGAAGGGGCGGCTTTATGTTGATGACTGGGAATGGGATTGCAGGTGTGCGGCCATGGCCCGGCGCGCGATGCCGCGGTCGTCGCCGAGCAGCAGCATGCGCGTGCCTTGCCGGCGCCAGAGCGCGGCGTCTTCCGGGGTGCGCGGCAGCGCGCAGAAATGCTTGCCATGCGCGCGCGCCGCATCGGCAATGCGCGCCACGGCGTCCCACACCAGCGGATGACGCGTCTGCCATGGCACGCCCAGTGATTGCGAGAGATCCGCGGCGCCTTCGAGCAGCACATCGATGCCGGGTACAGCGGCGATGTCATCGAGCGCATCGAGCGCGGCGCTGTCTTCGATCATCGCCACGACCAGCGTATCGGCGCCCGCTGCGGCAGTGGCGGCGGCAAGATCGTCGCGGCCGAACGCGCTATGCCAGGTGGCGTTCAGCCCCCGCTCGCCGGGCATGGGCTGATGCTGTGCGTAGTGGCAGAGCCTGGCCGCCTGCCTTGCCTGCGCTACAGCACTGATGCGCGGGAAGACGATGCCCTGGGCGCCGGCGTCCAGCGCCGGCGCCACCTGGTGCGGGGCCGCCACGCGCACCAGTGGCGCGATGCCGCTGGCGCGCGCCGCCAGCAGCATGGCGCCAAGCTGCGCGCCATCGATCAGCGTGTGTTCCAGGTCGATCACCACGAAGTCATAGCCGGCGGCAGCGATCAGCTCGACGGTCAGTGCCGCAGGCGTCGAGCAGAACAGGCCGTGCACCTGGCCGCCGCCCGGATCCGACAAACGCGCCTTCAGCGATCTCATGCCGCCTCCGCCTCCGCCTCCGCCAGCGCCAGCGGATTGGGCGCCTGCCGCGTGCGCAGCCGGATCTCGGGCATGAAGCGGCGGCTGGCCAACAGTTCGATCGACATGGTGGGCGCGAAGCAGTCGAAGCGCCGGAAGCTTTCAGCCAGGCGCGGGTGTGCGCGCTGGTAGCTGCGGATCACGCCTGCCACGATGGCCCAGAACGCTGTTTCCTCGAGCTGGTAGTGGCCGGCAAGCAGTGGGGCCAGTTCGGCCAGGTTGACGAAGAACAGTGCGTCGCAGGTGAAGTCCCGCAGTTCATCGGCATCGTCCGTTTCAATAAACGAGTTCGGGTTGACGCGCGCATGCTCGGCCGGCGGCGGCGTGAGTTGCGGCGCGGCGCCGGACAGCCACTGGCGCGAGAAGCGCACGCCGTCGTGAAAGTCCTTGAGCGCCACGCGCTGCGGCAGGCCGTCGACGTGCAGCAGCAGCATGTTCTGCGCGTGCGACTCGAGCGCGGTGCCGTGCTCCCAGAGCAGGTGCAGCACCGGCAGCCATGCACGCTCCACCAGCCGCTGCAGCCAGACGCGCACGCCATGACGGCGGACCCACGGCTCGATCAGCGGCAGGCCGTCGACATCGATATGGGTAAGCGCGGTCATGGGAATGGCGGCCTCGCCGGGTGCCAGATAGCGGTGGATGCTTTCGCGCCAGATGCAGGAAAGCGCGCCGTACTGGCCCTGCACCGGCGCGGCGGGCACATGGCTGACGCCGGCGACTTCGCGCAGCAACACCGGCGCGGCCATCGGCTCGGTCCATTCCGTGCGCGCCACCAGGCTCGCCAGCCAGTCACTCAAGACGGCGGCGTTGCATACCGTGTGCGGCGCCAGCACGCGCGAAGTGGACGTGTTGACGAGATTCATGGCCAGCTTGAGCGACAACGCATCGGCCTGATCGGCATTGGCGAGGGTGCGGATCGACTGCTGGGGCAGGTAGCGGCCCGGCATCTCGCCGACGGCGATCAGCTCGCCGCGCGCGAACGCGCCGTGGTAGCCCGGCGCGATGACCTCGTCCCATTGCCACGGGTGGACGGGCAGCGGCAGGTAGTCGGCGGGATTGGCACCATGCTCGCGCAAAGCGGCCTCAAATGCGGCGCGCGCCGGCGGTGGCAGCAGGCTCTCGGGCGATGCCTCGGCGTTGCCGAGATTCCAGCGGCAATGCGAGCGGCGCGCTGCCAGCAGCACGGGCTGCAGGGGCGCGGCGCATTCCGGCGCGTAGCGTCCGTTGTCCGCCAGCGTGAAACCCATGCGCGATTTATATCCCGGGTGGTAAGGATGGGCACCCGTCAGCCGCGCTTCGATGGCATCGTAGCCGGCATCGCGCAACGGTTGTCCGGCGTGCCCGTTGGCATGGTGGGACTGCGCGTCCTTGACCTGCGTGGACAGCAGCTCCAGCCCGAACTGCTGCAGGCGCACCGGGTCGGCATCGAGCTGGCCGGCAAGCTCGGACAGCAGTTGCGCGACGTCGTCGGCTTCAGCCTGGCTCTCGCCTTCGCAACGGAGCACCGGCCCACGGATGCGGATGCGGCCGAAGCTGGCGGTGCGCTGCGCGGCGCAGCGATAGCTGACGGGTTGGCCGCCTGCCGTCACGCCGGGCAGTTCGACGCCGGCGTCGCTGACAATCACGTCGCGCAGGCAGTCTTCGAACAACAGGGCTTCCAGCAGCTGGCGCAGCACGCGGCGGGCGGCTTGCTGGTATTGCGGGCTCTGGATCAGTCGTTGGTAATCGGTGGTGTTCATCGGGGGCTCAGGCTAGCGGTGCGGATACGAGGAAGTTCGGGACGCCTGCCCACGCAGGCGTTTCGCCGTGGCGGCCGAAGCAGCTCAGCATGTTGGCCTTGGCGGGAAGGGTGGGCAGGCCCTGCAGCGACGCCAGCAGCTGGCGCAGCGATGGGCCGCCTGCGTCGAGCGCGGCTGCGGTGTCCTGCCACAGCGTGGCTTCGTCGCAGCCGCCCGTGCGCGCCAGGCAGGCGACGAAGTGGCCGATATGGTTGACCAGCACGTAATAGGCAAAGCGATGCAGCGCGGCTTCCTCGGTGTACAGGGCGGGACTGTCGGCATCGAACTGCGCCGCCCAGGCAAAGCGGGCGCGGCTGATGCTGGCGCCTTCCATGTCGCGGACATAGCCGTGCACCGGCCAGCCGCCCGCGAACGCGACCATGCTGTTCTGCAGGTGTGCCTCCAGGCTGACGCCGTGCTCGGCGAACAGGCGCGCCAGCGGCAGCAGCGTGACATCGAGATAGCGCGCCCACCAGCGGCGGATATCCGCCGCGCCGGGTTGATGGCCCAGCGCTTCGCGCAGCAGGCCGTCCAGGATGCCGGCGCCATGCGCGGGCTCCTCCAGCACCGTGGCGAGCACTTGCGCGGCGTCGCCATGCGGGCCGGTCATGCCTTGCCGGAAGATCACCGCGGTGCTCGCGCGCAGCGCGTTGTCGGGCAGGGCCAGCACGGCGTAGCCGGTTTCGGCCAGCACCGTGAAGTGTGCGGACGAACGCGCCGCCTCGGGCAGCATGGCGATGGCGCGGCTGGCATCCAGCGCGCGCCGCACGTGCTCGGGCGGATTGTTGCGGACAAAGTTGGTGATGCGGATATCGAGCGCCAGCTTGAGGAAGCGTTGCTGCTGCGGCAGCCACACCGTGCGTACCGACGAGGTCGGCCAGGCCAGCTCTCCCAGCGGCCCGAGGGAAATCATCGCGCGGCTGGCCAGCAGTGGCTGGATCTCGCTGTGCGCGAGCAGCTGCGTGGCTTGCCAGGGATGGCAGGGCAGCAGGCGGTAGTCGCCCTCCTTGAGCAGGTCCGCGGCGGCCTCCATTGCCGCGGGGTCGATAGGCAGCGGCTGGCCGTCGATGGCGCTGCTCTCCAACTGGTCGCTGGCGACGGCGAAGTAGTGCAGCTGGAAGGCGGCGCCGAGCTCCGGCGCATAGCGTTGCAGCGCATCGTGGCTGAACCCTTCCGACGCCTTCGACGTGGCGTGGAATATGTGCCCGAAGCGCAGCCCCTGCTCGGCAGCGATAAAGCGCGAGGGCGCTTGCCGTGCGGGCGCTTCGCGGTGGTACAGGCGCACCTTCTGGACGCCGTTCTTCATCAGCGTGGCAAAGCGCTCCGGCCAGTCGGTGGCGGCGCTCTGTGGGTAGGCATGCGCGAGCGCCTGGGTGATGGCATCGGCCAGATTCTCGGCGCGGCGCAGCGGGGCGAAGGCGCTGCCGTCGGACAGCACCGCATCCGCGAGCCGGTGGTAGCCGATCGGGGATACGTAGGAGAGCGCAGCAGCCAGCCAGCGGTGGCGGCCGTCGCGATCCGCCAGTGCCAGCACCGCCGGTACCAGCCCCTCGGCACGCCAGCGCGCAAGGGTACTTCTCAGCGCAGCCGGCACCGGGGCCGGAAGGTGCGCGTCAAGGCGGGGATCGACGATGCCGGTCTCGCGGCAGTAGGTGTTGAAGAATTGCTCGATCAGGCGGCGCTCGACGGCGTCGGGCGCGGCGGCATCCCGGTCCGGGCGATGGGCGCGCAGGCGCCCTTGCGGCGCCACGGTGGTCGATGGCAGGAGAGTGGAAAGCATGCAGTTACCTCGCATCAGGGACGGTGGCAAACAACGATGAGCGATCAGGGACGACGAGTGCGGCGGCCAGCGCGAACATGGCGGCGATCAGCCATAACGTGCCCGCCGGGTCGGAGCGTGGCAGCCACGCCATCACCGCCAGCGGCCCGACCAGTTGCCCGGCGGTCATGGCGCTCTTGGCGATGCCGGTGGCGCTGCCGTGCAAACTCGCGGGCAGGCGGGCGCAGCAATAGGACAGCATGGATTGCGCGAGCGCGGCGAACAGCGCGCCCTGCACGACCCGGAGCGCGCCGATCTGCCAGAGCGCATCGGCAAGCGGCAGCAACGCGAGCGCGACGGCGCAGCCGCCGGCGGCCAACATGAATACGCGCACGGTCGTGCCGCGGTCGCTGAGCGGCCCCACAGCGGGCTGGCGAGCATCGCGGCCAGCCAGCCCAGCGCGTGCAGGAAGCCGGTCTTGCTGCCGAGCAGGGCATCGTACGGGTAGCGCTGCTGCAGGTAGAGCGCGAACACGTTCACCAGCGCGAACGCGCCGGCCTGCGTCAGGCAGCCGGCCAGCAGCCAGCGGCGCAGCGACGCGTCCGCCAGCATGGCGGCGAATCCGCGCGACGAGCCGGCGCCTGGCAACGCCTGTGGCGCCGGCTCGCGCAGCCGCCATGCGAGCAGCAGCGTCAGCACGGCATTGGCCGCGGCCACTGCAAGCAGCATCGGCCGCACCGTCCACCAGTCCTGCAGCACGCCGCCGAGCACGGGGCCCAGCAGCGCGCCGGTGGCCACGGCCGATTCCTGCATGCCGAAGGCACGGCCGCGCATGCCGGGCGTGCTGACGCGGCCGATGCAGATGGTCAGCAAGACGCCGACGGCGCTCGCGCCCTGCAACAGGCGGCCGACCATGAAGCCGGCCACGTGCGTGGACAGCCCCATCAGCAGCAGGCTGGCGGTGAAGGCCGACAACGACAGCAGCAAGGGCCGGCGGTAGCCCCATCGTTCGCACCAGCTGCCGGCGAACGGCGCCAGCAGCAGCGCGCCGACGCCCGGCGCGGCCAGCGCCAGGCTGCTCCAGTGCGCGGCAGCGGGGCCGGCGAGGTCGCGCAGGTAGAGCGGCATGATCGGCACCAGCGTCATCAGGCCCGTCGTCACCACCGCCTGGCCGGCCAGCAGCAGGGCGATGTCGCGCGACGGGCCGGCTTGCGGCGCCGGCGTCATGACGGGACTCCGCTCTCGCGCAGCGGATTGCGCAGGCTGCCGAGCGCGCTGGGCATGCCGGTACTGGCGGTGTCGCGCGCCAGCAGCGGCGCAAGCAATTGCTTGAATGGCCATTCCGGCGCATCCAGCAGCGCGGTCCGCGCAATCTCTGCGGTCCGGTTGCCGGTACCGGCGGCCAGCAATCGGGCGATCTCCTCGCGCAGGATGCGCCAGCCCGTGCGCTCGTCGCTGTCGAAGGCCACGGCGATCGCGGCGGCGATGGCGTACAGGTTGACCTCGATCGCCAGCGTTTGGAAGTACGCGAGCAGTTGCGCCGGCGCATCGAGCATCAGCGTATTCGGCGTGGCGGTGTCCACGGCGTACGCGGGCACGTCCGCGCCGGCCTCTGCGAGCAGGGACGGGCAGATGCGCAGCGTGTCGTGATCGCGCAGCAGCAGCGCCCGCGGGCCTGCCTCGCCGACCACCAGCACGACGTTCTGCCCATGCAGCTCGGGCATGACGCCGTTGGCAAAGCAACGCAGGCCGGTTTCGAGCATCAGGGCCGCGATGCACCGGAATGCCGCCCAGGCCTCGTCGGCATCGGTGCAGGACAGCCGGCGCAGCGCCGGCAGGTCGTTGCAGGCGGTCAGCGCCGCGCACGCCGCCATGGGCAACAGCCACGTGCCAGCCGCCAGGTCGCCGGGGTAGCGCCTGAGCACGCAGGCGAGCTCGCCCGGCTCAGCGATCAGCGAGTCGTGCTGGCGCAGTGCCCACCAGTCGCGCTCGTCGCAAAGCAGCAGGTGCTGGCCGAGCCAGGGATCGCGCGCCCGCAGCTGCGCCAGGCATTGTTGCGCGAGCGCACCGTTGTGCAGGTAGCGCGCGGGCAGGGTGCGCCTGGCCCCCAGTGCCTGCACGCCCAGCGACAGCTTGAGGTGGAGCTCGGGCCGGCCATGCATGACGAGCGAGCGCAGTGAGGCGGTCGGGTAGGCCGCACCGATGCCGCTACCGAGGTCGATGCATGGCGCTTGCCCGCTGGCGGCGGCGTGGGCCTGCTGCTGCCATTGCCACGGGTGCACCGGCATCCACAGGTAGCCGCGCTGCGCGCCGGCGGCTTCCGCGCGTGCCACCAGGCGGTCGAGTTCGTCGGGCGGCAGCAGCGAGCGGGCCAGCGGTTGCGCTGACGCTTCCATCGCCGAACCGGTCCGGAGCCGGTGTAACGGCACGGCAATCCAGTGCAGCCATACGGGCTGGCCGGATTCCGCGTCGAAGCCGGCGTGCGGCCCGGTCGCATCGCCCCAGGCCTTGGCGCGAGCGAGCGGATGGAAAGGGCGGTCGCGCAGGCAGCAAACCGCCTCCCACGACAGTAGCGAGCGCGGCGCCGCCGCAAGGCGATCCAGGATGGCCGGCTCGTGCGCAAGCGTGCGCGCGGCTTGCGCCTCGGCCAGCGCGAACAGCGTCTGCAGGCGCCCGCTGCGGCCGGGCCACCAGTCCGCCGACTGCAAGGCTTCCAACGCCGCGGCGGCGCCGAGCGGCATGGAGCTGCCGTCGCGTTGCAGGACGACGGGCGGCCTGTCATCGCCGGCGCCAAGCTGCAGCGGCCGGGGGCCGTCGAGGCGGCGGCCAAGCCAAAGCAGCGTGCCGGCCGTACCCAGGTCGACGGCGAGCGCGGCCAGCGGCGTGTCGTCAGCGGCTACCAGCCGGCAGTGCTCGCGCATGCCGTACAGGTTCTCCTGCCATAATGCGTCCAGCAGGTCCTGCGCCAGCATCCGCTCGCGTACGGGGTGGTGTGGCAGCACCGTCATAGCAGGGGCAGGCGCACGCCGACGCCGCGCTGCAGCGCAAGCTGGTAGAAATGGCGCGCGCACACCATATCGTCCAGCGCCATGCCCATCGGGTTAAGCAGGATGATCTCGTCGTCGCGCTCGCGCCCCGGCTTCGCGCCGATCACGATCTCGCCCAGCTCGGCATGCAGCTGCTCGCGGCTGAAGCGGCCTTCCAGCACCAGTTGGTTGATGATCTTCTTCTCGCGGTTGGACTGGTCCCAGTCGTCCACCACCACCTTGTCGATCTTCTCATAGACGTCCTTGTGCACGTCCATGATCGAGACGTTGGCGACAAAGGCTCCGGGCTTGAGCCAGGCATGCTCCAGGTACGGCGCATCCGCAACCGTGCAGGTGACGGTCACGTCGGCGGCACGCACCGCCGCCTCGGCGCTTGCCGACAGCTCCCAGCCAACCGCCGGGAAGCGCGCGCCCAGCTGGCTGCGCATCGCCTGCATTGCGTCGCGCGACAGATCGAACAGGTGGATGCAGCGGATGCCCGGGAACTGCTCCAGCAGCGTCTGCAGCTGCATGCGCGCGATCGGGCCGCAGCCGATACAGGCCACGTCGGTAAAGCTCGCGCGCGCCAGGTGGCGCGTCGCCACCGCGGTGATGGCCGCGGTGCGCATGCCGCTGATCAGGCCGCCTTCCATGATGGCGACCGGATAATTGGTCTGGGCGTCGTTGAGCACGATCACGGCGCTGGCGCGTTCCAGACCATGGCGCTGCGGGTTGTGCTGGCGGCTGCCGATCCACTTGATGCCGGCGACCGGGTTGTCGCCGCCGACGTAGCAGGGCATCGCAATGATGCGGTCGGCGATATGGTCGGCGCCGGCCCAGCGCAGGTAAGGCTTGAGCGGCTGCACGCATTCGTCGCGCGCATGCAGCGCCAGGCCTTCGGCAATAGCCTGAACAAAGGCGTCGGAATGGTCGGCGCCAAGGGCGATCAGGTCGGCGCGGCTGAGGTAGCGCAGCTCGGCAGCGGGGGTCTGGATGGGGGCGTTCATGCGGTCACTCCGTGTGCAGGGATGGACGATTGCGCGGCAGCCGAAGCCGTGCGCGCGCGATGGATGGCGGCGACGCGTTCCAGCCACGCGTCGTCGTAGACGGTGTCGAGATAGCGTTCGCCGCGGTCAGGAAACAGGGTGAGGATGCGGGGCGGGCGTGCGCTGCGTGGCAGGTCCTGCAACAGGCGGCCGATCGCGGCGACCACCGCGCCGGACGACCCGCCGGCAAAGATGCCTTCCTGCGCCAGCAGGCGCCGGCAGCCGAGGGCCGCCGCGTGGTCGTCCACATGGATGACCTGGTCGATTTCTTCGCGGCACAGCAGCTCCGGCACGCGGCTCGCGCCGATGCCCGGCAGCTCGCGGCTGGCCGGCGGGTGGCCGAACAGCACCGAGCCGGCGGCGTCCACGCCCACCACCTTCAACGCGGGCCACGCCTCGCGCAGGCGGCGCGCGATGCCATGCACCGTGCCCGAGGTACTCACGCCGAGCACCAGCACGTCGACCGGCCGGTCGAGCTGGCGCAGGATTTCCTCGCCTTCGCCGTGGTAATGGCTTTCCCAGTTGCGCGGATTGCCGTACTGGTTGATCCAGACCGCATCCGGCAGGTCGAGCAGCATCTGCCGCACGCGCGCGATACGCGTTTCCAGGTAGCCGCCCTGGCTGTCCTTCTCGGTCACCAGCTCAATCCCGGCGCCATAACAGCGCAGGATCGTCAGGTTGGTCTGCGAGATCTTCGGGTCGACCACGGCGGTGAAGCGCAGTCCCTTCAGCCGGCATACCATGGCCAGCGCGATCGCCAGGTTGCCCGACGAGCTTTCGACGATGTGGGCGTTGGCGCCGATGGTGCCTTCGGCGAGGCCCTTTTCGATGATGTAGCGGGCAGGGCGGTCCTTGACGCTGCCGGCGGGATTGAATAGCTCCAGCTTGGCAAAGACCTCGGCCCCGGTGTCCCCGAACAGGCGGCGCAGATGGACCACGGGTGTCCCGCCGATACTCTCGATGATGCTGTTGCAAACCATGGCTTACCCCTCATTCGATGTTGCCCGGCACCGTGCCTGGGCAATTTGTATCGCTTTGTAAATGATAATTATTTACATCTGAGCTTAAAAAAATGCCGGCCGAGGATGGCCCCGACAAGGCCATCGCCGTCCGGCGGCTGCTTTACCAGCGGTGCTGGTACATCGCGGTCAGCGTGATGCCCGCAGCCGGCAGGCGGCTGGTGTTGTTGCTGTTGCGCATCAGCTGGCTGTACAACGGGTAGTAGTAGCGGTTGAACAGGTTCTCAATCCCCACCGTTATCGTGTCCTTCTTGCTGACCTGGTAGCGGCTGATCAGGTCGACGGTGGTGTAGCTGCTGACCTCGCGCCGCCCGAAGCTGTTCTGGTCGTTGAGGCGGTAGTCGCGGCCGCCGTAGTAGGTCACCTGCAGGCGGTTGCTCCACGTGCTGATCGGCCGGTACTGGACGTAGGCGGTCAGCTTCAGCGGCGGTATGCGGTAGCCGGTCATGTTCTGGAAGCTGCTGCTGCCTTGCGGCTGCTCGCGGCCGTTGATCCAGGTAAACGTGCCGCCCGCGCCCCAGGTCTCGCTGTCGCTCAGGTAGTCGGCGGAAGCCTCCACGCCCGCGATGCGTTCCTTGGTGCGGGTCAGGATCAGGCCGTTGTTGAAGCTCTGCACGTCGCCCAGTTGCGAGGTGGTGTAGAACAGCGCCAGGCTCGCCATCGTATTGCCGAACGCGCCGCGCCAGCCGATTTCATAGTTGTTGGTCTTGACCGGCTCCAGGCTGGACGAATTGATATCGAAGCCCGGGCGCGCATTGCGGATCTGCAGGCCGATATCGGGCAACTGGAAGCCCTGGCCGAACGAGGCATAGAACTCCTGGTTCTTCACCGGCGCGTACGCACCGCCGATATTGAACAGCCACGCGCCATAGTTGACCGTGCCGCCCTTGACCGCGACCGGGTTGCTGACCTTCGATTGCGACAGCGGCACGAAGTCGTCGAAGCTGGCGTTGGCGCGCTCGTAGCGCACGCCGCCCTCCATCGACCATTGCTCGTTGAACTTGTGCTGCAGCTGCCCGAAGACGCCGCCGCTGCGGGTGGCCAGCGGCGGCATGTAGGTCAGCGAACCGGTCTTGTTGAAGACCAGGCCGCCGCTCTGGTCATAGGTGCGCGGATCGAACACATCGAGCGGCATGTCGCTGCGCTCCTGGTTGTAGTCCGCGCCCCACAGCAGCTTGGTCTTCTTGTCCGCGCCCAGCGGGGTGCTGATGGTCAGGCGCCCGCCAAATACATCGCTGTTCTGGCTGACCTGGTCCACGTTGCCGCCACGCGTGGCCACCGCGCGCGCATCGAACGGCGGGAAGCGGGTGAAGTAGTCGCGGTAGTAGATCTGGGTGGACACGGTGCTGCCGAGCAGGTCCAGGTTCTGGTAGCCCAGGTTGACGACGGTGTTGCGCAGCTCGTTCTGGTTTTCGAGCTGCAACCCCTTAATCGCGCGCGCGGCCGCGGTGCCAGGCGGCAGCTTGGCCACCGAGGGATCGGAGGCGTAGTTGGTGTTCTGCTTGGCCTGGTACTGGCTCACGCTCAGTTCGATGCGCTGCTGGCTGTCGATGCGCCAGCCCAGCTTGCCGCTCACGTTGTAAACGTTGGAATCGAACAGGTCACCCTGGCTCGGCTCCGGTGCGATGCGGTGTCCGTGGGCGTCATAGGGGCTGCCGATATGCTGCGCGCCCAGGTGGAACGCGTAGTCGATCGGCCCCTGGCTGCCGGAGAAGTGCTGCTGGACATTGGCGCTGAGCCCCTCCTTGCTCAGCCGCGTCAGCGGGGTGCCCAGCGTCACGGTGGTATCCGCGCTGGGCGGGCCACCCGCAGGCCGCGTGGTGATCGCGATGATGCCGCCGTTGGCGCCGGCGCCGTAGATTGCGCTGCTGCCACGCATGACCTCGATCTTCTCGATATTGCTGGGATCGATGGTGGCGAGGTTGCGCGCCGAATCCCGGTTGGTGTTGAGCGGAATGCCATCCACCAGGATCAGCGTGCCGCGGCCGCGCAGCGTCTGGCCGAAGTCTGTGACCGTGCGGCTGGAGTCCGCCATGCCCGGGATCAGCTTGCTCAGCATGGTCGCGAGATTGTTGGAACCCACCTTCAGTTCCTCGATTTCCTCGCGTTCCAGCACCGTTACCTGGCGCGTCGGGCTGACGAGGTCGCTCTTGATCCGGTCGACCCTGACCTCCACCGCATTCAGCTCGCCACCGTCGGCCTTGGCAGGCGGGCTGTCCTGCTTTGTGCTCGCACCGGATGTGCCGGTTTGCGCGACGGCGGACGCGGCGGCCATTGCCTGCGCCTCGGACAGCAGCGGAGTGCCCGCGCCGATGGCGGCCACAAGAAGAGCGAGCGGACGTACCCGGCAGCGGCCGGCCGGCCCCGCCAGGGTGACTGAGCGTGTTGCGGTTTGCATGGTGATGGTCAGGCCAACGTAGTGATGTGCGAAATGTGCTGTAATAGAACTCCGTGAGTTGTAATAGTAATAGTAATGATTCGCATTAACAATAAATTGTGGAGGAATCTAAATTTTCGTCTGGTGTGCCGGGAAACCGGCTCGGATGTGTCTTGGAACCCGAGACAGGTTCCAAGGGCCGGGCCGTGCCTGAGAGCACGGCCCGGGGCGCGGCAGGCTCGTTCGCCATCCGCGCTCGATGGCGGCGGTATGTCAGCCTTACTTGCGCCCGGCCAGCGCCTTCTGGATGGCCGCTTCGGTCTCGGCGTAACTCCCTTCGCCAAAGTGCTTGTAGACCACGGTGCCGTTGGCATCGACCAGGTAGAGCGCCGGCCAGTACTGGTTGCGCCAGGCGTTCCAGGTGGCATAGGCGTTGTCCTGCGCGACCGGGTAGCGGATATCGAAGCGCTTGAGCGCTGCCTGCACGTTGGCGGTGGACTTCTCGAAGGGGAACTCCGGGGTGTGGACGCCGACCACAACCAGGCCCTTGTCGCGGTATTTGTCGTACCACTGCCGCACATGGGGCAGCGTGTTGATGCAGTTGATGCAGCTGTAGGTCCAGAAATCGACCAGCACGACCTTGCCGCGCAGCCCGGCAACGGTCAGCGGTTCAGCGTTGAGCCACTTGTCGATGCCGGTGAATTCAGGCGCCTTGCCATAGTCGGCAGGGGCGGCGGCTGCATACTGGGCGGCAACGATGGCGGTGGTGGCCAGCAGGGTACGAAGGAAGCGGTGCATGGTTCAGGCTCCAGGTTGGGAGGCAGGGAAAAGGGAGGTCAGCCAGGCGACGGCAAGCGTGTCGTACTGGAAGTACATGGCGATGGCGGTCGCCACCACCAGCACACCGAAGGCTTGCTGCAGCCGGTGCGTGTGACGGGCCAGGCGGCGCACGTGAGTGGTGGCGAACTGGCCGCCATAGGCAATGCCCAGCATCGGGATGGCCGCGCCAGCCGCGAACAGCGCCAGCAGCCCGGCGGCGCGATGCAGGTCTTGCGCCTTGGCCACCAGCGCGAGGATCGACGCCAGCACCGGCCCGGCGCACGGGGTCCATACCGCGCCCAGCGTCATGCCCAGCACAAAGCCGCCGGCCACGCCGGTGCCGGTCCGGCCGCCGGCGCCCGCCAGGCGGTCGACCACGCCGGCGAACGGGGCCGCCAGGCGCTCGAAGCCCGCCGGCCAGAGCCGCGCCAGGCCGGCGCCCAGCAGGAACAGGATGGCCGCGTTGCGCACCACGCCCGGGGCTTCGCTGAAGGCGCTGGACAGCGCGCCGAAGACAATGCCCAGCGCGGAAAAGGCGCTGACGAAGCCAAGCGCGATCGCCAGCGGGCGCAGCCGGCCGGATTCGCCCACCGAGCCGGCGAGCAGCATGGGCAGCACCGGCAGCACACAGGGTGAGGCAATGGTCAGCACGCCTGCGGCAAAGGCAAGGAAGGCGTCGATCATGGGCGGCCCCCGTTGGCGTGCGCGGTGCCGTAGCAGGCACGATGGCAGGGGCGGGGCGGCGGATGGATGGACATGGCGGAGAACTCCCGGTGTTGGCGATAGACGCATTCCACCGTCCGCACGTATCCCGGCTGTTTCCGCTTCCGGGCATCCGTGCAATCTTTCATGTCTGCAGCGGCCCGGGATACAGAGCGAAACATAGTAGCGCCGCACCCGCCGCACGGTGACCGCACCGGGCGTGCCAACGCGGTGCCGCCGCTTCAGCGGCTGCCGTGGAGCTCGAGGTATTCCGTGAATTCGTCGCGCACGACGGCTTCAATGCGGGCGAGCTCGTCGTCCGTGATGTCTTCGAACAGCTTGCGCTTGCGCCTGGACAGCTCGCCGTGGTTCTGGACGATCAGGTCGATCAGGTTCGACAGGCGTGACTGGCGCAGGTCGAGCCAGCTTTCCAGGCGTGTGACGCTGGCATCGTAAGCGCGCAGGTACTGGATCTCCTGCGCAAGGTCTTGCTCGACGCACTGCTCAATGCATTCGAAGACGAATTCGCACAGCGCTGTCGCATCAAAGGATGCGTAAAGCCAGCCGGGCTGTGGCGACTTGATCAGGATCGTGTCGCTGTCCGAATCCAGCGCGTAGTTGAGCAGGGCCGTCCGCGGGGCGGAATAGGACTTCAGCAGGGCGGCATAGGTATCGATCTGCTTGAGCATCCGCGCCGACACCGGCAGCACTACGCCATCGGGCGTGACACCGGCCTGGCGCAGCAAATGGTGGATGAGGAACCGATGGAGCCGGCCGTTGCCGTCGTAGAACGGGTGGGCGAAGACAAAGCCAAACGATACACACGCCGCGGCCACGATCGGGTTTGCCGCCTGTGCAGCGACCAGGCCCGCCACCGCGGCAATCCCGTCCATCATCGCGCCAAGCTGCTCGGGCGGCGGGGGAATATAGTCCGCGATGTTGCGCATGCGCCCGCCGCGGGACAGCCAGTTCTGCTTGTCGCGGTAGGAGAATTCAGCGCGCAGCCCCGAGATGATTTCGTTCTGCCACTCGCACAGCTGCTCTTCGGTAAGCGGGGCGGGATTGCCGGCGTACTCCAGCAGTCGCCTGAACTTGGCGACCCGCTGGTTATCGGGGATCTCGTGCTCGATGGAGTAGGTCGATCGAGTTTCCGCGAGGTAGAGGTAGTCCACCGCGCGCGCCAGCAACTCTGGCTCGAGCCGCTTGATGGCCGCGGCCACGCGGCCGGGGAGGTCGGCGGCAATGTACTGCGCCAGCTTCTCGGTGCGGCGCACCAGGGGGCAAAACGCGGCCGGGCCAAGGTGGTTGTTCTGGATGCCGAACTGCAGGTCCGGCGTTGCCGGGCCGGTCAGGTAGTGGGTCTCGTCCAGCGCCAGTACCCTGGGCGCCCCGGCCGGCAGCTTGTAGTCGAATTGCGCCCCGGCCAGCCATTTGGCATAGAACGCGCTCAGCCTCGCATAACGGGAGGTCGGGGTGGCCGCCAGCCACTCGCGTACAGCCTGCACCGCTTGCGCATGCTCGAACAGCGCCGCCAGCACGGTCAGGTCCAGGTGCTCCTTCTTCAGCGCGAACGTCAGGTGGTCCACGGTCGTGTCGGCGCCGCGGTAGCGGTTCCTTGGGTACACGGTGCGCGTGGTGCCGTCCGGTCCGGTGTGCGTGCTGAGGACCCCGGTCTTGTCGGCGAGAGCGGACGTCGAGCGCAGCGGCGGGACGCGCAAGCCGAACTTGCGGATAAGCGCATCGTAGCCTAGTGGCGCATGAGACATATGAAGTCGCAATCCTTGGGTGCGGGTTTGCCCGGAGCTTACCAGAGTTTCTACAGAATTTACCAAAACATCTACTTGATGGCCAAATGCTTTCCATTCTATCTATAGCGATGGACGGGCAACCTGATCGCCGGGCTTCCCAGGAGTTCTACAGGACTTACCGTTTCGTCTACTCTCGGGGGTAGCCTGGATGATCTTGTCTACAGGGCTTGCCTTCCGACCCGGGTAGCGGTGCCTCTGGTCGCCTGCAAATCGAAACCCATCATGACAAAAATGCCATCTTCTGAATCGGCCAAAATGGCGTTCAGGGTGTTTCGGTAAATCCGTCAGGGTTTTCGAGGTGTTTCTGGCCGCTGCCCGGCAATAAGCATTTTTATTTGTTTATCTGGCTCGAATAATCGCCTATAACTGCATCTACATGCTGCGGCTGATGTCACGCATCATGCCTACGCCCGCCAGGCTTGCCTGCGGGCATTTTTTTTGGGGACGCGAGGATGCTGTTTGTACGGTATTAATCGATCTGATTTATTTAGCTCATCATTCGACGCAGTCAAAATCATGACATTTCTGTAATCATGACATTTTTGTAATCATGCTGACTGACCGGTGGGTGGACTTCCGGGCATTACAAATTCGTAATGATTAAATTTAAGTCCTTTTCCTCATTCATTCAAAACGAACGCTCATCTATCGGCGGCGATTCGCCTGGAAGCGGCTCCAGCAAAGGGTTTCATGGGCATCGGGTGGCGCCTGGCGACGCCTTTCTCCGGGGGCGATGATGCATATTCAGCGTGAATATCCGGTGCCGATCCTTCCCCGTCATAAATTCAGTGAAAACCCTGCTATCCCTTTCTCTTGACTTGCTTGATATATCACATACTGTGTATCCCATCGCCACTCCGAACTTGAAGAGGGGTGAGGGCGGAGACCTCAGGTCGGCGTCGGAATAAGAGGCAAATAAATGCCAATGACACAGGAGACATGAAATGCCAGCAGCCACCCTTATGCTGAGGCGAAGCGCGTCCGCATACCCGCCCGCACCCCCGCAATTGAATGGTCAAAAGATTCAAGGAGCGCGCAAATGAATAATCCATCGGCAGCGCTGGGCGCTAATCGCCAGGTCCCGGAAGGCACACGCTGGCTGCAATTGATTGTCGGTGTGGTCTGCATGATCGCCACCGCCAATATCCAGTACGCCTGGACCTTGTTCGTCCCTGAGATCCAGGGCACCTACGGCTGGTCGCGCGCCAGCATCCAGATCGCCTTCACCGTTTTCGTCCTTGTGCAGACCTGGTTGGCGCCGATCGAAGGCTATTTCATCGACAAGTTCGGCCCGCGCATGATGGTTGCCTTCGGCGCGGTCTTCATCGGCGCGGCATGGTGCATCAATTCCCAGGCGACTACCCTGATGGGCTTCTACGTCGGCGCAGCCGTTGGCGGCCTTGGCGTGGGCTCGATCTACGCCACCTGCATCAACAACGCGCTCAAGTGGTTCCCTGACCGCCGTGGCCTTGCGGTGGGCCTGACCGCGGGCGGTTACGGCGCCGGCTCCGCGGCGACGATCCTGCCCATCGCGGCCATGATCGAGTCGCAGGGCTTCCAGCACACCTTCCTGTTCTTCGGCCTGCTGCAGGGCGGGCTCGCCTTTGTCGCGGCGTGGTTCCTGCGCGCACCAAAGGGTAGCGAGGTGAGGGCATCGCAGAAGCTGGTCCAGGCCACGCGCGACTACACGCTCAAGGAAGCGATGTCCACCAGGCTGTTCTGGCTGATGTTTGTGATGTTCATCCTGGTCGTCACCGGCGGCATGATGGCCGTGGCCCAGCTTGGCGTCATCGCCAAGGACCTGGGCGTGAAGGAGTTCAAGGTCGACCTGCACTTCTTCGTGATGGCCGCACTGCCGCTCGCGCTGATGCTCGACCGGATCATGAACGGCATCTCGCGTCCGCTGTTCGGCTGGATTTCGGACAACATCGGCCGTGAGAAGACCATGGTCATCGCCTTCACCCTGGAAGGCCTTGGCATCATCGCGCTCGGCTACTTCGGCAGCAACCCGTACGCCTTCCTGATCCTGTCGGGCGTGGTGTTCCTGGCCTGGGGCGAGGTCTACTCGCTGTTCTCGGCACTTGCCGGCGATGCCTTCGGCACCAAGCACATCGGCAAGATCTACGGCGTGCTCTATACGGCCAAGGGCATCGGCGCACTGTTCGTGCCGGTCGGCAACCTGATGATGGAGGCGAGCGGCACCTGGTCGACGGTGCTCTACACGGTTGCGGCCATGGACCTGACCGCGGCCTTCCTGGCGATCATGGTCTTGCGGCCGGTGCTGGCCAGCCATGTTGCCACCTCCAGGAGTCTTTTCTCGAAGGAGACGGCGGCGGCGGGGACGCAAGTGCCAGCCTGACGGACAGGTCCGCAGGCGTTTCGCGGCAAGACGGGCGGGCATCTTCGGAAGCCCGCCTTTTCGTTTACCAGGGACTCGGCAATCCCGGTGGCTTTGCCGGGCCGTATGCGATCGGATAACGCATGGCTGGCCGACGCAATGCTCATGGCAAGCCGCGACGCCGGCTCGCACAATGAAATGGCTCACCGGAGCCTTTCATGCCATACACCCTTTGCCTTGAAGCGGAATGCCTGCGCTTGCGACTGCGGGCCGGCGCGGACCTGGTCTGCCGCGGCGGCAGCCTGTGGCTGACGTTCGAAACACGGGACAGGCCGTCCCCGGACGTCCTGCTCGCACCCGGCGAGCGCTATCAGCTGCATGGTGACGCCGACGTGTTTCTGGCGGCGCTGCACGGCGCCGGCCCCGTTTTGTGCGGGATCGAGGCGCCGCCACCCCCGCGCCGTGCAGGCTTCCCCTGGCTCAGGTGGCTACGGGGCTCGCACGTGTCCTGACGGTGTGTGCGGCTTCCTGGCAAATCCACTCGGCTACACACCTGACGTCCTCGCGCGGATCGGCGGAGGCATGGACCAGCCAGTATGCGTTGGGGCTCGGCGGCGCTTGTAGCGCCGTCGGCACGATCACCAGCTGGCCGCCATCGATCAGGGGCCGCACCAGCTCGAGCCGGCCCAGTGCGACGCCCTGTCCCGCCAGCGCCGCGTGGATGACCTGGTCGTACTGATTGAAGCGAAGCACGCCGTGCTGGCTCGCCTGGCGGTAGCCGCGTGGCTCGAGCCAGCTGCGCCATTGCAGCCACGGACGGGGATCGTCGAATTCCAGCAGCGGCAACTGAAGCAGCGCCTCGTCGTGCCGGGCGACCCCGGCCACCAGCGATGGATGGGCAACCGGGGCGATGTTTTCGCCGAACAGGCGCACAGCATCGGGCGGCGCCGCGGCGTCGCGGCAGTAGCGCACGGCGAGGTCGATGCCCTCGGCACGCAAGTCGCTGATACGGTTGCTGGCGGACAGGCGCACATCCAGATGCGGATGCGTCTTCTGCAGGTTCCCCAGCCGCGGCAGCAGCCACAAGCCGGTCACGCCGATGCTGGCGGTGACCGTGACGGCGCGCTGGCCCTCGTTGCGGCGCACTTCGGCTACCACGTCCTGCAACTGCTGCAGTGCGCTGTCGGCGCTGCGAAACAGCCGTTCGCCCTCGGCAGTGAAGGCCACGCCGCGATGCTTGCGCACGAACAGCGGCACCTTCAGCTGCTCCTCCAGCGCGTGGATCTGCCGGCTTACCGCCGACTGCGTCAGGCACAGGTCGTCCGCTGCCTGCGTAATGCTCATGCGTCGGCCGACAGCGACGAAGCCTTTGAGCAGGTCGAGCGGAAACAGCCGGACAAGCGGGACGGACATGCGGTGGCCTCCTGGCAGATTCGCGATACGCCATTACAGCACGATCCCCGGCCCTCTTGCCATGCGCGGCGCGCATGGCAAAACGACCAAATGATCGTTTGAAGCACGGCGCCGGGGCGGCTGCAATAGAGCCATCGCGCGCCTGCCGGCGCCATTGTCCGACAAGGGGCCGTCATGACTTCTCGCCTGCCGCACACTTGCGCCGCCATCGCCACGCCGCAGTCCGCCACGCCATGGTGGCGGGAGTTGTGGGTGCTCGTGCTGGCGGGCGGCCTGCTGATGGGGCTGGCGTTGGGCGTGCGCCATGTGCAGGGTTTGTTCTTGCTGCCCATCATCGCCGAGCGCGGCTGGACCCGCGAGACCTTCGGCTTCGCGATGGCGGTGCAGAACCTGGTCTGGGGGCTGGTGCAGCCCTTCACTGGCATGCTGGCCGACAGGTACGGCTCGTGGAAGGTGATGGCCGGCGGACTGGCGTTATATGCCGCCGGACTTTGCGGGATGACACAGGCCGACACGTCACCGGCCTTCGTCTGGTCGGCAGGCGTCTGCATCGGCATTGCGCTGTCCGGCACGACCTTCGGCGTAGTGTATGGCGCGCTGAGCAGAATGGCTGACACCGCGCAGCGCAGCCGCGCACTGGGCCTGGCCGGCGCCGTCGGCGGCATCGCGCAGTTCGCGCTGGTGCCGGCCGCGCAGGGGCTGCTGGTCACATCGGGATGGGCGACCACGCTGCTGATGCTCGCCCTGGCACTGGCCGTGCTGCTGCCGCTTGCGCTGCCGTTCGAGGACCGGATTGCCGCCGCGCCGGCGCCGGCCGCGGACGAGACCAACGCGGCCCGCGGCCAGCCGTCGCTGCTCGGCGCGGTGCGCGAGGCATTCGGTCATTCCGGCTTCTGGCTCCTGAACCTCGGCTTTCTTGCCTGCGGCTTCCAGCTCGCCTTCATCGCCAGCCACCTGCCCGCCTATCTGCTGGATCGTGGCATGCGTCCGGCCGACGGCATGGCCGCGCTCGCCATCATCGCGCTCGCCAATGTGGCCGGCATCTACGTGTTCGGCCTGCTGGGCGGGCGCCACAGCAAGAAATACCTGCTCGCCGGGATCTACCTCGTGCGCACCGCGGCGATGGCGCTGTTCCTGCTGCTGCCGCTGAGCACGCCCACTTTGTACTTGTTCTGCGCGGCGATGGGCTTCCTGTGGCTCGGCACCGTGCCGCTGACCAACGGGATCCTCGCACAGGTGTTCGGCGTGCGCTATCTCGCCACGCTGTTCGGCTTCGTGTTCTTCGGCCACCAGCTGGGCTCGTTCCTCGGCGTATGGCTGGGCGGGCTCGCGTTCGAACTGACGCGCTCGTACGACCTGGTCTGGTTCAGCGCCATGGCGCTGGGCGTACTGGCCGCGGCCTTGCACTTCCCGATCGACGACCGGCAGATTGTCAGGACCGGCCTCGCGCCTGTGCGGTCATGAGTCTGCGCCGCGGACCGGCGCTCGGCATATGGCTGTCGGTACTCGGCCTGGCGGGCCTGTGCATGGTGGCACTGACATCTTGGCTCGACCCGACTTTTGCGCTGGCGTGGGTACAGCTGATGGCGATGTGCCGATAGCAGTCGTCATGCCCCGCGGGACTCGATCGTGCTAGTTCTCCTGAACCAACTGGAATGCGGTCCTGCAGGCCTTGGCCCATTCCCTAGCCAATTCCCTACGCTGCGCGGTCCGGGACGCCATCGCTTCGTCCAGGCCGGCCGCAAGATCCTGCACGGTGACCGCGGCCGGCGCCCCGGCCGCGCCCCAGGCCGCGGCAAAGGCGATTTGCTTGCTGGTCCCAGGGTGTTGTGCGGCCCGGAGCAGGCCAAGCCATGGCAGGAAAAATGCGCCGGCGACAATGCCGCCGTGCAGGCTGCTGCCGACAAAACCCTGGCTGTGCGCAATCAGCGCACAGATATCCCACAGGTTGAGCGAGTCGAACAGGACCACAGGCGTGCCGCGCAGCCGTGCCGCCAGGCGCTGGTAGCAGGCCAGGTCGTCGTGCCAGGGCGCGGCGCCGGCGCGAAACAGCACCAGGCCCAGGATCCTGGTCCGGGCGATACGTTCGAGCTGGGCGGCCAGCTGTGAAAGGGTATCGTCGTCGCCAAAATCCGCGCTGAACTGCACGGCCAGGTATCCGGCAGGGAACCCTGACACGATGCGGGCGCACTCGCCCTGGCGGGCGCGCCGGCGGATGCAGTCGCCGAACAGCTCGGCCACCAGCACGGCCGGATCAGGCTCCGGGCGGCAGTCAATGCCGTTCTCCGCGAGCATGGCCCGGGTCTGATGGTCTCGTATCCCGACGCTGGTGGCGGCCCCGAGCTTGGCCACCACCTCGGCCCGCATGGCAGGCTCAACCGATCCAAAGTCAATGCCGCCGGCGGCGTGGACAATGACACGCCGGACATTGGCAAAGATGCCGGCCGGCAACAGGTAGGGGACCCGGTCCCGTACGCCCAACTGCGCCTGGGCCCAGACCGTCCGCTCGTGCGGCCGGGCATCGAGCAGCGCCACCACCGCCCGGGCTTGCTCGGGAGGCTGCAGCATCACGGCCGCCTCCCAGAGCGAGCAGGTCAGGGTTTCGCCACCCACATGGATGACATCGACGGCGCTGTCGCCCACGGTGGCTGCCAGCCGCGCTAGGGTGTGGACCCGATGGCCGCCATGGATTCTCAGGTTGCGCTCGGCCAGGCCCCCGTAGAACGGGTTGGCCTGCCCGATCAGGCTTCGCACCACATGCGGCAGCAGCAGGTCACCGAAGTTGTGGCGATCGAAAGCGCCAAACAGGATCGTGGGGAAGCCGGTGGTCCCTGACCGGGAGGCTGGCATGGCGTTCGGCAAAAAAAGTTGGCGCCCACGGGGTTCTCAGATCCGCATCGGGACGCCTCCTCCGTAGGATTAGATTCCCTAAAGCCGCCCATCGCAAGTGGCTTCGGCCACCAGGGCAGTGGGCCGGTTGCGCGCCCGAGACCGCAAAGCGATCTCATAGACTCGGCGCGGCACCCCCCTCAATGATGCATGAGCGGATAGACCACCAGGCCGATCAGCGCGGCGCCGGCCACGATCACGGGTTCGGGCAGCTTCTTGAATTTGAGCAGCAGCGCCACCGTGCAAAGCGCCAGCAGCACCGTCGGCACATCCACGATCGAACGCCTGGCCAGCACGATCACCGCGCCGGTGATGGCTCCCACCGCGGCAGCGGTCACGCCATCGACAAAGGCTAGGATGGCGGGCAGCTTGCCGTATTTCTTGAAGTAGGGGGCCGGCAGGACGGTGAACAGGTAGCACGGCAGGAAGGTGGCCAGCGCCGCAACCGACGCGCCCGGAAAGCCGGCCACCAGGTAGCCGATAAAGCCAACGGTGATCACCACGGGGCCGGGCGTGATCATGGCCACCGCCACGGCATCCACGAACTGCTTGTCATTGAGCCAATGGAAGTCGGTGACCACGCTGCCGTACAGGAACGGCACAATGGCCAGCCCCGAGCCGAACACAAATGCGCCCGCCTTGGCAAAGAACACGGCAATCTGCGCCAGCAGGGGCCAGTCAATGGCGCCGGCCACGCCGCCGGCCAGGGGCAGCTGTGTCGCCGCGGCCGCGTGCAGGCCGCCCTGGCGCAGCCATTTGGGCGGGGCGCGCCAGAACCACACCAGCAGCCCGGCCGCGAGGAACATCCACGCGATTTCGGATTCGGTGACCACCGTGACCGCGGCAAGTACCAGGTAGATCGCCCACAGCAGGCGGTCCTTGCCCACGCTCTTGGTGGTGAGCTTGTACGCGCTGATCGCAATGATGCCGATCACCGCGGCCCCGACGCCGTAGAACACGGACTGCATCCACGTCAGGCCGCCAAAGCGCACATAGGCCCAGCCCAGCGCCAGCACCATCAGGAATGACGGCAGCACGAACGCGATCCCGACCAGCGTCGCGCCCGCGATCCGGTAATGGACATAGCCCAGGTAGATGGCCAGTTGCGCGGCCAGCGGGCCAGGTGCCAGCTGTGCCAGGGCCAGCCCCTCCTTGTAGTCGGCGTCGGTGATCCACTGGCGCCGGTCTACCAGGTCGCGATGCATATAGCCGGCCAGCGCCACCGGACCGCCGAAGCCGAGCGTGCCCAGGCGCAGCATGTAGCCGACCAGCTGCCAGAGGGTGTAGCGCGGCCGTTCCGTGAGTGCGGCCGGAGGGGTTGGGGCCTGGGAGACGTTGCTCATGTCGTGGACCTCAGGGGCATGGTGCTATCGCTTTCCGGAAAAATGCACATAAAGGGAATCCAGGGTACGGCCGATTTCGGCCAGCAGTGCGTCGTCATCCGCCAGGTGCTCGCGCGCGCCGGCAAGTACGGCTTCGAAGCCGCTGGCTTCGGGCACCTGGGCCCCGCCGATATCCAGGGCGTGGACCATGCTGGCCAGGCGGGCCAGTCCGCGGTCGGCGTCCAGCCCGAAGCTGGCCAGCAGCACCTCAAATGAAACCTTGTCGCCCACATGCGTGAAGGCGGCGCCGTCGAAGTCGAAACCCAGCGCGTCATGCGGGCAGTCCGCGGGATGCTCCAGCCACAGGAAGCGCGCATGCGGGTCAATAAAACGCTGGATCAGCCACGCGCAGGCAACCCGGTCCACCCACAGGTGGCGCCGCGTTGCCCAGTCGCGCCCCTGGTATTGGGCAGGATCCCGGCGCGGGATGCCGCCGCTTGCAGGCTGGGGCTCGCCTGGCGAGCGCAGGGTTTCGACCGCACTGTTGAAGTCCCGCCATTGCAAGGCGGCGTTGGCCGAGGCGTCGTTGGGGAAAAAGTCGGTCCCGGCGATGGCATCAAAGGCACGGCCGTGCCGGCGCAGCAGGCGGGCGATCCCGGCTTCATCCTGGCCGGACAAGCTCTTGCGGTCCTCGGAGAGGGCGGCCAGCCAGCCGGCGTAGTCGGCCGTGCGGTCAAACAGTGTCCGGTAGGCGTGAGCCTCCGCCGGATCTTGCGCGCGCACGTTCAGCAGCCAGGCCTGGCCGCCTTCCTGGATGGTTTCATCGGCCAGGTCGCGCAGTTGAGCGCTTTGCGCGCTTGCCGTCGGCAACAGATAGGCGCCGTCGCGCAATGCAGCGCAGCCTAGTGCCTTGAGGGCTCGCCAGATGCGCATCCGGGCAGTAGCGCCCTTGGTTGGCAGGCTGATGACGAGGAGGGTCCACAGTTCCGGAGCTGGTTCCATGGGCCGATACTAAGTATTTGTAGAGTGTTGATCAACTATGTAGCGATCTCTACAAATTCATCTGTGAGTGCCTTTATCACAAGGCGCGCCGCGGCGGCCACACCGTCAACTAGCGCCGGTAGTGCTATTAAATGCCCTGGCCGGATACCTTGGGGATGGCGCGGCCCACGCGCTCAGCGCCGACCTGAGCGCCGCCTGGACGCCGGCGCGGATTGCCTGCCAGCTGGACGCGTGGTTGCTGCAGCGCATGACGGCTATCCGGCCGCCTGCGGAACTGGCGACGATCAGGGCGGCGCATGCGCTGCTGCGCCAGGGACGGCAGGTGCAGGAAGTCGCCAGCCTGACCGCCGTCAACCGGCGCCAGCTGAACCGCTGGTTCGAGCGGCACCTTGGCCTTGGCCCCAAGCAGTTGATGGACCTGGAGCGATTGCAGTTCAGCATCCAGGCCGTGCAACGCGGCGAGGGCGACGCGCTGTCGGGCTATAGCGATCAGCCGCATAAGATCCGGAGCTGGCGACGGCGCCTGGCCCAGACGCCGGGCGACTATGCGCGCAACGGGCCATCGCCGCTTGCCGAGTACTTCGGACGCCTGCCAGACGATGCCCCGGCCTTCTATCTCTGACGACGCAAGCACCTGGCGTCCCAAACGTTCAATACAGCGCTCCCAGCCTGCCGCATTCTGGCGGCTCGAAAGAAGCATGCTATGGACGCCGGGAAACTGCCGCTGGAACGATCGTTGGTCGAGTACACGGATGGCACGACTGTCTTCGAAGGGTATGTAGCGCGGCCCGCCGGGCTGGCGCAACGCACGCCGTGCGTGCTGCTGGCCCATGAATGGAGTGGACTCAACGCCGCGATGCGCCGCTGCGCCGACCAGCTCGCGGCACTGGGCTACATCGGCTTTGCCGCAGACGTGTACGGCAAGGGCGTCCGTGGTGACGAGCTGGGAGACAACGCGCATCTCATGGGCCCGATGATGGCCGATCGCCGCCTGTTTCGCCGGCGCCTGTTGGCCGGGTTCGATGCGGCCACCAGGTTTCCCGGAGTCGATGCGCACCGGATGGCCGCGCTCGGGTATTGCTTCGGCGCCCTGTGCGCCCCGTATCTGGCGCGCGCGGCCCCGCCAAACCTTCTGGCTACCGTCAGCTTTCACGGGGTGCTCCACGCGCCGCGGATCGGCCCGCAAGCACCCATCACCTCCAGCATCCTGCTACTGCATGGTTGGGAAGACCCGGTCGCGCCGCCGAACGACGTTCTCGGCATTGCAGGGGAACTGACCGGCGCCGGCGCGGACTGGCAGCTACATGCCTATGGCCATGCCCGGCACGCATTCACGTTCGAGGGGCGAATCTTCCGGAACGTGGCATTGCCTATGATGCGGCGGCGGACCGCCGGTCCTGGGCGGCAATGCAGGCCTTCCTGGCCGAACGGCTTGCCCCGGGTGTGTCACCCAAGGCAGCCTGACCGGCCAGCTCAGGCGCCTGCTGCGACAAGCCTTCAGGACGCGTTGGTCTTGCGGCCCACGTTCCGGATCAGTTGTGTGACACGTCCCAGGTACTGGTCGAAGACCTGATTCGCCTGCTCCTGGCTGTCGATCGGCTGTGCGACCGTACGTCCCTCGGCTTCCAGCTTGGCCCGGATCTCGGGCTTGGCCAGGGCTTCGCCAATCGCCTTGCGCAGTACCGCCACCCGGCTCGCGGGCGTGCCCTGCCTGACGAAGTAGCCGCCGCCGATCGAGTACTCGAAGTCGGGCACCATCCGGCTTTGCGAGATCAGCGGAATATGCTTGAGTGCCGGGGGCAGAGCCCTGGCGAAGCTGCTTAGCACCTTCAGCCGGCCCTGTTGCTGCATGCTGTCGAAACTGGACTGGTAAGGCAGGATGGCAAAGTCGACCTCACCGCCGGCAAGGCCCTGCAGCGCCGGTGCGCCGCCCTTGTACGGCACGTGCAGGAAGGGCACGCCGAGCCGGGCAGCGAGGGCATCGCCCATGAGGTGATAGATGGAGTCGATGCCGACCGTGGCGTAGGTCAGCGGTTTTCCCTTGCTTTGCTTCGCATAGTCCAGGAACTTGTCCAGGACATCGACGGCAATGCCGTTCCTGACGAGCAGCACGATGTTGGCGTCGCTGATGGGTGCGGCCAGCTGGAAGTCCTGCGGCTTGTAGCGCGCCGCCGGGTTGAGCATGGGGGCCAGGAAGACCTCGTTGATCGACCCGTGGAAGAAGGTGTAGCCATCAGCCGGTGCGCCCAGCACCTTGTTGGCGCCGATCAGCCCAGTACCGCCACCGTAGTTCTCGACGATCACCTGCTGCCTGACGCTCTTGCCGATGGATTCCCCGAAGATGCGGGCAGAAGTGTCGCTGGCACCGCCGGCCGGGTAGGGGACCACCAGGGACAGCGACTTGGCGGGAAAGTTGTCTGCGGCAAAGGCCGGCAGGCCGGCCAGCACGGAGGTGCCGGCGGAAAGACCGGCGTATTGAAGGAAGCGGCGGCGGTTCAGTGAAGCCATGGCGGATGTCCCCGGGGAATTGTTGTTCAAACCAGATAGCTTTGCGTCAGGTGTGCCCAGAATGCGGCACCGACAGGCAGAGCCTTGTCATTGAAGTCGTACAGGGGGTTGTGGACCATGCAACCGCCATCTTCGCCCAGGCCGTTGCCAAGCCGGATGTAGGCACCGGGCCGGTGCTCCAGCATGTAGGCGAAGTCCTCGCTGCCCATCACCGGCGGGCGCTCGACCACGTTGTCCGCGCCCACCAGCCGGATCGCGGCCTGGCGCGCGCGCTCGGTCTGCGCGTCGTGGTTGACCAGCACCGGGTACTTGCGTTCGTAGACGACCTCGGATTGCAGCCGGAAGCTCTGGGCCTGGGCGGCGACAAATTCGCTGATGCGCGCCTCGACCAGCGTGCGCACCTGCGGGTCCAGCGTGCGCACGCCGATCTTGATCGTTGCGCTATCGGGCACGACGTTGTAGGTGGTGCCGGCCTGGATGGAGCCCACCGTAATGACCGCCGACTTGAGCGCATCGATCTCGCGGCTGACGATCGATTGCAGGCCCAGCACAATGCTGGCGGCGCACTGCATGGCGTCGATGCCATGATGCGGCATGGCGCCATGGGCGCCGCGGCCGCGCAGCGTGACCGTGGCGCGGTCGAACGAGGCCATGGCAGGGCCGGCGATGACCCCGATCTGGCCGACCGGCAGGCCCGGGGAATTGTGCAGCGCATAGATTTCGTCGCAGGGGAATTGCTCGAACAGCCCATCTTCCAACATGCGCAGCGCACCGCCTTCGTTCTCTTCGGCCGGCTGGAAGATCAGGTTCAGCGTGCCATTGAAATCGGCGGACTCGGCCAGGTACCTGGCGGCGCACAGCAGGATCGCCGTGTGCCCGTCATGGCCGCAGGCGTGCATCTTGCCGGCGATGGTGCTGGCGTAGTCCAGGCCGGTCTTCTCCTGGATCGGCAGCGCGTCCATGTCGGCGCGGATGCCCAGCGCCTTGCTGCCTTGCCCCTTCCTGAGCCTGCCCACGACACCGGTGGTGCCCATGCCACGATGCACTTCGTAGCCCCATGCCGCCAGCCGCCCGGCGACCAGGTCGCTGGTCCGGCGCTCTTCAAAGGCCAGTTCGGGGTGCGCATGGATCTTTCGGCGGATCTCAACGAACTCCGGCGACAGGGTCTGGATGGATTGGTGCAGATCGGCAAGCGGGGCCTGGTTCATGGCGGTATCGGAGCGTGGTCGTCCACCGCATTCTCCACGCATGCGCTTGCCGAAACCATGACAATGGTAAGAGCGAAACGTTGCATAATTTGCAACATTAGAAGAATCCGCGCGCTGCCGTCCTGGGCCGGCGCCGCGAGCCAGAGGAGGAAGACATGGAAGATGTGCTGGACCGCAAGCGCGCGCTGTGCCTGTTGCAGATCATCGAGACCGGCACTGTGCGCGGCGCGGCCGAGGTGCTTGAGTTGGATCCGTCGGTGGTGAGCCGCGCCGTGGCGAAACTGGAGCAGGATACCGGGCTGACTTTGCTTGAGCGGCGCGGGCGGGGTGTTGTCGCCACCGATGCCGGGCGCCTGCTGGCGCTGTTTGCCCGGCGCCAGCAGGACCTGAACGATACTTTCCTTGCCGAGGTCAACAACCTGAAGAATGCCCGGCGTGGCCACGTGGAGCTGGTCTTTGGCGAAGGCTTCGTCGACCTGGTGCTAGATCCCGTGCTGCAGGGCTTCCTGCGCAAGCATCCCGACGTGAGCTGCAGCATCCAGGTGGCCGGCACCGATGAAACGGTGCGGCATATCCTGGAGGACCTGGCGCATATCGGCTTTGTCTTTCAGCCGCCCGACGATGTGCGCCTGCGCTCGCACTATTCAAGGCTGTCGCCGATCCGCGTGCATGTGCACAAGGACCATCCGTTGGCGCGCAGGCGCCGCGCGCTGACGCTCGCGGACCTGGCGCCGCACCAGGGAGCGGCGCTGACGGAATCGTTCGGTGTGCGCAAGCATATCCAGGCGGCGGAGCTGGACGAGCACGTCACCCTGAAGCCGATGCTTGTGACCAACTCGTTCAAGGTGCTGTGGGAATATGCAGCGATGGGGCTGGGCTACATCATGACGGCACGCTCGGTGGCGCTGAAGGAGCCGCAGTTCAGGCAGCTGGTGTCATTGCCGCTGGCCAATCCCATCCTGAACAATAGCCGCATCCACATCATCACCCGGACCGGCCGGCACCTGTCGCCGGTGGCTGACAGCTTGCTGCGGCACCTGGTGAAGGCGTTCCCGCTGGTCTGAAGCAACTGTGCTCCCCGGGGGAGCGCCTGTTTGTATGTACCCGTGGGCACCCGGGAAATCTAATCTGGTGACACCGCAACGATCCGGCCCCCTTCGATAAGCAGCGCAGGCCGCCGGACAGCGCCCCCGTCGTTACAGGACACCACGCCAATGAGCTCCCCGACCCCTGAAAAAGGCCACATCGCCCCCTACACCCACCCCGCCGCCGGCTGGGGTGCGCTGAAGTACGTTGCCATCAACCTGATCAAGGAGAAGGTTGCCGGAGGCAAGTACAAGATGCTGTTCAAGCAGAACCAGGCCGATGGCTTCGACTGCCCCGGCTGTGCCTGGCCGGACCGGCAGCACGCCTCCACCTTTGAATTCTGCGAGAACGGCGTCAAGGCCGTGGCCGCCGAATCCACCAGCATGCGCGTGACCCCTGAGTTCTTTGCGCAGCACACGGTGACGTCGCTGATGGCGCAGACCGATTATGAGCTGGAGCAGCACGGGCGGCTGACGCACCCCATGGTCTATGACGCGCAGACCGACAAGTACCGTGCGATCGCCTGGGACGAGGCCTTTGCGCTGATCGGGCGCCACCTGCGCGCGCTGCCGGACCCGAACCAGGCCGCATTCTATACGTCGGGGCGCGCCAGCAACGAGGCCGCCTTCCTCTACCAGCTGTTCGTGCGAGCCTATGGCACCAACAACTTCCCCGACTGCTCGAACATGTGCCACGAGGCCACCAGCCGGGGCCTGCCGCCGACCATCGGCGTGGGCAAGGCCACCGTGGTGCTGGATGATTTCGAGCATGCCGACACCATCCTGCTGTTCGGCCACAACGCGGCCACCAACCATCCGCGCATGCTGGGCGAGCTGCGCGAGTGCGCGCGGCGCGGCGCCACCATTGTGTCGATCAACCCGCTGCGCGAACGCGGGGTGGAGCGCTTTACCAGCCCGCAGCACCCGGTGGAGATGCTCACCGGCTCCAGCACCAAGATCGCCTCGATGTTCGTGCAGCCCAAGCTGGGCGGCGACTTTGCGTTGATCAAGGGCATGGCCAAGCGCCTGGACGAACTCGACGAAGAGGCCATCCGGCACGGCCGCGAGCGCCTGATCGACGTGGATTTCGTGCGCGAGCACACCATCGGCTTCGGCGACTTCATCGAAGACCTGCGCGTGGAAAGCTGGGCCGACATCGTCGCCGAGTCGGGCGTGTCGCAGGAAGATATCGATGCGCTGACCCAGGTCTACGCCAGGGGTAAGCGCGTGATCGCCTGCTGGGGCATGGGCCTGACGCAGCATAAGCACTCCGTGCCGACGGTGCAGATCCTGTCCAACCTGATGATGATGCGCGGGAACATCGGGCGCCCCGGTGCGGGGCTGCTGCCGGTGCGCGGGCATTCGAACGTGCAGGGCGACCGCACGGTGGGTATCGAAGAGAAGCCTGAGCAGGAATTCCTGGACCGCCTGCAGGCCGCCTTCGGCTTCGAGCCGCCGCGCAAGCACGGGTATGACGTGGTCCACACCATCTCGGCGATGCTCGAGGGCAAGGTCAAGGTCTTTGTCGGCCTGGGCGGCAATTTCTCCACCGCCACGCCGGATACGCCGCGCACCTTCGAGGCCCTGCGCCAGTGCGACCTGACCGTAAATATCGCCACCAAGCTCAACCGCAGCCACCTGGTGCACGGCAAGGAGTCGCTGATCCTGCCGACGCTGGGCCGCACCGAGATCGACCAGCAGGACGGCGTGGCGCAGGGCGTGACGGTCGAGGACTCGGTCTGCATGGTCCATATCTCCTTCGGCATGAACGCGCCGGCGTCGCCGCACCTGTTGTCGGAGATTGCCATCGTCGCGCACATGGCGGCCGCCACGCTGGGCTCGCAGAAGATCGACTGGCTCTGGTATGCGCAGGACTATGCCCGCATCCGCGACGCCATCGAGCAGGTGATCGACGGATTCGAGAGCTACAACGCGCGCGTGGCGGTGCCGGGCGGGTTCCACCTGACGCCGGCGGCATGCAACCGGGTCTGGCATACGCCGTCGGGCAAGGCGCAGTTCCTGGTCAACCGCATCGAAAAGGACACCCCCATCAGCCGGGCCCGCCAGAAGTATGGCGACAAGCTGATGGTGATGATGACCACGCGCTCGCACGACCAGTACAACACCACGATCTATGGCCTGGACGACCGCTACCGCGGCGTGTTCGGCCTGCGCCGGGTGGTCTTCATCAGCCCCGCTGACCTGGCGCGGCTTGGCCTGAAGGCGGGCCAGCACGTGGACATCACCAGTGTCTGGGACGACGGCGTGCAGCGCCAGGTCGAGGACTTCGTGCTGGTCGAATACGACATCCCGCAAGGCTGCCTGGGGGCGTACTACCCCGAGACCAATCCGCTGGTGCCGCTGGAAAGCACTGGCGATGGCTGCGGCACGCCCACGTCGAAGTCGGTGCCGGTGTTGCTGACCCCGTCCCGTCGGCAGCCCGCGGCGGCGGCCTGACCGCGCCAGCACAGCCATGAACATGGACAAAAGCCCCGGCGCCCGGCCGGGCCAGAGCCACGTGCGCGCCCGGGTGGAATCCTTCCTGGGCATGGTGGAACTGGCTGGCCTGGTCGTGATCGGCCTGGCCACGACCTTTGCCATGGCACAGGAAGGCTGGAAGGTCGCGGCCATGGGGGTCTTCTCGATCACCGACCTGCTGCTGGTGTTCCTGTACCTGGAGGTGCTGGCGATGGTGGTGCGCTACCTGAGGCTGGGCCAGCTGCCCGTGCGCTTCCCCTTGTACATCGCGATGGTGTCGCTGGCGCGCGACCTGATCCTGCGCTTCAACGAGTCCACCGAGTTCCACATGCTGGCCTTGTGCGCGGGCGTGGTCATGCTGGCCTTCGGCGTGCTGATCCTGCGCTACGGGCAATACCGCTTCCCCAGCAACGACGACAGGGAAGCCGGCGCCGGCGAGTGAAGCCCGAAGCGCGCCGGCATCTGTAGATGCCGGCGATCGGCGCAACTGTACGCCTCGTACGGGGCGGTCCGCGCCTACCATCATTCCCAACAGACCCGATCACTCCCGACCAGCGCCGGCCTTGTGCCGGCGCGGCATCCATCTTGGCGAGACCCCCATGCAATGCACCGAACTGGTTGAACACTCAGGCTATGAAGCGCGCAGCATCGTGCGGCACAAGAACTGCGTGGTGCAGCCGGCCACGGACAACGTGGCGGAAGAGCTCCCGGTGGCGCTGGTGTACAACGGCATCTCGCACGCCGTGATGATGGCCACGCCGCTGGACCTGGAGGCATTCGCGGTCGGCTTCTCGCTGACCGAGGGCATCGTCGGGCGCAATGCGGAGATCCACGACCTGGAAGTGCGCGTGCACGCGCACGGCGCCGAGGTACAGATGGAGATCAGCGAACACGCCTTTGCCACCATGCGGGCCCGCCGGCGCGCGCTGGCGGGGCGCACCGGCTGCGGCGTCTGCGGCATCGAGAGCATCGAGCTGCTCGACCTGGAGCCCGCGCGCATGCCCGAGCCGGCCACCCGGCTGACGCCGTCGCGCGAGATGATCGAGCGCGCCGTCGCGGCGCTGCCGTCGCACCAGCGGCTGATGCAGGCTACCGGGGGCGTCCACGCCGCGGCCTGGTGCGGTGCGGGCGGCGAGATCCTGCATGTGTTCGAGGATGTGGGCCGCCACAACGGCCTGGACAAGCTGATCGGCCACCTGGCGATGCAGCGCATGGCGATGGACGACGGCTTCGTGCTGCTGTCCAGCCGCGCCAGCTATGAACTGGTGCGCAAGGTGGCGCGCATGAATATCCAGATGCTGGCGACGATCTCGGCGCCGACCTCGCTGGCGATCCGCATCGCCGAGCAGGCCGGCCTGCGCCTGCTCAGCTTCTGCCGCCAGGATGGTTATGTCGACTATACCAGCGCCGCATTGGACGCCAGCCGCGGAGACGCAGCATGCTGAACTTTGACGAGGCGCAGGCGGTCTTCGCGATGTGCGCGGAGCCCGTGCGGCAGACCGAAACCGTGTGGCTGGGCTTGCTGACTGGCCGCGTGCTGGCCGGCGACGTGGCCGCGGTCATGGATACGCCCGCGGCGGACCGCAGCGCCATGGACGGCTATGCGGTGCGCTGCGAAGACTGTCGCGAGGGCGCCTGCCTGCCGCTGCAGCAGGTCGTCTTCGCCGGCACGCAGCCGCAGCCGCTGTTGCCCGGCCAGGCCATCCGCATCTACACCGGCGGCGTGATCCCGCCCGGCGCCGATGCCGTGGTCGCGCTGGAAGATGCCGAAGAGACCTATCGCGGTGTGGTCTGCGCGCGCGCACCCGTGGCGGGCCAGCATATCCGGCGCAAGGGCGAGGATGCCCGCCGGGGCGACCTGTTGCTGTCGGCAGGAACCCTGCTGCATGCGGGGCATATTGCCGCGCTGGCGTCGCAGGGACTGACAGAGGCCACGGTCTGCCGGTTGGTGGAGGTGGCTATCCTGACCTCGGGCGACGAGGTGGCGGCGCACGACGAGCCGCGCGACGTGTATCAGGTGCATGACGTCAATGGCCCGATGCTCGAGTCGCTGGTGCAGTCGATGGGCGCCGTGGTCAGTTGCCACCGCCACGTGCAGGACGACGAGCGCGCCTTGCACGACATGCTGCGGGAACTTGCCGCCGACGCCGACCTGGTGCTGGTCACCGGCGGTGCCTCGGTCGGCCAGCGCGACCTGGTCGCGGCGGCGCTGGCTTCGGCGGGCGGCGAGCTGCTTTGCCGTGGCGTCAACATGAAGCCCGGCAAGCCGGTCACGGTGGGGCGCCTGCGCGGCAAGCCCGTGGTGTGCCTGCCGGGAAATCCGGCGGCAGCTTATGCCACCTTCGCGCTGCTGGTGACGCCGCTGCTGCGCCGCCTGCAGGGGCGCGCCGAGCTGTTCCCACCGGTAGGCCGGGTCAGGGCGGCGCTGGCCGGCACGCGCCCGCACCGGGGCGATGCCTTCTGGCGCGTGGGCGAAATCGGCAACCTCGGCGGCCGCGAGAGTTTCGTGCAGGTCAATGCACAGCAGGGCGCCGCCTCGGTGTCGGCGCTCGGCCAGGCCAGCGGCTTTGTGCGGGTCGAACCCCAATGTGCCGGACAGCTCCAAAATGTGCCCCTGCCGTACTATGATCTCCATCGTTGGCTCAGCTGACGGCGGCCCGGCAAGGTGGCCGGTCCGGGCACCGACGGGGCGCAAGGGAAAGGGGAGCGCAGCGTGAAACTATATGAAAAACTGGCTGCGGACATCGAGGCATCGGTGCAACAGGGCGTGCTGCTGCCCGGCGAGCGGATTCCCTCGGTGCGGCAGACCAGCCAGCACCACCGCATGAGCATCACCACGGTGATCCGGGCCTACGTCTTGCTGGAGAGCCGCGGCATCATCGAAAGCCGGCCGCAGTCCGGCTACTTTGTGCGCGCGCGGCCGGGCGAGCCGGTGTTCGAGCTGCGCCCGTCCAGGCCCAGTGCCAAGCCCTCGGCGGTGGACGTCAGCGCGCTGGTGCTTTCCACGCTGCGCTCGATCCGTTCCGATGATGCCGTGCCGCTCGGTTCGCCCTATCCGGACCCTTCGCTGTTTCCGTGGCAGCGCATCAACCAGTACGCCAACAACATCGCGCGCCGCTATGCCAAGTGGACCATGCTCGACGACCTGCCGCCCGGCAGCCCCGAGCTGATCCGGCAGATCTCGCGCCGCTACCTGGAGAACGGCTACGCCATCGATCCGAACGAGGTGATCGTCACCATCGGCGCGACCGAGGCCATCAACCTCTGCCTGCAGGCGGTGGCCAGGCCGGGCGATACCATCGCGGTGGAGTCGCCGACCTTCTACGCCATGCTCCATGCCATCGAACGGCTGGGCATGCGCGCCATCGAGGTGGCGACCGATCCGGCGGAGGGCATCGACATCGGCGAGCTGGCGCGGCTGATCGATGAAAAGGGCGTGGCTGCCTGCATGGTGATGCCCAATTTCCAGAACCCGCTCGGCTTCCAGATGCCCGATGAGAAGAAGCGCGCGCTGGTGGCCATGCTGACCGAGAAGGACATCCCCGTCATCGAGAACGACGTCTACGGCGAGCTCTATTACGGCGAGGCCCATCCCAGTTCATTGAAGGCGTTTGACAAGGCCGGCATCGTGCTGCATTGCTCGTCGTTCTCCAAGACGCTGACCAATGCCTACCGGATCGGCTGGGCGCTGCCGGGCCGCTACCGCGAGGCCGTGGAACGACTCAAGTTCCTCAACACGCTGACCACGCCGGCGATTCCGCAACTGGCGATTGCCGAGTTCCTGAAGAACGACGGCTACGACTTCCACCTGCGGCGGGTGCGCAAGGCCTATGCGCAGCAGGCCAGCATCATGGCCGCCGCGGTGCGCAGGTTCTTCCCGGACGGCACCACCACGTCGCGCCCCGCGGGGGGCTATGTGCTGTGGGTGCAGCTGCCGGAGGGCATCGATGCGATGGAGATGTATCACGCCGCGCTGGAGCACCGCATCACCGTTGCGCCGGGGCATATGTTTGCGCCCGGGGCCACTTACGGCAACTGCATCCGGCTGAACTACAGCTCGGAATGGACGCCCGGCATCGAGTCCGCCGTGCAGACGCTGGGCAAAATCGCACAGCACCTGCTGGCACGCAGCCGGGAACGCGCAGAGGAAGAGCATGCAAGACGCTGATATCGATCCCGCCATGGTCGCGGCGCTCCAGGTCCTGTGGCAGGCTGGGCGCGAGGGTGGCGGCAGCCCCTGGTCGCTCGCCAAGATCGCGAAGCGGGCACAACTGCCGATGAGCGTGCTGCGGCGCGTGTTGACGCAGCTGCAGGCCGCCGGACTGGCGGACGTGGCGATCGACGAGGAAGGCCGCGGTCACGCGAGCCTGACACCAGCCGGCGCGGAGCTTGCCGCGCAGGCCTTCCCGAATCCTGACTGAGTGACCGGGAGCCGCGCCCGCGGCTCAGCCCCCGACCAGCGACATGCGCACCGTCGGGTACTGGCGCTTGCCGCTGGCCAGCCGGTCAGCGCGCAGCTCAGAGTAGCGGTCGCCGCGGGCCTGCCACGCTTGCCGGACCGCGTCCGCCACGGCTTCATCCGGGTGGGCGGTGCCCAGGTGCTGGCGCAGGTCGACGGAACTGGTGGCGAACAGGCACAGGTGCAGCCGGCCGTCGACCGAAACGCGTGCGCGGGTGCAATCGCCGCAGAATGGGTGCGAAACGCTGGAGATAAAGCCCACCTTCAGGCTGCCGTCGGCCAGCGGGTAGTTGCTGGCGGTTTCGCCGTCGCGCCGAGTGACCGGCAGCAGCGCATGCGCGCGTTCGACCATGCCGCGGATCTCGTCGGACGGGACGACGCGCGACTGTGACCAGCCGCTCGGGCCTTCCACATCCATATATTCGATAAAGCGCAGCGTGACGTCGCTGCCGCGGAAGTGTTCGACCAGCGGCAGCACCTGCGCGTCGTTGGTGCCGCGCTCGACCACGCAGTTGACCTTGACTGGCGCCAAGCCCGCCGCGATGGCCGCGTCGATGCCCTCCAGCACGCGGCCGACCGGGAAATCCACATCGTTTATGGCGCGGAAGATCTGGTCGTCGAGGCTGTCCAGGCTGACCGTGACCCGGCCCAGGCCCGCGTCGCGCAGCGAACGCGCCTTGCGGGCCAGCAGGCTGCCGTTGGTGGTCATGGCCACTTCCACCTGCCGGCCCTCCAGGGTACGCATGGCCGCAATGCGTTCGACCAGAGACTCGATGCCTTTGCGCAGCAGCGGCTCGCCGCCGGTCAGGCGCACCTTCTCAACGCCCAGGCTGACAAAGGCGCGCACGATGCGCAGCAATTCGGCATCGGACAGGCGCTGCTCAGGCGACAGGAACGGATAGTCGCGCCCGAAGCGCTCCTTGGGCATGCAGTAGGTGCAGCGGAAGTTGCATTGGTCGATCACCGAGAGGCGCAGGTCGCGCAGCGGACGGCCCAGCTGGTCCCGGCAGGCGGGTGATGCGTGGTCCGGCTCGGGCGCCTCAAAACTGCGGGCGGCGGGCATTTTTTGCACAAGCGCTGCTTGCATGGCGAATCTCCCGGGGGCAATGGGGTAGGGCATGGCGCATGCCATGCCATCCATGGTACGAACCGATGGCCGCCCGGCAGGCGCACAAATCGGCAGGAGCGGAAGCAGAACAGTTCCGGCGGGACCGGTGCGGCTGAATTGGGCGCCTCATTCGCGCGGCGCCCGGATGCGCACCGTCGCGGTCTGGCCGGCGATCAGGTGGGCCCCGGCCGGCACCTGGTCCAGCGCGATGCGCACCGGTATGCGCTGCGCCAGGCGCACCCAGTTGAAGGTCGGGTTGACGCTGGGGAGCATGTTCGGCCCGATGGCGCGGTCCTGGTCCTCGATGCCGGGCGCAATGCTCTGCACATGTCCGCGCAAGGGGGTGCGCTGGCCCATGATGTGCACTTCGGCGGCGCTGCCGACGCGGATCGCGGGCAGCTTGGTTTCCTCGAAATAGCCCTCCACGTACTGCGAGCCGCTGGCCACCACCGACAGGGCTGGCTTGCCGCGGGTGGCAAAGTCGCCGGCGCGCGGCAGGCGGTCGCTGACATAGCCGTCGACCGGGCTGGTCACGCGGCAGCGGGCCAGGTTCAGCCTGGCCACGTCCACCGCGGCATCGGCTTCGTCGATGCGCGCCTGCGCGGCGGCCAGGGCGGCAACGCCGGCCGCGTTCGACGCCTGGCGCCGGCCCAGTGCCAGCGCGGCGCGCGCCGAAGCGGCCTCGGCCTGCGCCTGTTTCAGGGCCAGGATGAAGCGGTCCTGGTCCACTACGAACAGGACCTGGCCGCGTTGCACCCGGGCGTTGTCGCCGACGAGCACGGCCGTGACCAGGCCGGAGACATCCGGCGCGACCTGGATCACTTCTGCGCGCACATGGCCGTCGCGGGTCCAGGGCGCCTCGGTGTAGTACTGCCACAAATGCCAGGCGGTCAGCGCCGCGGCGACCACGGCCGCCAAGGTCACCGCAACGGGGCCGAGCAGCGAAAGTTTGCGAATCATGATGGGGCCTGCCAGACGAGCGCGACGATCGCGCCCAGTACGAGGATATAGAGCGAGAAATTGAACAAGGACCGGTGCCAGATGATGCGGTAGAAGCCGATCCGGGCGAGCACGACGCGCACGCCGGCGGTCACGGCGAAGGCGGCCAGCATCCACACCACGGTGGCTGGCACGAACACGCCGTACAGGTCGAACTCAGTGGCGTGCATGGTGATCTCCTTCATGCGGATGCAGGGCAAGCCGCAGGGTGGCCAGTGCCGCCAGCGCGGTGCGCGGGCTGCCATGGGCCGTCGTGGCCAGCGCCGCGAAGGCCGCGTCGATGTGCGCGGCCAGCGCCGGCGCGGGCGGGCTAGCATGGCCGGTGCGCGCGCATTGGCGGTAGTGGCGTGCGACCCCTGTCAGCACGCGCTCCACGGCCCGGCGGCGCGGCGCGGGCACGCCAGCCGGGACGCGCCGCAGCGCGAGCGCGGCTGATTCGACCAGGAAGTCGGCAACGGCGCTGCCGGCCTGCCTGCCGCTGGCATTGTTGCAGCGGGTCAATGGCGGCCACTGGCGCAGCAGCCGGTCCAGCATGCGGCCGCGCAGCCGCGCGCTGTTGACCGGCGCGCGCGGGTGCGCCGCCAGCGCGATCTCGTTCCAGTTGGCCCTGGCCAGCCGGTAGGCCACCAGCTGCTGGCCGAAGGGCTGCATCAGGACTGCCCACAAGGCCGCGAACACCAGCGCCGCCAGGCTCGCCAGGCTGCTGTTGAAGATGCCGGCGAAACTGGCGGCGGTCAGGTGCTGCGGGCCCGGGAACGACGCCGCCGTGACCGCCAGCAACACGCCGAACAGCGCGTTGCGCGGCTGCGTGGTCATGGCGCCGATGACCAGGTAGGGGCTGCACAGCAGGGCGGCAAGCGAGCCAAAGTCATGGGCCAGTTGCAGCACCACGAACTGGTAGTACCAGGACAGCAAGGCACAGCCGATGCTCCACGCGATCACCCGGCCGGCCATCAGCCGCGGCTCCGCGGTGGTGGCGATAAAGCAGCTGGCGAGCGCGGCCAGGCCGACCGGGCCGGCACCATCGACCCACCCCGACACCATCCACAGCAGGCCCGCGACGAAGGTGGCCGAGCCGGCGGTAGCGCCGCGGAACAACAGCTGCGCGTGATCATGGTGCCGGGCCTGCCCGGCGGGTTCCACGCGGTAGCGCAGCGCGGTGGGCTCGCTCCCGCCCTGGCGCAGGCTGGCCTGCAGCAGGCGGCAGTCCTGCCAGAGATCGCCCAGTTCATCCAGGTAAGTGCAGGTCGCCGCGACCAGCCGTGCATGCCAGTCCGCGGGTGCGGCCGGCGTGCTGCCTGCCGGGTACCAGGAAGGCGGGGGCCGGGACGCACCGGCGTCGCCGGCGATCCAGGCCAGCGTGGCGCGCATGCGCTGCGCGACGGCGTCAGGCATGCCCGCCGGATGCCGGCGCAAGGCGCTGGCGGCATCGGCCAGCGCGAGCACCAGCGGCAGCAGGGCCGTCATGCGCTGGTGCAGGGCACGTGCGCGCCGCAGGGTCAGGGCGCCGTCGGCTTCATAGGTCAGCTGGGCCAGCTGGGTTTCCATTGCGAGGATATCGGCGGCCAGCAGGCTGAAGCTGTCATGGCGCTGGCCTGCGCTGGCACCGGCGGCCAGCACGTCGGTGATCCAGCGCGAGGCATGGTCCAGCCACGCCGACGCGCGTGCGGCCAGCGCCGGCGTGGTGCGCGAGGGAAAGACCACCGCGCTGACCACGCTGGCGCAGACGATGCCGATGATGATTTCCTCGATGCGGGTGAGGGCCACGTCAAAGACGGTGGCCGGGTTGGTGACCGTCGGCAGCGCCACGATCGGCAGTGTATAGGCGGCCAGCAGGCAGATGTAGTTGCGCGGCGCCGGTTCCAGCAAGGACAGGTAGAGCATGGTGCCGGTCCAGCACGCGATCGCGGCCATCAGCAGCATGGGCTCGTCGACCAGCCAGGGCACCAGCGCCACCGCGCACACGGCGCCCAGCAGCGTGCCGAAGACGCGGTAGGTGCCCTTGGCATAGGTGGCGCCGGCCAGCGGGCTGGACACCAGGTAGACGGTGGCCATGGCCCAGTAGGGCCGCGGCAGCCCGAGCGCCAGCGCCACGTAGAGCGCCAGCATTGCCGCGCCGAACACCTTCAGGGAATGCAGCCAGGGTGCAAGGTCGGCGCGTCGCGCCCAGGCTGCCGCAAGCGTGTCGAGCACGCCGGTGGTGCGCGCGGGCAGCGCGGGGCGGGAGAGCGGGCTTGAGGACGGCATGGCTTCAGTTGGCAAGCCCGGCTGCGCGCATCAGCAGCTTCATCAGGCTGGCGCAGACGAAGACCGTGCCGACCCCCGCCAGCCACAGGGCCAGCAGCCAGCCCAGGCGGGCCGCCAGCCGCGAATGCAGGATCCTGGTCATTAGTGGTACCCCTCCCCGCGCTTGACCTTGCCGCGGAACACGTAATAGGACCAGGAGGTGTAGGCCAGGATGATCGGCACGATGAACAGGGTGCCGACCAGCGCGAAGCCCTGGCTTTGCGGGGGCGACGACGCATCGAAGATCGAGATCGACGGCGGGATGATATTGGGCCAGATGCTGATGGCAAGCCCCGTATAACCCATGAAGATCATCAGCAGCGCGTACAGGAACGGCGACACGTTCGGGTGGTTGCGCAGGGACCGGTAGATGCCGAAGGCGGAGAACAGCACCAGCAGCGGCACCGGCAGGAAGAAGAACAGGTTGGGCAGCGCGAACCAGCGTTGCGCGATCTCCGGATGGGTCAGCGGCGTCCACACGCTCACCGCGGCGACCATTGCCAGCATCACGCCGGTCAGCACGTTGGTCACGCGCAGCATGGTCCATTGCAGGCGGCCCTCGGTCTTCATGATGAGCCAGGTGACCCCGAGGAAGGCATAGGTAATCACCACGCCCACGCCGCAGAAGATCGGGAACGGCGCCAGCCAGTCGAGCGCGCCGCCGGTGAAGGTGGTGCCTTCCATGGTGATGCCGTCGATATAGGCGCCCAGCGTCACGCCCTGGAAGAAGGCGGCGACCACCGATCCCCACGTGAACGCGGCATCCCAGTAGGGGCGGCTGCGGTCGCTGGCCTTGAAGCGGAATTCAAAGGCCACGCCGCGGAAGATCAGCCCCATCAGCATGAACATCAGCGGCAGGTAGAAGGCGCTGAGCAGCACCGAGTAGGCCAGCGGGAAGGCGCCCAGCAGCGCCGCGCCGCCCAGCACCAGCCAGGTTTCGTTGCCGTCCCAGACCGGCGCCACCGTGTTCATCATGACGTCGCGGTCATGACGGTCGCCGACGAAGGGGAAGAGAATGCCGATGCCAAGATCGAATCCGTCCATGATGACGTACATCATCACGCCGAAGAAGATCAGGGCGGCCCAGATAACGGGAAGGTTGATACCCATGTTGATCACCTGTTCAGGATTCGCGCTGGCCGTGCGGGGCCATCGGGTTGGGTGTGGAAGCCGCGGCGATGGCGGCGGGAACGACGCTGCCGGGGCCGTAGGACGGCTCATCGTGCGGGTGCGCGTCGGGGGCGGGGCCGGCGCTGGCCAGCCTGAGCATGTAGCGGATGCCCACGCCGAAGCAGACGAAGTAGATCACCACGAACAACGCCAGCGACAGCGCCACCGGGCCGGCGGCATGCGCGGAAACGGCATCATGGGTACGCAGCAGTCCATAGACCACCCACGGCTGGCGGCCGATCTCGGTGGTCATCCAGCCGGCCAGCAGCGCGACCAGGCCGGCGGGGCCCATCACCACCGCGAGGCGCAGGAAGGCCTTGGACCGGTACAGGGCGCCATTGCGGCGCAGCACCCAACCCAGCAGGCCGAACAGGATCATCGCCACGCCCAGCCCAACCATGACGCGGAAGGTGAAGAACAGCACCGTGGCATTGGGGCGGTCTTCTCTGGGGAAGTCCTTCAGGCCGCGGATCTGGCCGTCAAGGCTGTGCGTGAGGATCAGGCTGCCCAGGCGCGGAATCTCGATGGCGTAGCGGGTTTCCTCGCGTTCCATGTCGGGGATGCCGAAGACGATCAGCGGGAAGCCGCCCTTGACATCCCTGGCGGCGGTGTTCCAGTGCCCCTCCATCGCCGCGATCTTGGCGGGCTGGTGCTCCAGCGTGTTCAGGCCGTGGGCGTCGCCCACCACCGCCTGGATCGGCGCCGCGATCAGTACCATCCACAGGGCCATCGACAGCATCTTGCGGGCGGCGGGCACGGCGCGGTCATGCAGCAGCTGCCAGGCCGAGGATGCCGCCACGAACAGTGCCGTGGACAGCAGCGCGGCGATCACCATGTGCGTGAGCCGGTAGGGGAACGACGGGTTGAAGATCACCTCGAGCCAGTCGGTGGGCACCACCTTGCCGGCAACGACGACGTAGCCGGCCGGCGTATGCATCCAGCTGTTCGACGCCAGGATCCAGGTGGAGGAAATCATGGTGCCGAGAGCCACCATCACCGTCGAGAAGAAATGCAGCCCCGGCCCGACGCGGTTCCAGCCGAACAGCATCACGCCCAGGAAGCCCGCTTCCAGGAAGAAGGCGGTCAGCACCTCGTAGGTCAGCAGCGGTCCGGTGACGCTCCCCGCAAACTGCGAGAAGCCAGACCAGTTGGTGCCGAACTCATAGGCCATGACCAGGCCGGAAACGACCCCCATGCCGAAGTTCAACGCGAAGATCTTGATCCAGAACTGGTACAGGGTCCTGTACACCGTGTCCTTGGTGTAGAGCCAGCGTGCTTCCAGGAACGCCAGGAAACATGCCAGCCCGATCGTGATGGCGGGAAATAAGATATGAAAGGAAACCGTGAATCCGAACTGGATTCGAGCGAGCTCCAGGGCTGTGAGTCCGTGCATCGATGTGCTCTCCGTGGGGTTGCCGCCGGCACGACGGCGTGTCGCGCGACACTACGGACAAGCGTAAGGAGTACAGCCTGCCCGCGAAGGATACAGTTCTTGCAGAACCGCTAAAGCTCAGTTTGCAGAGCCGGAAGAAGCGCTCGCCAGGCGCCGCAAAGCAAATACAGATAGCGCCATTGCGCGGGATCACAGTCATGGATGGACCCCGCTGCATCGACGGATCGTGATGCAGCGGACGGTCAGGGCGAGCGCTTAGCTGAACAGCTTCATGGCCTTCCCGAGGGTCGACCAGATGCCCGCGCCCAGCGGGATCAGCACATAGGCCCAGAACGCGAGCAGCAGCAGCGTCTTGCCGAAAGTTCGGTCGTCTTGCACGGTGGTGTCTCCTGAGTATTGGTATCGGAATCCGGGGGGGCGCTCAGGCTGCGCTGGTGGCTTCGCGCAGGTGGTGGCGCTCATGCACCGGCCGGATCAGCAGGTTGCAGACGAAACCCGCCACCAGCAGGCCGGCCATGATGTGCAGGGTGTCGACATAGACCTCTGACCTGGGAACGCCCATGGCCAGCTTGTGCTCGCGGATGTAGTTGACCAGCGCCGGGCCGGCAATGCCGGCGGCGGCCCAGGCGGTCAGCAGGCGGCCGTGGATGCCGCCGACGTAGGCGGTGCCGAACATGTCGGCCAGGTAGGCGGGAATGGTGCTGAAGCCGCCGCCATACATGGTCAGGATCAAGAAGTAGCAGGCCACGAACAGGGCCACGTTGCCGGACGCGCCGACGGCCGGCACCGCCATGTACAGCGCGGCGCCAAAGGCGAAGAAGATGGCATAGGTGATCTTGCGGCCGAAGTAGTCGCTGGCGGAGCTCCACAGGAAGCGCCCCGTCATGTTGCCGATGCTGAGCAGGCCGACGAAGCCGGCGGCGGCTGCCGCAGTGATGCTGCCCTTGAAGGTTTCCTGGATCATCACCGCAGCTTGGCCCAGCACGCCGATGCCGGCGGTGATGTTCAGGAACAGGATCACCCACAGCAGGTAGAATTGCGGCGTTTTCAGCGCCTGGTCGATGTGCACGTGGGCGTGCGTGACCATCTTGCGGGCCTTGGTGGTGGGAACGTAGCCCGGGGGCGCCCAGCCCGGGAGCGGGATGCGGATGGCCAGCGCGCCGATCGACATCGAGATGAAGTAGACCACGCCCATCACCAGGAAGGTCTGTGCCACGCCCGCGCTGGTTGCGCTCTTGAAGGTGTTCATCAGCGCGACCGAGAGCGGCGCGCCAATCATCGCGCCGCCGCCGAAGCCCATGATCGCCATGCCGGTGGCCATGCCGCGGCGGTCGGGGAACCAGCGGATCAGCGTGGACACCGGCGACACGTAGCCCAGCCCCAGCCCGATCCCGCCCAGCACGCCGTAGCCCAGGTACAGCAGCCAGATCTGGTGCAGCCAGATGCCGAGCGCCGACACCAGGAAGCCGCCGCCGAAGCAGCACGCCGCCGTGAACATGGTGCGCCGCGGCCCGACCTTCTCCAGCCACTTGCCGGCAAACGCGGCAGAGATGCCGAGGAAGAAGATCGCCAGCGAGAACACCCAGCCCAGCGTGGTCAGTTGCCAGTCGCCCGGCGCCGACTGCGTGACGCCGAGGATCCGGGTCAGCGGTTCGTTGAAGACCGAGAAGGCATAGGCCTGGCCGATGCACAGATGCACCGCCAGCGCGGCGGGCGGAACCATCCAGCGGTTGAAGCCGGGGCGGGCGATGATGGCCTCCTTGGAGAAGGCCGACGGGCGTGACGTTGGCCGGGACGGCGACGCGTGTTGGGACTTCTGCGAGGGCGTTTGCGCTTGCGCGGGGTATGACATGAAGTTGTCTCCTACCTGGAAGTGGCAGCCTCTTCTTGCGCGTGATGCGATGGGCTGGAGTGCGTGGTTCAGCAAAAGCCATGCCCATGGCGGATTTCGTTTGCCGTCAATGGCTTGCCGCGCGCGGACCGGGCCGTCAGGCGCAGCCGTGGACAAAATGTCCTGGCAGCAGCCCCTCGCGCGGGCCAAACTGTCCATCCGTGGCCGCGGTTTGCGGGGCTGGCTCGGTTTACCCCCAATACAGGCGGATAGCGCACTGTCGCTAGACTCTTCTCTTGCCCCCGCAACTACTAAAGTGATGAACGAAAGACAAAGCAACGCAGCCGATGCCGACAACTGGCAGCGCCGCACGATCCTGGTGGTGGACGACGAGGCCGGCATGCGTTCGTTCCTGTCGCGCGCGCTCGAAGGCAAGGTGGGCAGCGTGGTGACGGCCGACAGCGCCGAAGCGGGTGCCGCGCTGCTTGAGCAACGGCATTTCGACCTGATCCTGCTAGACGTGGCGCTGCCCGGTATCAGCGGGGTGGAGTGGCTCAAGGCACTGCGCGCGGCCGGCAACCCCGCCGATGTGATCCTGATGACCGCCTTCGCCGACATGGACACGGCGATCGCCGCGCTGCGCTCGGGCGCGGCGGACTTCATCGTCAAGCCGTTCCGTGTCGACCAGATGCTCAATGCAATCCGGCGCTGCTTTGACCGGACCCGGCTCGCGCGGGAGAACTACCTGCTGCGCCGCGAGCTGGACAAGTACACCATCCACAAGCACTTCATCGGCGAGTCCGAGGCCATGAAGAAGGTCATGGCGCTGGTGGCACGGGTGGCACCGATGCCATCGACGGTACTGGTGACGGGCGAGTCCGGCACCGGCAAGGAAGTGGTGGCGCGCGAACTGCATCACCTGAGCGGACGGCAGGGCCAGTTCGTGCCGCTGAACTGCGGCGCGATGGCGCCCGAGATCATCGAAAGCGAATTGTTCGGCCACGCCAAGGGTGCCTTCACCGGCGCGGCCGGCGGGCGCCATGGCCTGTTTCTCTATGCCGACGGCGGCACGCTGTTCCTGGACGAGATCTCGGAGCTGCCGCTGGGGATGCAGGCCAAGCTGTTGCGAGTGATCGAGGACCGGCGCATCCGGCCGCTCGGCACCGAGCGCGAGATTGCCGTGGACGTGCGCATCGTCGCGGCCTGCAACCGCAACCTGGCCAACGAGGTCGCCGCCGGGCGCTTCCGCCAGGACCTGTACTACCGGCTCGACGTTGTGTCCATCGCCATCCCGCCGTTGCGCACGCGGCCGGAAGACATCGTGCCGCTGGCCGAGCATTTCTCGGAGCAGCTGTCGGCCCAGCTCGGACTGCCCGCGGTGCCGCTCTCGCCCTCATTGATCCGGGTGCTCAAGGGCTACGACTGGCCAGGCAATGCGCGCGAGCTGCGCAACCTCGTGGAGCGGGCGCTGATCCTTGGCGAATACCCGGTCGAGCTGCTCGCGCACCAGGCCGATTCGCCTCAAGCGAACCTGCCGGAAGCGGAGCACGAGGACGCAGCCATGCCGGCCGACGACGGCACGCTGCTGGAGTCGGTGGAGCGGAGGCACATCCTGCAGGTACTGGCGGCCGAGGGCGGCAACCGGGTGGAAGCGGCGCGCCGGCTTGGCATCTCGCGCCGCACGCTGGACCGCAAATGCCTGCAGTGGGGCCTGCGTCCTTGAGCCCGGCCGCGCTGCTGCGCCGCTATCGCGCCTCGCTGCGGGCCAAGCTTGTGTCCATCGTGGTCGCGCCGCTGCTGGTGGCGCTGCTGGTGCTGCTGCTGATCATGGGGTTGTGGGGTAATCGCGCGTTCCAGGCCTTGCTGGCCTACAAGGTCAACAGCGACCTGCTGGTCGCCCACGAGTACTTCGAGCATATGGTGGGCGGCGTGGAAGACCGGGTCCTGCAGGAGGCGCGCTCACATGCGCTGGTGGCCGGGCTTGGCCGCGGCAACGCCATGCCCGCCATCCTGGCCGACGCGCGGCGCACGCACGGGCTGGACTTCCTGCAACTGCTGGATCCGCAAGGGCGGCTGCTTGCCGCTGCGCCCGCTGGCACAGGGGCTGACCCTGCCGCCTGGCGCATCGTGAGCAGCGCCGCGGCCGGCCGCGCGGCGGCCGCCACCGACGCCTGGTCCGCGGCCCAGCTGGCAGCCGTGTCCGCCGAGCTTGCCCGGCGCGCGCAGGTGGCGCTGCGGCCCACCGCCAATGCGGTGCCCACCGACAAGACCCTGGAAACCCGCGGCATGGTGGTGCACGCGGCGGCGCCGGTGTTCGATGAAGCCGGCACACTGGTGGCGATCCTGCACGGCGGCACCCTGCTGAACAACAACCTCGGCTTTATCGACACCATCAACGCGCTGGTCTACCAGCCCGAGTCATTGCCCCGCGGCAGCCAGGGCACGGCGACCCTGTTCCTGGACGACACGCGCATCGCCACCAACGTGCGGCTGTTCCATGGCGAGCGCGCGCTGGGCACGCGGGTCTCGCGCCAGGTACGCGACAAGGTGCTGCTGCGCGGCGAGAAATGGCTGGACCTGGCCTTCGTGGTCAACGACTGGTACATGAGCGCCTATGAGCCGATCGCGGACAGCCGCGGCCAGCGCATCGGCATGCTGTACGTGGGTTACCTGGCCAAGCCGATCAGCCAGGCCAAGGACCTGGCGCTGGGCGTGCTGGTGGGCCTGTTCCTGCTGCTGGGCGTGGCCGGCGCGCTCTTTTCGCTGCTGTGGGCCAGGCGCGTGTTTGCGCCGATGGCGCGGATGGTCGGCACCATGCGCGCGCTCAAGGCCGGCAACACCGGGGCACGCGTCGGCCCGGTGGGCAGCGAAGACGAGCTGGGCCAGCTTGCCGGCCAGTTCGACCAGTTGCTGTCTGACCTGCAGCAGCGCAACGCCCAGCTCAAGGACTGGGCGGACTCGCTCGATCGCAAGGTGGCCGAACGCACCCGCGAGCTGGAAGAATCCAACGCCGTCCTGCGGGCGGCCCGGCAGCAGCTGATCACGTCGGAAAAGCTCGCCGTGGCGGGACAGCTCACCGCCGGCGTGGCCCATGAGGTCAACAACCCGATTGCCGTGATCCAGGGCAACCTGGACGTGGCGCGCGAGATCCTGGGCCCGGCCGCGGAGCCGGTCCGCCATGAGCTGCGGCTGATCGACGAGCAGGTCCGACGCATCCAGCAGCTGACCAACCGGCTGCTGCAGTTTGTCCGGCCAGAGGCCTACGCCGGCAATATGGAGCGCCTGGACGTGGGTGAACTGGCGGCCGGCTGCGTCGACCTGGTCCGGCACATGCTGAAGGGCGCGTCGATCCGGGTCGAGCTGGACTGCCTGGCCACACGGCAGGTGCGCATCAGCCGCAGCGAGTTGCAGCAGGTCGTGGTCAACCTGCTGACCAATGCCATCCACGCCATGCCCGAGGGCGGCACGCTCACGCTGGGCACGCGCGACTGGGAAGGGCAGGGCGTGACGCTGCACGTGCGCGACACCGGCCATGGCATCCGGGAAGAAGACCTGCCCAACCTGTTCAATCCGTTCTTCACGACCAAAAAGCAGATGGGGACGGGCCTCGGCCTATCGATCAGCTATGCGCTGGTGGAGCGCTACGGCGGCCGCATTACCGTGGAGAGCGCGGTGGGACAGGGCGCCGAGTTCATTGTCTGGCTGCGCGAGGACGGGGCGGCCCCGGCGCAGGCAGAGGCGGGCGGCGGTGAGCCATGACATGGCATGATGGTGCCGTGTCCTCGAACCGATCATCGCTCGTGCCTGGCAATGAAGGCTTCCACAGTGTCGTGCAGGAGTACGGGCTTCTCCAGGAAGATGAAGTGGCCACCGTCCAGGGTGGCAAACTCCGCTCCCGGAATCCGCGCTGCAAGCTCCGCAGAGAAGTACGGCGGGGCGCAGAAGTCGCGCTCGCCCACCAGTACCAGCGTCGGTGTCGTGATCGATGGAAGATCATCGAAGGCGTCGTGTCCTACGATCATGTCGATCCGGGCAAAGCCGATTTCCGGGTCGAACGTGCCGGCCGATGCGGCATTCACCCACGCCTGCACCTGCTCCGGGTGCTCGCGGCTGAATTTCGGGTCGAACAGAAATAGTGCGTTCGCCTCGGTGGACGCGCGCAGGCCGGAATCGGTCAGCATGCGTCGCCGCATGTCGAACTGGCGACGGTAGAAGGCGTCCGCGCGAGCAATCGAAGAGACAATGGTCGCGCTGCGCAATCGTTCGCGGTGATGGATCGCCAGCAGCTGCGCGATGGCGCCTCCGGTCGAGGACCCGACCACATGGACCGGCCCATACCCGACTGCCTCGATGACCCGCGCCATGTCCCGCGCGTGTTGCGCAATCGTCATGCCGCGCGCGGTGCGCTCGGACTGACCGGTGCCGCGGTGATCCGGCACGATCACCTGGTGATGCCCGGCGAACAGGTCGATCTGTGGCCCCCAGGAGGCGCCCACTCCCGCAAGCCCCGCCAGGAGAAGCACGGGCGAACCCTGGCCCTTGACCTCGTAGTGGATCGAAACACCGTCGGACGTTACGGATGGCATTTTGCGTCTCCGGGTTCAGAGCGAGGCGAAGAAGCGGCCGAACGCGTCGACCTGGCGGGATCACGAGCGGTTCATCGGGCGTCGTCCGGCTGCGTGTTCACCAGAAGCCAAGCACCTTCCACCAGACGCTCCCGACCACGGCGAAGATCAGCAGCTCCACCACGCACATCACAAAGCCGACGCGCCACCAGGTTCCCATCGTGACAAAACCGCTGCCGAAGATGATCGGCGAGGTGCCTGTCGCATAGTGGGTCAGCGTCATCATGATCGCCGAGCCGGCCGCCATAAGCAGCATGAACGGCACCACATACTCTGGCGGCATCAGATGGACTCCGACTGTCAGGAAGGCGAGCATCATCGCACTGATGTGCGCGGTCGTGCTGGCGAACAGGTAGTGCGAGAACACGAAGACCGCCACCAGGATCGCAGCCGTGCCACCCCAGCCGATGCCACTGGCCACAATCGCGTCGCTCATGCCCTTCGAGAACCACCCGATCACACCCTGCTTGTTCAGTTGCTCGGCCAGCATGATCAGCGCACCAAACCATATCAGCGTGTCCCAGGCGCTCTTCTCGGACAGCACGTCGTCCCAGTCGAGGGTGCCAGTGATGATCAGCACGAACAAGCCGACCAAGGCGACCACCGTCGGGTCCAGCGTGAGCGAAGGACCGAACACCATCGCCGGAACGTTGGCCCATAGCAGCAGCAGCAGCGCGAAGGTGAATATCATGACCATTTCCTTCGGCGACACTGGACCCATCTTCGCCATTTCGGCGTGCGCATACTCCACCGCATTGGGTGTGGCCTTGAGCTGCGGCGGCGACAACACAAAGATAACCAGCGGCATCACCAGCATGCATAGCAGGCCGGGCACCAACATGCAAAGTGCCCAGCTCGTCCAGCTCAGATGCAGACTCTGGTTGGTCGCCTTGGCGATGTAGTCCACCACCAGCGGGTTCGGGGCGGTGGCGGTCACGAACATCGCCGAGGAGATAGGATTGGCGTGATAGTTGACCAACGCCAGGTAGGTGCCGACCTTGCCCTCCGTGCCCTTGGCCGGGTCCGAGTCGAATGCATTGGCGATCGACTTCATGATCGGATGCACGATGCCGCCACCGCGCGCGGTATTGCTCGGTGTGAAGGGCGCCAGCACCAACTCGCAGGTGGCTAGGCCATAGCCGATGCCTATCGTTCGTTTCCCCATCAGGGCGATGAACATCAGGCCGATACGGGTGCCCAGGCCGGTCTTCTTCACGCCGCGGGAGATCAGGATGGCCACCACGATCAGCCAGATCAACGGACTGTCGAAGGCGGTCAGCGCATCGGCGATCGCCCCCTTGGACGAGGTCGAGGTCACCTGCGACAACGAGAGGACCACGATGGCCATCATCGCCATCACCCCGATCGGCATGACCTTCAGGATGATCGCAACGATTGTGGTCAGGAAGATGGCAACCAGGCCCCAAGCTTTGGGCGTGAGCCCCTCTGGCACAGGCAGCAGCAGCAAGGTGATCAGCACCACCGTCGTGATCAGGGCGGGGCCCAGCCGGAACGGGACCACGCTATTGAAGTAGAGGAACGCCGCTTTCAGTTTGGTGAGCATCTTGCGATCCTTCCCAGAAGAGTTGATGGAGTTCCGGATGCAGACAGGGCAGCCCAACCGCCGACCAGAGGAACGCGACCTACACCGCCCGAGACGGGCATTGCTTCCCTAACGTCGTCCACCGCCACCTCGTCCGCCGCCAAAGCCACCGCCGAAACCGCCGGCGCGGCCGGAGCCTGAATGCAGGCTCGCGCTTCCGCGGCTGGCATCACGCTGCACCGCTTTGCCGCCACTGCCCACGCCCTGGAAGCCATTGTCCCGGCCCCCCGAAGCATCGCGCCCGCGAAAGTTGTTGCGGCCCGCCGCATCGGCCATGCTCCGGCCGTATCTCTCCCGTGTGGCATTATCGCGATAGGCAACACCCTGGCGGTGCCGCGCGTCGTGCTGCCAGCGGCCTCCCTTGAACTTGCTGGCGTCGAAATTGCGGTCGATGTTCCGGGCCTTGTGGTGCTCCACATGTACCCCGCCATTGTTCCAGTCGCAGTCGCCAAATATGGCAATGGCCCCCGCCAGGCCGATGCCCCATGCGATGCCTCCGACGAAGGCATCGCCGGGGTAGTAGGGCGCGTAGGGTGGCCAGTAGTAGTACGGGTAGCCCGCATAGCCCCAGCCGCCGTAGACGATCGCCGGGTCATACACCGGCACATAGATCACCTGGGGATCCGCCGACTCGATGCGCACGATGGTCTGCTGCGCGGCTTCGCCGGAGGTTGCTGTTTCCACGGTCACGGTCTGCTGCGGCCCCGACTTGAGGTGGCCGGCTTGCTGGGCGCGCACACGCAGGCGTTGCACGGCATTGAACACCTCCTTCTGCTGGGCCAGGAATGCATCCCCCAGTTTCTGGGTCCAGTCCAGCTTGTCGCCCATTGGCGCAAGGATCTGCGGAAACGCCACCAGCGACTTCACGCTGACGTCCCAGGACTCGTTCTGTACCGCCTTGACTGCGTCGTCACCCTTGAGGTTCGGATGGGCCTTGCTCCAGCGCGCGGCGAGGGCGACTTCCAGCGGGTAGGTGGAGGCCATCAGGACCTGTGACAGCAGCGGATCGGGATAGAGCGCGATCGGCGCGACCAGCGCCTCGATTTCTTCCGCCTTGTAAGGCGCGGGTTCCTTCTGGGCCTGCACCGCGCCCTCGCGGGACATCGCCGGCGTGGCCGTACCCGCTGCGGGCGGAGCGGCGCTTTGGCACCCGCCGAGCACAAGCAGGACACAGCAAGCGGTAGTCAGGGCGCGCGGGCTCATGGCGACACCTTCCGCCAGCCGGGAGCCGGATCAAAGGATGTCGTTGCCGCTGCCTTGGTGGCGCTGTTGGTACCGAGGTCGCGCTCATAGACCTGGCCCTTGTGGCTGACGATGAAGCTCATCACGCCGGTGTCGCCGTAGCGTACCGGCCAGGCCATGACCGCGAAGCCTCCGAACAGCTTGCCATCGACGACATAGTCTAAGCTGCCGCCATCGCCGTGCGCCCCTTGCGCGGTAAGGAGCTTGTAATGGTAGCCGTGGTAACCCTCCTTGCTCGCATTGCGCGTGCCGGCGTCACGGAAAGCCAGCCCGAGCGGGCTTTGCGGCTCATCCGGTCCGCTCGGCCAGTAGAGCCCGTCGTGTTTGCCCGGTGAACTGGACAGCCTGCCGGCGTAGACGAGCCGTTTCTCGCCATCGTGGGTCGTCTGGGCGTATTCGGTCTGCGCATCGCAGACGGCCCGCATGGTCTGGATCACCGCGAGTTCATTGCGCCCGATTCGGCGCAGGCGCATTTCCCGGGCGCCGGCCAGTGTGTCGAACTGCCAGCCCTTGGCTGACTTGACCAGCGGTACGGGCAGGGTCCATCCATCGTCGCCCGCGACGATGGACGCTTGCTTGCCACTTTGTTGCACGCGATGCGCTTGTGCCCAGGCCGTGTTGAACTTGTTCCGCGCTTCGGCGCCGACCGGGGGAATGATGTCGCGGTAGTTGGCGCCCAGCATGGCTCGCATGGCCGTCTCGTCGTCATTGAGGACCGCCTGGCCAAAGGCCGCCATGGCTGCATCCGGCGAGTCGAAAACCTGGCGCGCGAAGGCATGCGTCGCGCCAAACAGGCAGATGCAGCTCAGCGCGGCGAGGAGCCCGCAAGAAAATCTCGGCAGTCTTGCCATGGCCCGGTCCCTGAGCGTCATGGTTTGCCGGCACGCTGGTCGCATGGTAAGGCGCCATCTGGCGTAAATGGTCAGCCCCGGGCTGCGGGTCGCGTTTGGGCACGCAGGCGGATCCACGCATGCGGCCTGATCGCGGCGGTGGGAAGTGCGGTGCAGCATGGGTCCTCAGGGCTCCGATTCAAAGCAAGAGCGGCACGCCGGTCATAGGGAATACGGCGATGCAGATCACGCCGCGATCCCGGTTGCCGCAAGCGGCGAAGCGAGCGGTGTCCAGCAAGCCTGGATGCGGCGCCCCCTTCGCAATGACCTCCCTTGTGCTAAGGTTTATATGACCTTTTCTGTGGAAATGCCAGTGTGGCGCTAACGACGCCGGGCAATAAAGGCGACGCGATGGGACTGGTACGCTTGAGCATCGAAGGACGCTCGGTCGAAGCACCGGCAAACTGCTCCATCCTGCAGGCCTTCCTGCACGCGGGGGAAACGTTTGTCGAAGGCGTCGGCTGCATGGGCCAGGGGGTGTGCGGCTCATGCCGCGTCATGGTGCGGCGCAACGGCGAGCAGGATGTCAAGACCGCGCTCGCTTGCGAAACGCTGGTCGAAGATGGCATGCAGGTCGCGTTCCTGGATTACTTCACGGCGTCGGAGCGGCACCTCTATCGTATCGAGGAGATCGGCGACAGCTGGGACGCCTTGCAAACAATCTCTGAAGTATTCCCGGAGGCCGCGCATTGCCGTCACTGCAGCGGATGCGACCGGGCCTGTCCGAAGGGACTCGATGTTCAGGAGGGCGTGAGGTTCGCGGTGGAGGGCAAGCTGACCGCCTCGGGCCAGGTGTTCGACGAATGCGTCATGTGCAACCTCTGCACGCTGGCCTGCCCAGAGCATATCCGGCCCAACCATCTCGGCCTGTTCGTGCGGCGGATGATCGCGGCGCAGACGCTGCGGCCGGCCAATCTCATGCTGCGCCTGCAGCAGATCGAGAACGGCGCGATGACGATCGACTTTGACGCACCCGGCGCGCAGCCGCCGCGCTGACGGGACGAACCATCATGCCAGCTGGCATCCCCTACGAAGAGGCGCGCAAGCGCTACCGTCCAGGTGTGGCGCCGGCGGTGCGCGGCGATGACATCTCCGTCGAAGCACTGCTAAAGGCCTATCACCCCGACCACGGGCCCAATGCGCGCGTCGCGCTGGCCGTCGGCGTCAACCGCGGCGAGCCTTGTCAGCCGGATCTCGCGCGCTATCTGCAAGCCAATGCGCTGATCGACGACGTCGATATTGCCGGGGCGCAACTCGTGTCCACCGATGTGCTGATCATCGGCGGGGGCGGTGGCGGCTGCGCGGCGGCGCTGACCGCGGCCAGGCAAGGCGCGCAGGTGATTCTCGCCACCAAGCTGCGCCTCGGTGACAGCAACACCGTGATGGCCGAAGGCGGGATCCAGGCGGCCATCGGCGAGGACGACAGTCCCCAATTGCATTTTGAGGACACCTTGCGCGCCGGGCACTTCTGCGGCGAGCCCGAGCTGGTCGCGCAGATGGTGATGGACGGACCCGACGTGATCCGATGGCTGATCCGGCTGGGCATGATGTTCGATCAGGAGGAAGACCGGCCCCTCGGCGGCAACCTTCTGCGCAAGAAGCCAGGGGGAGCATCGGCCGCGCGCATTCTCTCCTACCGGGACTATACCGGCCTGGAAATGATGCGCGTGCTGCGCGAGGCGGTGGACCTCGAGGCCGGCATCGCGGTGTGGAACCGCTGCCCCGCAGTCGAGCTGCTGTCCGACGAGCGGGGGCGCTGCGCCGGGGCGGTGATCTACAACCTCGAATGGCGCACCTTTATGCTGGTGCGCGCGCGCGCCGTGATTCTCGCCACCGGCGGGGCGGGGCGCCTGCACCTGAATGCCTTCCCGACGTCCAACCATTACGGGGCTACCGCAGACGGCCTGGTGCTGGCGTATCGGATCGGGGCGCGCCTGCGCGAGCTGGATTCGTTTCAATACCATCCCACCGGCATCGCCTACCCGCCGCACCTGGCGGGCGGCCTGATCTCGGAAGCCGCCCGCTCGGCCGGCGCGAAGCTGATCAACGGCGAGGGCGAGCGTTTCGTCGATGAACTCAAGCCGCGGGACATCGTGGCCTCGGCAATCCTGCGCGAATGCGCGCAGGGGCGCGGCATCGAGCGGGGCGGACAGGTTGGTGTCTTCCTCGACACGCCGACGCTGGAAATGGAGAACCCCGGCATCCTGGAAAAGCGGCTCGTGACGCTGCGCCATCTCGCCCACAAGTGCGGGCAGGATGCGTCCCAGGAGCCGTTCCTTGTCTACCCGACCCTGCACTACCAGAACGGCGGCGTTGCCATCGACAAGGAGGGCGCGACCAGCGTGCCAGGGCTCTATTGCGTCGGCGAGGTCACGGGCGGCATTCATGGGCGCAACCGGTTGATGGGCAACGCGCTGCTCGATATCCTGAGCATGGGCCGGCGCGCCGGTGCCAGCGCGGCGCAAGCCGGGCGCAGCGCCATGGCCGCCCGCGCCGGCATCGGCCACGTGCACGCCTGGCAGCGGGAACTGACGCTGGCCGGGCTGCCCCTGCATCTCAAGGCACCGCAGCTGTTCCCCGGCTACGCGAATTTCGATCTGCGCGTCGACGCAGGGTTGCACTCCGGCGCGTGGGGCCGGGCGGTCGGCGGCACCCGGTAAGCGGGGCACGGAGCGCGCGATGGAACAGCTCAATCAGGTTCTGCTCAACGAGGACATCCGGGTTGGCGCCGACCTGGATGCCTGGCTGGCACGCGGCGGCGGAGAGGGGCTGGCCCGGGCCCTGCGCGAACCGGCCGCGGTCATCGCCGAGATCGAGCAGGCCGACCTGCGCGGGATGGGCGGCGCTGGTTTCGCGACGCATCGAAAATGGGCGCCGGTGGCCGCCGCGGCGGCTGGCGACAAGTACATCATCTGCAATGGCAACGAAGACGAGCCGGGGACATTCAAGGACCGCTTTCTGCTTGAGCACACGCCGCACCAGGTGATCGAGGGCGCGCTGATCGCCGCGGCCGCCACCCGCGCCAACCATGTCGTGCTGTACGTCAATCCCCATCAGCCGCTGTCGCTGGCGCGGACGCGCGAGGCGGTGCAGCAATGGCAGGCACACCCGCAGTTCGCCGAGCTGGCCGGGCTGGTCGGCGGACCGGTGTCGCTTCGCGTCCTGCCCAGCTCTGGCTTGTATATCGGCGGCGAGGAAACCGCGGTCATCTCGAGCGTCGAGGGCGGGTTCCCGTTTCCGCGCCGCAAGCCGCCCTTTCCCGCCGAATACGGCGTGCATGGCGCACCGACCGTCGTCAACAATACCGAGACGCTGGCCCACGTACCGGGCATCTTGCGCAACGGTGCCCAGTGGTATCGCGGCCTCGGCATCGGTCATGCCGCCGGAACCAAGTTGTACTCGCTCTCGGGCGATGTCTTGCGGCCTGGCCTGTATGAGCTGCCGATGGGCACGAGCCTTGAAACCCTCGTGTTCCGGCATGGCGGCGGGATGCTCCAGGGCAAGGAGTTCAAGGCGGTCTTCACGGGCGGTCCCTCCAATACGCTGCTGACCAAGCGCGATCTCGATGTGGCGCTGGACTTCGACTCCGTGCGGCAACGGCGTTCGCGGCTGGGAACCGGTGCGATGATCGTGGTGTCGGAAGGGACCAGCATCGTCCGCAAGGTGGCAGAGTACGTCAGCTTCTTCGCCCAGGGCTCGTGCGGCCAGTGCCCGCCATGCAAGGGCGGGACCTTCCAGCTGATGCGCCTGCTGAACCGGATCGATACGGGCCGCGGCGTGCGCGCGGACCTGGAATCGTTGGAAAACCTGTGCCGCATCCTTCCCGGCAGCGGGCGTTGTGGCCTGATCGACGGCGCCGTGACGGTGGTGGACAGTTCCCTCCATCAGTTCCGGGAGGAATACGAGGCGCTCCTGATGGCATAGGCTCGGCATCGAACGTCCGGTTTGCGAGGCGTCGCGCCATGCGAGCGCGCGGCCGCGCGCAGCGATGTCCTGGCGTCTTGTGGGGTCGCCGAACGGCGGCCAGGCGGCTTTCCAATGGATGCGAAGGGCGAGATCACGGAGCCAACCATGCACTACATTGCACCTTATGCGTTGTGCTTGTCGATGGCTTTGGTCGGGGCATGCGGCAACCGCGAGCAGCCGCCAGCCCCGGCAAGCGGTAAAACACCCGTCGCTGCCGGCAGTGAAGCGGTTGCCATACCGCCGCCCCAGCGAGCCGATGATATGCCGCAACAGGCTGGACCTGGCCGCTATCAGATCGTGAGTCAACCCCAGGTCCGTGCAGGCCCCTTCTTGCTCGACACGCAGACGGGTCGCATCTGGCAGTTGAGGGAATTCCCCGGACTTGAAGGCGCGCCGAGCGCGTGGCGCGAGATGACGATCATCGATGACAAGGGCACAATGGGGATCACGACGGCACAGTTCCAGAAACTCTATCCGCCGCGGCATGCTGCACCGCGGCGGCGGTAGCGGGTGTCTGATGCCAAAGTCGCCCGCGGCAGTCTTCAGCGCGGCAGGAAGAAGAAGGTGAGGGCGAGGGCAAGATAGACGATTAGGAGCTGCGTGCCCTTGAACCAGTCGGCGTGCCCGTCGCTCGCCATTTGCGCCGTGACCAGCACGGACAGGACCACCATCAGGACCAGGGCGGGACGAAAGGCCAGGTCCATCGGGGCCGGACCGAGAAAATGGCTCGTCAGTACCAGCACCGGCGCGACAAACAGCGCCACCTGGACACTCGAGCCAACCGCAATGGAGAACGACAGGTCCATGCGATTCCTCAAGGCTGCGGTAATGGCCGATGCATGCTCGGCCGCATTTCCGAGGATCGCTACCACAAAGGCACCGACGAATATGTCGCTGAGGGCGTAGTCGCGCATCATGGGGCCGAGCGCACCCACCATGATCTCGCTCATCCACGCCGTCCCTACGGTGGCTGCCGCCAGTATCGCTATCGCCCGCGCTACGGACGAGGAGGGCTGGTCCTCCACGCCTTCCGGAGCAACCGCCTTTGCTTCGTATGCGCCGCGGAACAGCGCGGGGTGAGTGACCAGCGAGAACACCAGGTACAGCGCATAGACGACCAGAAGCGCGATGGAAATCCAGGCGCTGAGCCGGTACAGCACGGCTGTCGTGCCTTCTACCGCTTCAAAGCTGGCAGGCAGGATCAGCGCGATCGCCGACAGTATGAGCATGGTCGCCTGGGAACGCGCGCCGCGCGGGTTAAAGCTTTGCTCAGGATAGCGAATGCCGCCTGCGAGCATCGCGGCGCCAAACACCAGCAGCATATTCCCGACAATGGAACCGACGATGGAGGCTTCCACCACCTGATGGAGGCCGGCACGCAAGGCGACAAGTGCGATGATAAGTTCAGCCGCATTGCCGAATGTCGCATTTAGCAGCCCCCCGACCGCCTCGCCCATGCGCTCTGCGAGTTGCTCGGTGGCATGGCTCATCCGCCCGGCAAGCGGCAGGATGGCCAGGGAGGAAGCGATAAAGATCAGGAGGTGGTGATCGGAAGCAAGGAATTCCAGGGCGATTGCGATCGGCACAAAGATCAGAAGCAAATTCATCCACATGGATTGCCCCCTGCTTTCGGTGATGACAGCTCGTCCTCGAACAGTCCTTTTATCTCCCACCGGGGTTGCAGGCAAGAGACAAGACAGCTTGGTACAGCCGCGGGTAGTTCGATCAGGCCGACGGACTCACCTGATCGGTTGCCCGATGGCAAGGAGATTGCCCTCGCTGTCTCTGAACCAGGCACCTTTCTCGCCTATGCCACCCTTGGACAGGTAGTTCCCCTGGACCTGGCGATCCCATTGATGGTCTTGAGGCCGGGAAGATCGTATTCTTCGAACACGACTCCCAGGTGCCGCAGCTCGCTAACGGTTGCCTGGATGTCATCGACCTCCCAGGCCATTTGTGTGTGACTTCCAGAGGCCGAGCCAGCCGACTCGAAAAGTACGAAGTAGCTGTTGCCGCACTTGTAGCGCAGTCCGCCCGGCCGTTCCTCGACTGGCTCAAGACCGAGCTTGCTCGAGTAGAAGGATCTCGCCCTTGCGAGGTCTTGCGCAGGAATCCTGGCCGCGACGTCACTGTTCTGAAGCATGGGAAACCCTCCTGAATAAGGCTGGACCGCTGCAACGCAATATGTCTAGCATAGGCGTGCGGCGGGCGCTAAAGAAAGGGGTGGCAGCATGACGGTACTGGTTTTGGGATTGCTCATTTTTCTGGGTGCGCACTCGGTACGCATGGCTGCTGACCCATGGCGCACCGCGCAGATTGCCAGGCTCGGCCCCGGCCGCTGGAAAGGCTTGTACACCCTGGTTTCGATAGCCGGCCTGGCGCTGGTTATCTGGGGCTACGGCCTGGCCAGCGCGCATCCTGTGGTGGTCTGGACGCCGCCGGTGTGGGGGCGGTACGTTGCCGCATTGCTCACGATCCCGGCCTTTGTGCTGATTGCGGCGGCATATGTGCCTCGCAACCGCATCAAGGCTGCGCTTGGTCATCCGATGCTGGCAGGCGTGCAGGCCTGGGCCCTGGGGCACCTGCTTGCCAACGGAACACTCGCCGCATTGGTGCTGTTTGGCGCGTTCCTGGCGTGGGCGGTGGCGGACTTCGTGTCAGCGCGCGGGCGGGACCGGGAAGCGCGAACCAGCTACCCGACCGGGACACCTGCGCGCGATGCGATGGTGGCGGTCGTCGGGCTGGCGGGCTGGGCGCTGTTCGGATTCGTGCTTCATGAATGGATGACCGGCGTGCGGGCGTTCGGGTAAGCAAAAAATCTGGCGGTTAGCAATGGATATGTCGGGCAGCCCCTCATCCCGGCAGCGCGAAGGGATTGAACCCGGTGCGTTGATAGCCCTCCGCCGTCACCGCATCGTCCAGGGCCAGGGAGGCAAGGTCATCGGCCACGGCCTCGGCCTGCGGGTCGCGTTCCAGTGAGATCACCTTCAGGTAACCGTGGCACACGCCGCAGCTTTCGGCGCGCACCGTGGCTTCGGGGGTGTCGAAGCTGAGGTAGTCGAGCTCCGAGGCGTCGCCGCAGTTGGTGCATTTCGCCCGCACCATGTGCCACTGGCTCTCGCAGAGCACGCAATGCAGATAGCGCATGCCCTGGCGATCGCCGATCAGGATCAGGCTTGCCACGGGGGCAGTGCTGCAGACCGGGCAGGACGCGTGCTCGGCCGGGCCGCTGTCGGGCACGGGCGCGGCCCGCGCGGCGCTGGCACATTGCAGCGAGAGTGCAGCCCAGAGGAAGGGCGCGATTGCCGCCGGAACCGCATCAAAGCGGCCCTCGGTCAGCGCCTGGGCGGCGCCAAGGCGCGCGTCCGCAGGGAGGGCGCGCAGCGCCGCAAGATGCGGGGCGACCGGGGCGGGAACATCGTGCGCGAGCCGCTCAATCATCCGATCAAGCAGGGCACCCCAATGCCCCTCCTGCGGGATGGCCCTGGCGTCTGCCGGGCCGGACCCACCGGCCCCGGGCGCAAGCGATGCCTGTACTTCGGCCACGCGGGCGGCCAGGAGCAGGTAATCGGCAAGGTCGTGCCCGTCGGCCAGCGCACGCAGGCGTGCGGCGCGGCGGCTGTAAAGACCGGCAAGGTCTGGCTGGATCAGCGGGGTGAAATGGCGGGAGGCCTCGTCCGATGACAGTGTTCCCGGCGTGGTCTGATGCTGGTTCATGCTTCGTGGCCCTTCGCTTGCGCCGCTTTCGACTGATTCAACTCTTTCGCCTTCAACTCGCCATACCAGCGGTCATGGTGCTGCCTGGCCCAGGCACGCGAGACGTAGCCCGTCACCATGCCCGTGATCGAGCCGCGGACCCAGATTGCAAGATAGATGTGGCCCACGATCAGCAGGATCAGGCCGATCCCCGCGACGGAATGGGCCAGGATCGCCAGGCGGAGCACGGGAATCGGGAAATACTCGGCGAAATAGGCGCGCCACATGATCAACCCGGAGATCAGCAGGGCCAGGATCGACGCCATGATGAGCCAGAACAGCACCTTCTGGCCGGCGTTGTACTTGCCGATCTGCAGCGGTTCGCCGCCATGCTGGATCAGCAGCACCTCCCTGGCGCGGCGGAACCAGATCGCGTCGGTGCGCGCGGGCATGTTGTAGCCCACGAAGCGCCAGAACATGTAGCAAAGCCCCGCGAAAACCGCGATGCCCAGGAACGGGTGGAGCAGCCGCGCCATCTGCGGCGTGCCAAGGAAGCCGCTCAGCCAGCCCACCGTCGGGAAGAACCACGAGATTCCCGAAACCGCCGCGAGGAAGAAGCAGAGCACGATCGCCCAGTGACACAGCCGCTCGGCGAATTTCGTGCGCAGGATCCTGTCGTTGTTGGTCGCCATTTCCGGTCTCCGCTTATGCCGCGCCGTCAGTCGGGGCGTCGTGATCGTCTGTTTCGGTGGTGTTGGGGCCGACCGCCATGAAATGCGCCGCCATGCCCACCACCGCCGCCGCGCCGACGAAGCCGGCGGCGGGTTTCAGTCCATCCTTCCAGCCGGCGACCACCGAGCTGATCCCCGGGTCCTTCGGCAAGCCCGCATAACGCTTCGGGTCGTCGGCATGTTGTAGCACGTACATCACGTGGGTACCGCCGACTCCCGCCGGGTCATACAGGCCGGCCTTGGCATAGCCGCGCTCGTTCAACTCGGCCACGCGCTCGCCGGCAAGGGATTGCATCTCCGCTTTCGAGCCGAAGGCGATGGCGCCGGTCGGGCAGGTCTTGACGCAGGCAGGCTCCTGCCCGACCGAGACGCGGTCCGAGCACAGCGTGCACTTGTAGGCCTTGTTGTCCATCTTGGAAATACGCGGCACGTCGAAGGGGCAGCCGGCGACGCAATAGCCGCAGCCGATGCACAGGTCGGACTGGAAGTCGACGATGCCGTTGGCGTACTGGACGATGGCGCCGGGCGCCGGGCAGGCTTTCAGGCAGCCGGGATCCTCGCAATGCATGCAGCCGTCCTTGCGGATCAGCCATTCCAGCTTGCCCGCCTGGTCCTCATGCTCGGTGAAGCGCATCAGGGTCCAGGTGTTGGGCGATAGGTCGCGCGGATTGTCGTAGACGCCGACATTCTCCTGCACGTCGCCGCGCAGGTCGTTCCATTCGTTGCAGGCGACCTGGCACGCCTTGCAGCCGATGCAGATCGACACGTCGATCAGCTTGGCCACTTCCATCTGATGGTCGCGGATGCGGGGGGCGGGTGTCAGCTCCGACGAGGCCGAGCTACGGATGATGTTCTGCGAGTTCATGCTTGTGCTCCCGCCACTTTTTCAATGTTTACAAGGAATGCCTTGAATTCCGGCGTTTGCGAATTGGCGTCGCCGACACCCGGCGCAAGCGTATTGGCGAGATAGCCCTTGCGGGTCGCCCCCTCGAAGCCCCAATGGCAGGGGATGCCGATCTGATCGACCGCCTGCCCGGCCACCTGGAGCGTGCGCATGCGCTTGGTCACCACGGCCTTGGCAGTGATATGGCCGCGCTTGGTCGTGATCTTCACCGTGTCGCCATGGGCGATGCCCTTGTCCGCGGCCAGCTTTTCGCCGATCTCGACGAATTGCTCGGGCTGGAGCATGGCGTTCAGGTGCGAGTGCTTGGTCCAGTGGCGGAACAGTTCCGTGATGGAATAGGTCGTGGCGACATAGGGGAACTCGGTGCGGTTGCCCATTCGCTGTGCATCGTTCTGGAAGATGCGGGCGGTCGGGTTGTGCGTGACCTTGTCGTGCAGGGGGTTCTTCGCGATCGGGCTTTCAATCGGCTCGTAATGCTCGGGGAAGGGGCCGTCGATCATGCCGCCGACGGAGAACAGGCGCCCAACGCCTTCGGGTAGCATGATGAAGGGTCCGACGGGCGTGCCGGGTGCCGCAGTGAGCGGAAAGTCGGGCACGTCCGCGCCCACCCATTTCTCGCCGTTCCAATGCAGGATCTGGCGCTTGGGATCCCAGGGGTTCCCCATCTCATCCATCGAGGCGCGGTTGTAGAGGATGCGGCGGTTGGCAGGCCAGGACCAGGCCCAACCCGGCGTGTTCCCCAGGCCGGTGTCGGTGTTGTCGCGCCGGGCCATCTGGTTGCCCGCCTCGGTCCAGGAGCCGGTGAAGATCCAGCAGTAGCTTGAGGTCGTGCCGTCGTCGCGCAGTTGCGCGAACGAATCCAGCAGCTGGCCCTTGCGCAGGATCTTCTTCCCGGTCTCGTCGAACACGTCTGCCAACGCATAGCCGTTGGCTTCCTTGGCCATTTCCTCGGGATGGGGGCTGTGGGGATCGTGATAGGTTGCCTCGTCCCAGGTCATGTGCAACACCTGTGCCGGGCAGGCGCCGCCTTCCTTCTCGTAGAGCCGCCGCAGCTCCATCATGATGCCGCCGAGGATGGCCGGATCGTGCCGCGCCTCGCCCGGCGGCTGCTGGCCGGCGTAGTGCCATTGCAGCCAACGGCCGGAGTTCACGACCGTCCCGTCTTCCTCGGCAAAGCAGCTCGACGGCAGCCGGAAGACTTCAGTCATGATCTCTTCGGTCTTGACGTCGTTGAACTTGCCTTCGTTGCGCCAGAAGTTGGAGGTCTCGGTCACCAGCGGGTCGATGACCACGAGGAACTTAAGTTTCGACAGCGCGGCCGAGGTCTTGTTCTTGTCGGGCATCGCCGCCAGCGGGTTGAACCCCTGGACGAGATAGCCATTGACCTTGCCCTGGTACATCAGGTCGAAATAGGCCAGCATGTCGTAGCTGCGGTCCCACTTTGGCAGCAGGTCAAAGGCCCAGTTGTTTTCCGCAGTGGCGTGCTTGCCGAACAGGTTCTTCTGCAATGAGACGAAGAACTTGGGCAGGTTCATCCAGTAGTTCACCTGATCGGGCAGCACAGCCTTGGGCGTGGCATCGGCCAGGTATTGCTTCAGGGTCTGCTGCCTGTCGGTGGGCAGGTCCATGTAGCCAGGCAGCCGCACCGACAGCAGGCCAAGGTCGGTATAGCCCTGGATGTTGGAATGCCCGCGCAGCGCATTCACGCCGCCGCCGGACATGCCGACATTGCCCAGCAGCAACTGGATCATGGCCGCGCCGCGGATGATCTGCGCGCCGCCGGTGTGGTGCGTCCAGCCGAGCGCGTAAAGCCAGGTCAGTGTCTTGTCCTTCGCCGAGCACGAGCCGACGATTTCGGCGATCTGCAGGAAGTCGGCCCGCTTGACGCCGGTGATCTCCTCGACCTTCTCGGGCGTGTAGCGTGACACGTGCTGCTTCAGCAGGCTCAGCACGCAGCGCGGATGGCGCATCGAGGGATCGCGTTTCGCGTTCCCCGCCGCGTCGAGCTCATAGTTCCAGGAGGATTTGTCGTAGACGAGCTTCTGCGGATCGAAGCCCGAGAACAGCCCTTCGTCGAAGCCGAAATCCTCGCGCACGATGAGCGATGCATTGGTGTAGGCGCGCACATAGTCGTGCTGGATCTTGTCGTGCTGCAGAAGCCAGTTGACCATGCCCATCAGGAAGGCCGTGTCCGACCCCGCCCGGATCGGCGAGAAGATATCGGCAACTGAGGCGGTGCGGTTGAAGCGCGGATCGATGACGATGACCTTGGCCTTGTTCCTGATCTTGGCCTCGATCACCCATTTGAAGCCGACCGGATGCGCCTCGGCCGGGTTGCCGCCCATGACGATGACGACATTGGCGTTCTTGATGTCCACCCAGTGGTTCGTCATCGCGCCGCGGCCGAAGGACGGCGCCAGTGCCGAAACCGTTGGCCCGTGGCACAGGCGTGCCTGGCAGTCCAGCGCGAGCATCCCCAGCGAGCGGGCAAACTTGAAGTCGAGAACCCCGGTTTCGTTGGAAGCCGCCGACGAGGCGAGCATGCCCGAACTCAGCCAGCGGTTCACCAGCTGGCCCTTCTCGTTGCGCGCGATGAAGTTCTTGTCGCGGTCGTCTTTCAGCAGGCGGGCGATGCGCCTGGTCGCATCGTCCCAACTGATGCGCACCCACTCCTTTGATCCCGGCGCGCGGTATTCCGGATACTGCAGCCGGTTTTTCGAATGGACGATGTCCAGCAGTCCCGCGCCCTTGGGGCAGAGCGAACCACGGCTGACCGGGTGATCGGGATCCCCCTCGATGTGGAAGATGCGGGGCTTCGCGTTTTTGGCGCCGTCACCCAGCGAGTACATCAGCAGGCCGCACCCGACCGAGCAATAGGTGCAGTTGTTGCGCGTCTCTTTCGCACGCAGCAGCTTGTAGGGGCGCACGCCGGCAGGCGCCTGCGCCCAGGCTGTACCCAGGCCCAGGGCCGAGGCCGAGACGGCAACAGATCCAAAGCCAAGTATCTTGAGGAACTGCCGACGTCCGATATTGGTGGTGTAAGTCATCGTGGTCTCATCGTCATTTCTTCTTCCGCCCATCCCTGCTGCCAGGAGTGGGGGCGATCGCATTCGAGACCCGCGGCGTCATTTGGGCGCACGTATCCCCGGGGCGCCCGGATCGCGATCGATCACGGAGATGCCCCGTCCGGTACGTCCCTGAGGCGCACGCGCAAGAGGATGACCAACCACAAATGAAGTTGCGTCGCCGGTCACGACGCGACGTCATCCGTGCCGGTTTCCCGCGCGCACGGCTCCACGAGCGGAGAAATGCCGCTCAGGTTCGAATGCAGATAAATTTGGATAAGCGATGAGAATGAGCCCGAAACGCCCTGCGGATTGCCCTGCAGATGCGCGGCCCCACCGGGGCACGACGTCAGGACGGGTATCGCTCGCTGAGGAGCGTAGCACGACCAGCCCATTACTCCAAATAGGGGAAAATCCCGTTCGGCGCGGGCAGCTTATGCCCCAGGGGGCCCTCCATCCGAGTCATCGCTGTCTTGCTGCCGTGATCCCAGGCAAGAGAGTCGGCGCAACCGCATCGTCTGCCGAGTCAGGCCAAATGGCTGGCCGGGTTCCAGTGCGCTTGCCCATTTGCGCTGCGGCGCAGCAGTGCCACCACGTGACCGTCCTGTGCCGGCAGCGATTCCCGTCACGCTTGACTTCCGTGCCGGGCGTTTCTACCAATGACATTGAACAGAACGGAAATTGGCCTGCGCCGCTGGCATCCGGCCTGCGCTGTGGGCTTGAATGACTTTTACACTCCACAGGCTGGCAGCGGCCAAAGGAGTGATCATGCAAGAGCAGACCTTTCGCGCCCTGCTGTACCGCTACTTTTTCTTCGGTTGGCTGTACCGGGACGCCAGCCAGGGCAACCGCGCTGAACGAGCCCTCGCCTGGCATTTCAACAAGGCGCGCGCGCATTGGCTGCTAACGTACATGCGGCGCTGGCTCTGGTGCGGTGTCTGTTGCTATGGGCTGGGTAGCGTGGTGGAACTGGTGCTGTCCGCGCCTGCGCTGTCCGCGCTCTTCTACGTGCCCGGCGCGCTCTGCGTACCGGTCAATGTTGTCATCGTGGTGCTCTGGATCGGCCTGAAGACGCTGCCCGGGCCGCTGTAAGCGGCGACCGGCTGCTCCTGCGCCTGGACTGGCATCCGGCTGCGACGCCAGAAATGGCGCCAGCGGCACGACATTCCCCGGTTTCTTGACCCATCTGCCTTCGCCGCGGGGAGGGCGCCGACAGGCAACGGACGCGTCCGGAGACACGAGGCATATCACCTGCGGGGTTGGATGGTCGCCACCGCGAGACCCGCTCCGGCGAACGCGCACACAGCGGACACCAGCGCAACGGCGCGCAGCGCGTCGGTGATAGCTTCGGCTTCTGCCAGCGCCACGGGTGTCTGAGTCGGCAAATGGGCATCGCCCTCTGCCACCCCGGCTTGCGCGCCAGGCTCCAGCAACTGCCCGGTCCGGCGTGCGTCCCTGGGAACGTCCAGTTCATCGAGCTGCGCCGACAGCGCCGCTTGGTGCGACCACACGAACACGATGCCCAGCACCGCAATCGCCAGCAGGCTCGCCACACGTGCAACCGCATTGTTGATGCCGGACGCAACGCCTGCGTGGTCAGCCGGCACGGAGTCCATCACAATCGTCGTGAGCGGCGCGACGGTGATCGTCATGCCAAGCCCGAGCACGCTGAGCGCAGGGAAAAATCCGGCCCAATAGCTGCCGCGCACGAACGGCAACGCCAGCATCACGAACCCGATTCCGGCGACACTCGGGCCAGCGCTCAACAGGATCCGTGAACCGAAGCGGCTCGTCAGGCCGCCGGTGAAGCGCGACAACAAGCCGATGATGACCGGCACCGGCAGCAGCGCCGCGCCCGCTTCGGTTGCGGTGTAGGCATGTGCGCGGATCAGCGTGAACGGCAGGAAGAACAGTGCGCCGCTCAGGCCGAAGTAGAGCAGCAGTGTGACGAGGTTGGCGCCGGTGAAATCGCGTGAGCGGAACACGTCGAGCGGCATCATGGGGTGACGGCTGTTCGCTTCGATCATCACGAATGCGACCAGCACGAACGCGCCGGTGCCGATCGCGCACAGTACAAGCGGATCCGCGAAACCGCGCGCAGACGCCTTGGTCAGACCGTAAGTGAGGGCAGCGAGCCCCGCTGCGACGCTAAGCGCGCCGGGCCAGTCCAACCGTTGAGGCGCATCGAGCTTGTGGCTGTTCGGCACCGACGAAATCGCGAGCGCGATCGTCACCGCTGCAAGCGGGACGTTGAGGAAGAATATCGCGCGCCAGGACAACACGTCGACGAGCCAGCCGCCCGCCACCGGCGCCACCGCGGACGTGATCGCCCCGACGGCCGCCCAGGTGCCGATTGCCCGTCCGCGCGCTTCTCCTTCGTACACGGCGCCGATGATCGCGAGACTACTGGGTACGAACAGTGCTGCGCCAATGCCCTGCACTGCGCGCGCGGCGATCAGCGAATTCGCGTCCGGCGCGAACCCGCAAGCGGCCGACGCCAGCGTGAAGACCCCGATCCCCGCGATGAACACCGTGCGGCGGCCGAGCTTGTCGCCCATCGATCCGCCCACCAGCACGAGGGACCCGAGAAAGAGCAGGTAGGCGTTAACGATCCACTGCATTGCAGCGACGCTCGTGCCGAGTTCGCTCTGAATGGCGGGTAGCGCGACATTGAGGGCGGAGCCGTCGATGAACGCCATGCTTGAGCCGAGGATCGTCGCGGCGAGTGCCAGACGCTTGCGCCGGCACGGGCGGTCGACCGCGGTGGGCTGCGTGCGGATGACGAGTTCGTCGCACGGGCTCGCTTGGGCAGCGACGACGTGCGCGGTCATTTGGTCGCTATCGAGAAGATCCGGGTTATCCAAGCTCGCTCCCGTGCCGGTCGATGGTGACTAGCATAGTAAAGGGAGCGCGGCCTACCCGAGAGTTGCCCTTGGCGACTGGGCCGGGAAGCGCCATAGGTCGACCCGTGCCCGGTTGGCACTTCCCGAGTCGCATCCCTCGCTGCACCTCCGGAGTTACCGTTTGGTGAATCTCAAAAATTCAAAATATTTGAATAACATGTCAGCGAATGGATCACTTTGAGCAAAGCTATCGCCGCTATAGTTCTGCACATGGACGACGCTACAACGCAACAGAGCGAAAGCAGCGCCGGCAGCCAGAAGCTCAAAATCATTGAATCAACATATACCGGAGAACATTATGTCGAACGCCAAACTGGAAGTCCTGACCCCGCACAACAGCCAGATTATCTTCATCGACCATCAGCCCCAGATGGCCTTTGGCGTGCAGTCGATGGACCGCCAGACCATGAAGAACAACGTGGTCGGCCTGGCCAAGGCGGCCAAGATCTTCGACATCCCGACCACCATTACCACGGTCGAGTCTGACTCGTTCTCGGGCTATACCTACCCCGAACTGCTCGACGTGTTCCCGGGTAAGCAGACGCTCGAACGCACCTCGATGAACTCGTGGGACGACCAGAAGGTGCGCGACGCGCTGGCCGCCAACGGCCGCAAGAAGGTGATTGTCGCCGGCCTGTGGACCGAGGTCTGCAACACCACGTTCGCGCTCTGCGCGATGCTCGAAGGCAACTACGAGATCTACATGGTGGCCGACGCCTCGGGCGGCACCACCAAGGAAGCGCACGACTACGCGATGCAGCGCATGGTGCAGGCCGGCGTGGTGCCGGTGACCTGGCAGCAGGTGCTGCTTGAATGGCAGCGCGACTGGAAGAACCGCGACACGTACGACGCGGTAATGAAGGTGGCCAAGGAACACTCGGGTGCCTACGGCATGGGCGTGGACTACGCCTACACCATGGTCCACAAGGCCGAGCAGCGCACCGCCACGAAGCACGAATCGCTGGCTCCGGTCCATGCACAGGTGATCGAGCGGTAATTCTGCATTCGCGGGCTGGACGTTCCATAGGACGTCCAGTCATTTCAGAAACGGGGCCAACTGCCTACTTCAATCCCGACTGACTCAGACCGCGGCTTGAAGCAAGATCGCGGTCTCAAATGAACAGGAGAACTCCCATGTCCAAACTACCGTTGCTCGAACCCGCGGATTGTGCATTGATCCTCGTTGATGAACAGGCGGGCCTTGCGTTCGCCGCGGGTTCTCAGGACCCCCAGATTCTGCGCAGTAATGGCCTTGCGGTCGCGAAGACGGCGGTCGCCTTTGACTTGCCGGTTGTGGTCTCCACTTCGGCCTCGAAGGTCTACAGCGGCCCATTGATGCCGGCTTTTCGGGAAGTGCTGCCAAACGTCACGCCGATTGAACGCCGCAACATGAACCTTTGGGAAGACGATGCGGTCCGCGACGCGATTACGGCTACCGGAAAGCGTACGCTGATCATCGCGGGCATGCTGACGGAGGCCTGCGTGAGCTTCCCGGTTCTTTCAGCGCTGTCCGAGGGATATCAAGTCTACGTGGTTGCCGATGCTTGCGGTGGACTGACACCAACAAGCCATGACCTTGCGTTGCGACGGATGGCTTCCGCTGGCGCAGTCATGACATCCTGGCTCCAACTCCTTCTCGAATTTCAGAGAGACTGGACGCGTCATGACACATATGAGAAGGCTCGCTCGATCGTGGTTGAGCATGGTGGTGGGTATGGCACGGGGCTCGCATACGCGCGTGACATGATCAAACCGACATGAGCGCGTGTATCGGTCATGCATGCGGCTAACTCTGCCTCATTCTGAGGGACGTAAGTTGAGGGGGGGGCGACCGGCGCTTTCCGACCCCGCGCCTTCCGTCGTAACCGAAGGGCGCCGGAAAACCGTCGTCGTCGCGGATAGACCAGACCACGCCCGAATTTGCGACTTCGCGATAGAAGGCGTGGGCTTGAGGTGCGGCAGTACTCATGGTGGACTCAAATCTGGTGATGGCACTCGTCCCCGGTGCAATTACGCCAATGTAGCCGATCTCTCCGACGAGTCCTTCCTTGCCGGCCTCGATTTTCCCGATCGTGCGCCGATTGAACGCTACTGGCCGGCAACCGCCGGTCGTCATTCCAAGCCCCCGGCGCATGCGCATTTCGGATGGCTGAACGTCGCATTCCGGTTCGTAGCCCGCCCGACACGTTCGTAGACTCCATGCATTCCAACAAGCGGAGTGCACATGTCCATCCTGTCCATTTCAACGCGCAAGGCCCGCTGCGCAGTGCTGGCGGCCGCGGCCGCAGCAAGTTGCGTCGCCGCGTATGCGGAAACCTGGCCATCAAAGCCGATCACCGTGGTCGTGCCATTTCCGGCTGGCGGCGGTACCGATCTGGTGGTTCGCTCCATCCAGCCGCTGTTGCAGCGTGAGCTCGGCCGCCCCGTCGTGATCGACAATCGCAGCGGCGCAGGCGGCACGCTTGGGTCTGCCTATGTCGCGCGGGCTGCGGCCGATGGATATACGGCCGGGGTGGTCACGACGAGCACGCACGCGGTAAGCGTCGCCCTGTATCCAAAGTTGACGTACAACCCGGCGAAGGACTTCGCCTATGCCGGATTCATTGGCACGTCGCCCTATATGCGGGCCGTCAACAACACCTTGCAGGTGGCGGATGCCAGGGCGCTTGTCAGCAGACTGAAGGCCGACAAGGCGCAGCACAGCTTCGGTTCGGTTGGTGTCGGCACCGTGTCGCACCTGATGGGCGAGCAGTTTCAGAAGCTCGTCGCCGTGCCGATGGTTCACGTCCCGTATCGCGGTGCGGCGCCGGCGTACACTGATCTGATTGGTGGACAGGTGCAAATCATGTTCGACAATCCGGTGGGACTGGCGCCATACATCAAGGCACACAAGATTGCCGCCATTGCCGTGACCGCTCCGACACCGCTGCTGCCCGATGTACCGACGTTCGCCAGCCAAGGCGTGCCAGGCTTCCAGCAGCAACTGTGGTACGGCATCGCCTTTCCGAAGGGAACGCCCGCTGCGATTGTCGATCGCTTCAATGCAGCACTGAACAAGGTGCTCTCTGACAATGCGGTCGTGGCCGATCTATCGAGCAAAGGTGTGGCGGCGCGCCCCGGTACACCCGCCGCACTGCAGGCCGCGGTTCAAGCAGACATCCCGTACTGGGGCAAGATTGCCAGTTCCGTGGGAGCTACAGGTGAGTAATGTCAGTCTGATCCGGGTCTTTGTACGCGATGGGCGAGGCGGCAATCCGGTGCCGCTGGTCTCCGATGCCCGTGGCATGAGCGCGGCGGTAATGCGAAGGGTTGCTGCCGCATATGGGCACGAGTCCGCCTTTGTATTGCCGAGTGATATCGGTTGCGACTGGCGTTTCCGATTCTTCGTTCCGCAGCACGAGATGGAGATGTGCGGCCATGCCACCGTGGGCACGCTGTGGGCGTTGCGCCAATGGGGCCGCTGGACGACCCCGGCGGTGCGCATCGAGACGCTGAGTGGCATCGTGCTGGCGTATTGGGACGATGCGCAGCAATCCGTTTGGGTCTCGCAGCCGGCGGTGCGTACCCAGGCGCTGGACGCCGGGGCATCGGGCCGAGTGGGGGCGCAACTTGGTCTTCCGGCCGGTACGTATGGGGCCACCAATGCCGCGACGAGTCGCGTCAAGACGCTCATCGCCTTGCCTTCCGTGGCGGTGCTCGATAGCTTGCAACCGGACTTCTCGACGATGGAGTCGCTCTGCGCATCGATCGGCTCGACCGGGCTCTATCCCTATGCATTTGGCGTATCGAAAGCGGACGGCCGACCCGTGATCCATGCGCGGCAATTTCCAAAGTCGTCCGGCTATCCCGAGGATGCCGCCACCGGCATAGCGGCGGCTGCCTTATGGGGCTTTCTGAACCAGGCGGGTGAACTGGCTGGCCCTGACGGAAAGGTGTCTTCCATCGCGGTCTGGCAAGGCGATGCTATGGGCAGCCCCTCGGAAATTCTCGTGGCGCCGTGCCATACGGATTCGGGCGAGCCTGATGGATGCTGGCTCAGCGGCAGTGTGACTTGGAGCGATGCGTGACGGACAGCTTCCCCGAGGCGCGGCTTGCCGCAGCCGGATTCACGTTGCCCGAAGTGTCAAGTCCACGTGGCAGCTATGCGCCGTATTGCGCGATCCAGGTCGGCACATCGCAATGGGTGTCGATTGCTGGTCAGGTATGCCGGCGGAACGGCGTGGCCATGGCCGGCCAATGCCGGAGCGACGATGATCTGGAACTCGCCCGCCATGCCGCCGAAGTATCGGTGCTGAATGCACTGGCCATACTGCGGCTGGCTTGCGATGGCGAGTTGTCGCGCGTGATCCAGATCGTTCGCTTGCGTGGCTTCATCCGCGCGGCACCGGACTTTACACGACATGCGGCAGTGCTCGATGCGGCCTCGGCGGTTATGCGCGCAGCATTCCCCGGTCAGCCGCTGCCGGCACGCAGCGCGCTTGGCGTGGCGAGCTTACCGGACCGGGCTTGGACGGAGATTGAGGTCGACGCCATTGTGATGACGGCCTGAAGGCGTCGGCCGCTAGGCTACGACGGCGCCGGCACCTCGCGCAGCAGCCGGTGCAGATGGCCGCTGGAGGCAAAGCCAAGATCCATGCTGACGCAGGCGGCGGACCGGCCTCCTGCAATCAGCTTGCGTGCGTGCTCGGCCAGAATACGACGCCGTACCGTCACGGGCGTCGCGCCGAACTCGATCTGACAGGCGCGCTGCAAATGACGGATCGAGATGCCCAGTTCGCCGGCCACGGTATCGATCGATGGCAAGGGCATGTCGCGTTCGAGCGCCGCATGGAAGCGCTGGACCATGCGCAGTGCGACGGACGCCGGCTCTTCGGGCATCGCCAGCGGCCGGCTCGTCATGATCTGCGCCACGATGGCGCGCACGAGCCAGGACGCGCTGTTGTATGAGATCGTAGGCGCGAGCAGCGCCTCAAGCATCGCGATCGTCGCGGCGTCCAGGTGCATGGCGCCGAACCGTAGGCACACGGGCAGGCGATCGGGCGGCAGATAGAGTTCCCCGTGCTGCTGAAGGCCGTGCTCGGATGCCGTCAGGTGCGACGTCGACGCATGCAGCAATACAGCGGTACCGCGCACCAGCGAAGCGGCATGCAGTGCGTCTGGCTCGCCGGACGAATCGTTCCAAACCGTCCTGAGCCTGCCCATGCGCGGCCACAACAGCATGCCGCAGTCGTGGACGTGCCATGCTCGGCGAAAAGCAGGCTGTCGGCTGTCATGCAGGGCGAATCCATGCTCGGCGGTCAGGTGAAGCTTGGGAGACAGGTGAGGATCGTTGGTCATCGCAGGCGTTCCGGCAGTCACAGGCGGAATGCCACCGATAATACGCCGTTCCGTGGACTGGGGGCAGCGGAGTGGGGGCAGCGGAGCGCTAAATCGGCGGAGCCGCGCACGCGGCGATAAAGAAAGTAGATGCGGGAGAGCGATCTTCGATCGCAGTGGGTACGGGCCCTGCCCGTCAGCTCTCGGGGTCATACCCAAACTCGCGGAGTTCCTGCGAGCAGCGGCAAGCTTTGGCGATCTTCGCAGCCCACAGGATGGCGGCTTCGCGCGACGGGAGCTGCAGGACACAGAAGCCGCCGTCGAACTCCTTCGTCTGGGGATAGGTTTCGTTTGTGACCGTGCCGTCTGAGGCGACCATGAGTGGTGCGACATCCTCGTTGATACCACCACTGAACACGTACACGCCTGCAGCCTTCGCCTCGCGTATGACCTCGCGCGCAGCTTCGCCCACGGCGGCAAAGTCCTCGGCGGGGACTTCCATCGCTTTTCCAGGAAAGGAGATAAGGTATTTCGTCATTTCGGTCCTTCGGTTGAGGTCGGTGCTGTTTGTGAGGCCTAACCTGTTATGAGGCGATGTGTAACGCGCCCTAATACGGATGATGCGCTCTAACACGTGCAGATTCCGAGCATGTAGCCGTTGATCCTGCATAGTCTTGCTCTCATTGGCTGTACTTTCATCCAGCATTAAGTTTGCCGTTCTAGCGCTGCCGTTACAACTGGCTAGCGGCTGTGTGATCTCCGCACGGTGCAGGAGCTGCTGGGCCATGCAGACGTGGACACGACGACGATCTACACTCACGTGATGCGGATGGGCGGCTTGGCGGTGTGCAGCCCGCTGGACCGACTGCTATCGGGGCGCGAGGCGGCTATGTGATTGACCGCTTCTGGCCGGCGTCTGTCGGACGCCCACCGCGAAGCTGCGGCCGTCTCTGACAGCCCCGCTTCTCGGGCGTCTCGTGCGGCCATCATGCACACAAATGCCGCTAACACCGGTAATAATTACCAAGGAACCACTGTATGGGTAACGTGGTAGCCGATGGCGTAGGAGGTACGATGGGGATGCGGCTGGCAATCTGGCTTGTAGTCGTGGCCGTTTTGTGGTCCGGGGCGGTAGTCGCCGCCAGCTTCGGCAGCAAGGGCGGGCCCGATCCCGCGAACATCGACCATATTACCGACCTTCTTCGCGAGGATCCCTACGATCTGGAGTTGCTGATCAGCTTCGGCACTTCCAAGGGCGGATCGGCCGGCCATATCGCCCTTGCGATTCGAGACGAAGTACCTGGTGACGATCTGGTCTACTCAGCCAATTTCTATGCCGACCGCGCACGCAGGCACGCAACAGGTTTCTACACGAATGATCTGATGGTGGCCATTCCGAAGAAGGAGTACCTGTACAAGACGGTCTCTTCTGTCGCGCAGACTGCTTCGTTTGGCCTCGACTTTGGCGAGATCTACAAGCGCTCGATCATCGGCGTGCGCGTCTACGGCGTACCGGCGAGCGACAAGGCGGCCCTTGCGGCGTACTTCAAACGCATCAATTACGACTATCACCGACGGGCCAGGAACACCGAGTATCACAGGGGCGAGATCAAGTACGATTACTTGCGCCTCAACTGCGCCAAGACCATCGGGGCCGCATTCAAGTTTGGTGCCAACTACAGGGACCTCGATGTCACCAGTGCCAGGGTTCTCTCCGGGCGCCGCGTGGTGGCGGCCGCCACGGCCAACGTTCCCACCGAAATGGCGATGAAGCTCATCGAGGAGTGGGGCAAGCGCGGGTATGGCATGGATGTGGTGCTGTACAAGAAATATGGTGGCTCGTCCTATGTCGATCCTCACGAGGACGAAAAGGTGGCGTTCAAGGACTTGCCCAATCGTTTCCCATCGGTCTTGTCCCTGGACTTCCGCAGGGAAGAGGGGGCGTATCAGGACTTCGACAACCTGTTCGCGATGTACCTCCTCTATAACCTGGGCAAGTACAGCGTGCGTGTTAACGAACGTACGTTGCTGCTGGAGATCGAGAAGGAAAAGGACCCGATGACCTACCAGGAGGCGGCCAGACTTGCTAACCGGAGCGCCAGGTCAGACAGCGAGAATTTCCGCCGCCACCTTGAGTTTCGCCCGCGCGGTACACGGATCGGGGAAACGCCGGACAACACGCACCTCTACAATTTCACTGACGACAGCGCCATGAAGATTCAGCCCAACAAGGATTGAGGAACTGAAGCCGCATGTGGATCTGCTGATGACCAGGTACTTTCCCGATGCGCATTTCTCGGATGAGCACCGCGCGTTGTTCGCCTTCGCCAGTTACAACGCGGGCCTTTCCAACATTGCGAAGATGCGCGCCGAGGCGGCTGCGCGCGGGCTGGATCCTGCCCACCCTCCAAACCGGCATCAAAGCAACTGGGCCCCTGTCCTAGTTCGACGCTTAGCGGTCCCCACCTATCGGCAACCGCTCGGCTTCGAGGTCTGCGCGGCAGACTTCGACGTGAACAGCAAGCTGACAAGGCGCAGAGTCCAATAGGATGGTCATTCTTCCAGCCATACGTAGAAGAAATTTTTCTTATCTCATCGTCCGAAAAGATTCAGTTCTGTTGCGACCATGGCTGACGCTACAGTTCGGAACAAGACGCAAGTCGGGGGCCTGGCTGCCGCGCTCAGTCCCCATGCGCAGAATGCGACTGCCGGCACCGTTTTGGGGAGGTGAGTCATGTCTATTCTCTTGCTTGGAAACCTCGACGCCAAAACCACCGATGAGGAAATCGGCGCCTTCCTGCTGAAGTACGGATTCCCGGAATATACCAGCATCGAATACATGGAAGGCGACGGTACCAGGCCTGCCGTGCGGCTGACCTTCGATACGCTCGACGATGACACGCTGGACAAGCTGCGGGGGCGTATCCACGACATGTTCTGGAAAGGTCACAAGATCTCCGCCCTCGTGATGAGAGAGCGCTTCAACTGAAGCGAGGGGCGGCATGGGACATCGCGAATGGGCGCAATGCAAGTCTGATCAGAGGGGATACAGCATGAAACGAACGACACTTCTGGCTGCGGCGGTGATGGTGGCGGCTACCGCTTCTGCGTGGGCGCAACCCGAAACCCGCGTGGATGTCACGCAGTCAGCCGGACAGGCGACCGCGACCGGTACGGCAAAGCTCACCGCCAAGATCGTCAAGATCGATGTGCCGACGCGAACGGTCTCGCTGAAATCCGCCGACGGCAGGACCACGGATCTCGTCGTGGGACCGGAGGCGAGGAACTTCGAGCAACTTAAAGTCGGCGATACCGTCACGATCGAGTACAAAGAAGCTCTGACCATGAGCCTCAAGAAGGGTAGCGGGCCGCTTGCAATGCGTGAGCGCGAAATCTCAGATCGTGCAGCGCCGGGAGCGAAGCCGGGCGGCACAATTGGCCGGGAAGTGACCGTCACGGCGGACGTCGTCGCGGTCAACACCAGCACCAAGACCGTCACCCTGAAGGGGCCGAAAGGACGCACCGTGGACCTCCTGGTCGAGGATCCGGAACGTATCAAGGGCATTAAGAAGGGCGACCGGGTCGAAGCAGTCTATACCGAGGCCGTTGCTGTATCCGTGCAGCCGGGCGCAGGCAAGTAGCGGCACAGGATCATCACAGGACAGGCCAAGCCCGCCGACCATGCGGGCCCCTTTCCTAGTGTCCGCGGTCGGCGCGCGGACAATGCCGTGTCGCCATGGTGAACCGCCCCCCGCGTCCTTGACTCGCCGTGTCCCGTCAGCATGTCTCGTTGACTTTTAACCGTCAGCAGTGTCGGCTTGCGCACAGACCGCGTGCCGCACGCGCCGCAAACTACTTCGAATCTGTCCAACCCGCCAGGAGGCACAGATGAAACAGGTATCACTGACCATTCCAGAAATTGGATTGATTGCCGGAACACGGGCGGCAGGCGCTGCGGGCCTCGCACTGTTGCTCAGCGACCGAATGAATCCGGAACAACGCCGCGCCGTCGGCTGGACGCTGCTCGCTGTAGGGGTCATCACCACAGTGCCGTTGGTTGCGCAAGTGCTTGGGAAACTTCAGCCATACAAGAGCCCCGACGAGAAGTGAAATAATGGTGCGAGGTCCAGAGCCCAAAATTGACGGGCTCGACGACCGACCGGTCCTGGCCGGTCGTCCCGTCGGATGCACGCTGGGAACCTGCGATCGTCCCTGACCCACTGCTGCCGTTCAGACCGGGGCAGTCGCAATGGCGCCTTCAAGCAGCACTTTCAGAAAGAAGCCGACATTCGAATGTCGGCCTGAGAGCGCAGTCGAGTGGCCGTAGTTGGCCGGTTGCGCATGAACAGGGCCGCGCCAGAAAGCGGCCGCACGAATACGTAGCATCGTTTCGTCGGCCAGCATCGGCCGCGCTAGTACTTGATGTCCCGTTTTTCCTGGCGGCCCTCCTGCTTCGTGTCGCGCTTGTCTTGCCGGCACTGGGAGTTGCTCTTCTGGTTTGCAGCCCGGCAGTCGACCTTGCCCGCGCGCGCTTCCTGTTTGGCAGCCTGGTTTGCGTCCCTGCCTTGTTGGCGCTGTTGCGACTGGTTGGTGGCCAGGGCAGCCCCCGATAGCGCCAGGAGTCCGGCTGCGGCCAGCATTGCGCCCGTCCGCCTCCAAAGTCCATTTCTTGATTCGACCATTTTCACCTCCTCCGTGCTGGGTAGAAACGGCGGTCAGTTGTCGCACAACGCCGCCTTCGCATGCTCGTAGAGAGCCAGGCTGAAGAAGCCTCCTCCGACAAAAGAAAGCATCCCTTGCCCGCAGCCGATGATGGCACGAATGAGTGTCGCCGAGAACAAATTCCCATGCGCAAGCCGTTCCTCAAAGGGTGGCAATGGTTCGTGAGTGGCCGACGATCCCACGTCAGTTGCGGCGCGCGTCAAGCGTCCGCTGTTTGGCCATACCTGACGTTTGAGCGTCCGCGCGGTCTTCTGCGGGGATGTCGCTTGATGGCCGGCAAGAAACGGCCGATGGGAGAAGGGCACCTGGAAATCTTCAGTTCCTGATGCAGCGCTGGAGGTACCCCAAAGGTCTCCTAGGATGGATTCTTGTTGAGTTCACGTAGCGCGACCGCCTGGATCGTCGGAGCCGCGAGGGCGCCTGCGAGCGTGCGTGCAACGCTGGACAGTGTCATGAAGAGTTCCGGGGCAACCATCATGCGCGACGACGTATTATCGGCGCTGAACGCGGTCGCACCGCTGTCTCTTCACCCGGCATCGAGCTGCATCAGAGCGCTGACATGAGCCATTGCACTCGTAGCCAATGCGTCAAGACTATAGCCTCCTTCCAGGATCGATACGATGCGGCCGTCGCACGTCTCGTCGGCAATCTGCATCAGTTCCTTGGTGATCCAATGGAAGTCGCTGTCTTCCAGGTTCATGCCAGCGAGGGGATCCAGGCGGTGCGCGTCGAATCCCGCGGAGACAATGAGGATCTCGGGGGCGAATGCCCTTAGCGAGGGAAGCACAAGGGCGGAAATCGCGGCACGGAACTGCGCCGGCTCACAGCCGCGAGGCAACGGAACGTTGACAATATTGTGGTTCACCCCTGTCTCGGACCGGGCTCCAGTACCGGGATAGAAAGGCGACTGGTGGCTGGATGCATAGAACAGCTCCGGGCGGTCGAAGAATGCTGCCTGCGTTCCATTGCCGTGATGCACATCGAAATCGACCACAGCGACGCGCTCGAGTTTGTGGACCTCATAGGCGTAGGCTGCCGCGATCGCCGCCTGGTTGAAAATGCAAAAGCCCATCGCCTTCGCCGGTTCAGCGTGATGGCCGCACGGCCGCGTCGCACAGAACACGTTACGCGCCTGGCCGTCCATCACCGCATCGACACCCGCGCAAGCAGCGCCGACGCAGCGCATGACGGCTTCCCACGAGCCCGGAGACATGATCGTATCGCCCGCGTCCAGCGGCACGTATCCCTGGGTGGGGGCGCTTTGCGCGATCTCGTCGATGTAGTGCAAATCGTGGATCAATTGCAACTGCTCGACGGTGCCCATTGGCGCATCGCGCCATTCCAGCGAAGCGAACTCCGGCGTTCGCAACGCCTGCACGACGGCTCTAAGGCGTTCGGGCGACTCCGGATGGTGCGGCCCGGGGCGGTGTTCGAGACACGCGGTATGGGTATAAATAATCGTAGTTGTCATGTTCGGCTGTACTCGGTTTCAACCGGCGACGATTCCCTGAATCGCACACCGGTGGCCTACGTCGATCGTCACGGCAATCCCACCAGATATGTAATATATCAGGAGTGCGCGAACACCAACTGTCCAGCCTTTTTGAAGAGTCGCAGCGCCAGCCCGGCACGGCCGTGCGTTTTGTGCGTGGTAGTTAACTTCTTGATGGGTGGCCCCATCGGGCGGTGGCGCTGGCCGGAAGCGGCAGAGTCCTGCTCAGGGGGCGGTTGAAGCCGCGATGGCCCGCTCCAGGTCCAGCCGGTTAAGGGCCGCCGCCGTTTGTGCCCGGCGCCTTGGCCGGGGCTTGATCTTGTCGCATTCGGTCTTCGGCGGGCTCTTCCCGCCGAACGTTCCTGAACCGCCGTTCATCCGCCCCCCAACCGCTCATACCCATGTCGGACTCACGGATGCGGATGAATGGGATCGACCCAATAGACTTCTTCCGGTGGCTCGGCGGGTTTGATATCCAGGTTAATGACAATTGGATCTTGACCGCTGCGGACCACCACACAACTGAGAACCTCAGTTTTGCTTGCATTGATCTCTTGATGAGGTACGAATGGCGGCACGTAGATGAAATCGCCAGGCCCTGCCTCTGCGACAAACTCCAGATTTACACCCCATCGCATACGTGCCCGGCCGCTCACAACGTATATGACGCTTTCCAATTCGCCATGATGGTGAGCTCCCGTTTTGGCATTGGCATCAATGGTGACCGTGCCTGCCCAAAGTTTGCTAGCCCCCGCCCGCGCATGTGTGATTGCGGCCGCTCTCGTCATGCCAGGCGTTTGAGGTGTATTGAGATCGAGTTGGGAGCCAGGAATGATCTTGACTCCGTGATCGCGCCAATTTGGCTTTGACTCAGAACCCATTTCATCGCTCCAGCCCAAGTGAAGTGGTGTTGGCATGGAAGCTGCCAGTTCTACAGACTCCGGCCAGCCACCGATTACTGAGAAATGCTCCTGATCAATTCAAGTTTAGGTGGCTAGCCCAGCACGTCAACTGACAGCGCCGGTCGCTGCATGACTCGCAGTCCATTACGCTGTTGCCGCGCGGTCGTGACATCGGGCCACGATCCAGGAACACCTTCAGGTTTGCTGGCTGGTGCACGCGGCGGTAGAATTTTTGCGGACCCCGCTGCTCTTCGCCGGCCTAAGAACAACTCGCGTGCCGGATACTAATCCGCCCACTGAATGTGCAGCATCCGATTCATTTGAACGGGGTAACCGATGAGGGAAACCATGTACCAGCAGACATACAATCCGCTCGGGAACGTGTTTCTTTCCACCGTGGTGGCAGCGATCCCGATCCTTGTGCTCTTGTACTTCATAGCCCTGCATCGGCACCGCGATTCGCAAGGCAACGTACACCTCGGCATTTCCGCGCCTTATGCGGCGCTCTATGGCGTCATCGCGGCTTTCCTGGTCTCCTGCATCGTCTTCAGGATGCCGCTTGCCTCGGCGGCGTCAGCCTTTGCGCTCGGGTCGCTGTCCGGCTTCCTGGGCATCATCTGGATCGTCCTGGCTGCGATGTTCCTGTACACGATGACCGTGGTGACGGGCAAGTTCGAGATTGTGAAGGAGTCCATCATCCATATCTCGTTCGATCGGCGGCTGCAGTGCGTGCTGATCGCGTTTTCATTCGGGGCGATCATCGAGGGAACTTCGGGCTTCGGGACGCCGGTGGCGATCGCGGGTGCGGTGATGGTGGGCCTGGGATTCAAGCCCTTCCAGTCCGCTGTCCTGAATCTTCTGGCCAATACCGCGCCGGTCGCATGGGGAGCGATTGGCACGCCGATCGTCACGCTGGCAGCGGTGAGCGGCCTGGACCAGGTCACACTGTCCGCAATGGCCGGCCGCCAACTGCCCTTTGTCTCGGTCCTGGTCCCGTTCTGGCTTGTTGCCACGTTCGTGAAGATGGAAGGCGGTACCTGGAAGGAAGCATTCGAGGTGTGGCCGGCGGCGCTGTGCGCGGGGGCATCGTTCGCCGTCATGCAGTGGTTCGCGTCAGGGACCAACGAGTTCCACCTGATGACGGATGTGGTCTCCGGCGTGTTCTCGGTCATCTGCACCGCGCTGTTTCTTCGCTTTGCATGGCATCCGAAGACACGCTTCCTGCTCAGGGCCGAGCGCGAGGCGCTGGCTGCGGCCGGCAAGGCCAGCGCGACAGCCACGGTCGACAGTACCGAGTGGAAGTACTCGTACACGACCCGGGAGACAGTCTACGCATGGCTGCCCTGGGTGATCCTGATCCTTTGCTGCGCCATCTGGGGCATACCGGAGTTTAAGAAGTATTTGAACAACCTGTTCTCCTCGATCACGTTTTCCACTACCCTGCTTGGCTCACCATTCTCAGGGACGCTCTCGCTGCCGGTCTGGGACATGCCCGCCCTGCACAACTTGGTGCAACGGATGCCCCCGGTGGTGCCAGCCAATGCCAAGCCGGAGGTGGCAAGGTTCACCATCAACTGGCTCTCGGCCGCTGGGACCGGCGTATTCGTGGCCGCGATCGTGTCCGGCCTGGTTCTCAGGCTGAGCGCGGCGCAATGGAAGGCGGCTTTCGCCCAGACCCTCCAGCGCATGGAGATTCCAGTCCTGGTGATTGCGCAAGTCCTTGGACTCGGCTTCCTGACGCGGTACGCCGGTACTGACGCGGTGCTCGGCCTCGCGTTCACCGGGGCCGGCTTCCTGTATCCCTTCTTTGCCGCCTACCTGGGCTGGCTCGGCGTCTTCCTGACGGGCTCCGACACTGCCTCCAATGCCCTGTTCGGTAGCCTGCAGCGAATCACTGCCGAACAACTCAATTTGAATCCGATCCTGATCGTCGCCACGAACTCGACCGGTGGCGTGATGGGAAAAATGATCGACGCGCAGTCCATCATGGTGGCCTGCGCAGCATGCTATGACGAGCCAGAGGAGAGATCGCATGCGCTGGGACCGATCTTCCGCACGATTTTCTGGCACTCAATCGCCGGAGCCGCGGTTATCGGCCTGATAGCGCTTCTGCAAGCTTACGTCTTCCCGGGGATTATTCCGATACCACCGGTCGGAAAATGAAGCATGAAGAGGAGCTTCGACACAGACCAGACGGCGTCCGTTGATCGGGCCACTCATTGTGGGAGAACAGCACTTCGTATATGTTGGCTGGCAGCTTCACCCATCGAAGCTGCCAGCCAACTACCAACCGGCGAACGTCTTGGAAGGCCGATGAAGCGACTTGCATCGCTGGCCAAAAGTCCGTTAGCTTGCCTGGAGCCGACGTTTCAACTACCGAGTGATCGCGCGGATCTACGACGCTTGATGGCCGGCAACCGCCGTTGCCCTTCGGCCAGGCTTGGCTAGCAACGGATGCCGGCAGCACGTCAGACCAGGACGAGCGTGAGACCAGCGTTGCCGGGGCCCAAGACAGGGCACGATAACGGGCTCTTTTATCGCGACTCGTGATGGCGGATTCCCTTAGCATACACCCATACTAGGCGAAGGATTCACGAATCCCCGCCTGAGCGTGTTCGCTGCTGGGAAACACTGGCCGAGCACCTTCCTCCGTATGGCGACCAGCCGCGTCGGCAGGAAGCTGGCTCCTCCGGTACGGATCGGGCAAGACCTCCAACTGCGCCCACGGGGCGTTGTCGACGGGATCGAGATCGAGGCAGTGTTTGAAGTCGCTCGCTGCCAGGCGCGTGCCTAGAAGCTTGCCAAACGCATCGAGCTGGACCTGCGAGATCAGTCCTGCGCTGCCGCCGAGCGCTGGGCAGATGATCCACGTCGTGCCGTCCCCGGCGAAGATGCGCAAGCGCCTGACTTGGTCGGCCGGCTGGATTGCGTGCTCTTCGCTGGCGAGCCCGCCTAGCGAGAAGGCTTCGAGGTATTCGTCGGTATGGCGATGGCCCAGACAAACGACCACCTTCGGGCGCCAGCGGGCGCAGGTCTTCGCGAGAAACCGGAAGCGTTCGCCATGCCGGCACAGATCCTCGTAGCGCGTCTGTGGGACGAGTTCAGGCTGGCCTCGGAACGCTTTGGACCAAGGCGTTCGTCCATCGAGTTGGGCGGGCAGGGGAAACAGGCTGAGCCTGAACTCGGCGCCCCCAGGCGCGTAGAGATGGCGCCAGTAGTATTGTTCCCAGTCGTTGTCCGCGAGCCGAACGCGCAGTGCTTCAGCCCGCGCGGCGGCCATGATGCGGGCGATGTACTGATGGCCAAGCCACTTGCCCATGTTTTCCCGCTGCTGGTGGCGGAACTCGGCGTCCCAGGCGGGCGGCGCCACACGCGGCTGCAGCGGCGCGACAAGGGGCTCCAACCACGCGCGCGGGCTTCTGTCGCATATCCAGACGGGAGCTCTTGGGTTGCCTCCTTCCATCCCCACGTACGATGCAAAATAACGATCCAGTTCCTGACGCGTGAATACCCCTGAATGCTGCATATTATCCCTTGCTGCCTGGTGGGACCCCCATACATCCAATGCCGCAGCATGCCGCCGCCTCTGGGGCGTGCGTGCCACTGTGGTCGTTTAAAAACTCTTTCTGCAGGCGGAGTACGAACGGGATCAGTGCGCCCTCGCGGGCGGCATCCTTGTGCCGATGGGATCTCGGTATAATGGCCCGCCCGCTGCCATGTCACCGGTAATTGCTAGTCGTTCCTTAATACCGGCGATGTCTTGGCACCTGCGTAACCGCAGGGCCAGGCCAGTACCCGCATGCCGCGCTGCCAGAAAATGCAGCCACGTCGCTTTCGATGACGAAAAGCAATGTCGACTGAATAAAAAAATGCCAGCCGGCCCTTTGGTGGGGTCCAGGCTATATCCGTTCTTATGTGATTGTTGTCACTGACGCAAACCGATACTACTTTTGTATCGCCTGAGCATTACCCGCATATCGATAGCGCGCCAAGGAGGCAAAATCAAAATCTCTCGAAACGCGCAACCATGCGGTATTCCAGCCCGGCCGCATTCTTATCCCCGATTCCTGCAATTGAGGTCAATTTAACCAAACCTGCCGGAAATAGGAATTCCAATCTTTTAAGGTCTGACATAAGTGGCTTTGCTGCGCTGCGATATTTCTGGGCTTATCCCCTTTCAATCCCCTCTATGGAGGGGATTGAAAGGGGGGGCGCCTGAAGTTCGTGCGCTCCGCGTTCAGTGCAAGCGTGGCACATTCGCGGTGAGTCGGCGTACTCGACGACGTTCCATTTGCTATGAAAATTCTTCAGGTCATTTGACCTAATACTTTTTTATTAACTGTTTAGCGCGCCGTACCCCGCTCCAGTGGGGATTGATAGCATTTTTAGGCCACTGGATACCGCTGCCCGCAGTGTCTGTAGGAGCCTCCGAAAAACTACTCTCCATAGTCGGCAATCCCTTGTCCATCAAGGCTTTGCGAGAGTCCAGAAGTCCCGAGGAGAGAGCGCAACGCGATTAATGCCGTGCGCTCCGACATTATCCTGAGCGCCAGCGGTGGGACGTGCGCCCCTCGTCCATAGAGCTGATTTGCCATTCCAATTCCGCCAGCTAGATTGACCTCATCGTTGGCGCTCGCCAAAGCCATCGAATTTACGTGCCTAAGAGCCGGGAAAAGGGGGGCATCCCATGAAACGCATCCATATGAGCTGTTCGGGCCCAAGGCACGTCAACAACAACCAGGCCACCGATTGGGGAGGCCTCGCCATCAACCTCGCCTGCATCAAGTAGGCACGTTGGATGGCGGCGCGCGCCTGGGCCGGGGGGGAGGCGCGCGCTTGAGCGGCGGCAGGACACATTGTCCTGCCGCCTTTCTGTTCCGCCATGGAACCTGCCGTGGCGAACGACTACGTACAGCTCGTTTGGGCTGAGGGCAAAGAAAGAGGGTGTAGGCGCCACAGGGATGCGCCTACACCCTTAAGTTTGGCAACGGGGTCGCCGCTTGGCATTGTGCTGCATCGCAGCATCGGCGGTACCCCTCAAGCGATGGGAAGTACGAGTGCAGCATAAGGAAGTGCTCGGCCTGCCTGAAGCGTCGGGGAATTCTGACTTGATAGGGCGGTTCAGGCTTGTGGGCGCTGCTCCTTGATCAGCACGACCGCACCGAAACTCAGCAGGCACGTCGCTGCCATATACCAGGCCGCCGACATGGGGTTGCCGGTCAACTTGATCATTCCCGTCACGATGAACTGCGCGGTGCCGCCAAACACCGCAACGTTCAGCGCATGAGAAATCGCGGCGCCGCTGGCGCGAACCCGTGCAGGAAATGCTTCGAGCACAAGCAGGGTGCCAACGGCAGCGCCAAGTGCCACCATTGCGCTGATCAGCCCGACGCCAACCAGGACTGGCAGCGTGCCGTCTGCACGCACAATCATCAGGAAGACCGGGAAGACCAGAAGCACTTTGCATCCCGCCGTGAAGAGGGCCAGCGGCTTGCGGCGGGGCAAGCGGTCGATGAGCAGGCCGGACAGCGGCGGGATGACAGTCAGCAGCAGCGCGGACAACGTTGCTGCCAAGAATCCTGTGCTGGCAGGTACGTGCATCACGCGATGCAGGTAGCTTGGCATGTAGTAGACGATGACGTAGACCGGGATCGTTGACCCCATCCTGATCAGGATCGCCAGTAGCATGGTGCTGCGATGCTCGCGCCACAGATCGACGAGCGGCGTGGCGGCATCTCTGCCCTTTGTGTCGACGAGCGCCGCCTCGCGAAGCTGGCGGCGAACGTAGATGCCGACGGGCGCGATCAGAAGTCCGAACAGGAATGGAACACGCCAGCCCCAGGAAGCCAGATCCTCCGGCGACATCACCTTCGTGAGAGGGGCGCCCAGGGATGCTCCCAGCAACGCAGCGGCGCCCTGGCTCACGGACTGCCAGCTGACCACGCGGCCACGACTCGACACCGGTCCGGATTCCATCACGTATGCCGAGGCAACGCCGATTTCGCCGCCGACGGCGAAACCTTGCAGCGCCCGACCGGTGATGACGATGAGCGGCGCAGCCGCACCGATCATTGCAAACGGCGGGCAGAGGGCGATGGCCGCCGTCCCGACGGTCATCAGGCCGATGGTTCTCGTCATCGCCGCGCGGCGCCCGACACGGTCGGCGTAGGCACCGATCATCATCGCGCCAAGCGGCCGGATGAGAAAGCCAACGCCAAACGTGCCCACTGCCAACAGCAACGAAGTCAGAGGATCTTCCGCCGGGAAGAACTGGTCTCCGATCATCGCCGCGAAGAATCCGAACACGGTGAAGTCAAACGTTTCCAGTCCACTGACAAGAGACGTTGCGACGACAGTCTTTCGGAGTTCGCTTTCGCTTTTCTGAATGTCTCCTTCCCCCATCTTCAACCGTCAATGCTCCAATTCATGACTTTCCCCACCTAAGCGTGGGGCCCACTAAAGCAGGGTAAGACCCGGTCCGACCCCCATCAATAATCAACCCCGGCAAGCCTGACCCCTTGCCTGACCCGTTAGGGTGTAGGACTCCCTGTGCCTACACCCTTCTTTTTTTGTGCTTTGGCAAATTGCGGGAAGAAGGGTGTATAGAGGCGTCCGGAAATCCGGTGGGGAAGATGCGCCGGATCAGACGATCTTGCAGGCCAGTAACACGGCCGAAAGAACAGCAGCAAGCTGGCTGGCCCGGGACGAAACGCGCAGCGGCATGACGGAATTTCCCACGCTCGACGAGGCACGTATTCTGGCTCGATATCGCTTCGCGCACATCCCTCCTTTTTGCGGGTCCACTCTTACGTGGGGATAGATAACTCGCTAAAAACGCCGTTTGTGCCTTGAAGATGTAGCCGCTGGAGCCATACACTTCGCCGGTCATTCGCGTAATGACGCAGTGCAAAAAGAGCGCGCCACCGCGCCGAGCAACACGAAGCCAACACCGCCAGGTTCAAATCCGCAGGCAGCGCAAACAAGCGGAAAGGCACCAGCGTGTGCCATGTCGGACAAGCGGAATCCCCGCAACACAGCCCGCTCAGGAGACGGCGGACAATGCGGGCCTTCTTGTAACAAGGGAATAATCGAGACGTGCTAAAGCTTTCAAGCAGGCTGACGTTTGGCAGGGCGGTAATGTACCTGGGGATCGTTCCGTTGCTGGCATCCTGTGCACTCGCACCAGGGATGCGCTTCGACCCGCAGCGACCGCTCGATCCGGAGGACCCGGAATCGGTGCCCAAAATCACCCGGATCACGCCGGCGCTGGTGCGCACGCTGAACGCCTCCACACAGCCAGCGAACGCTGGGGTGGAGGAGCTGTTCGCAGACCCGAGGCCCTATACCGTGGGCGTGGGCGACATTCTCTCGATCGTTGTGTGGGACCACCCGGAACTGGTGTTCCCCACCCAAACGTACTCGATTGGTACTGCATACGAGATCCCGAACTACAGCGGCGCGGCCAACGTGCCGGGCTACGTCGTGAGTCCCGCAGGCACCATCCAGTTTCCTTATGCCGGTGTGCTCAAGGTTCTCGGCCGCACGCCGGACGAAATCCGCGGACAGTTGAGCACCCAGCTCAAACCTGTCGTCAACATGCCGCAGGTCACGGTACGCGTGCTCGCCTTCCGCAGCAAGCGCGTCTACATGGACGGCGAAGTCAAGACGCCTGGCCCCCAGAACGTCGACGACGTACCAATGACCCTGGTCGAAGCGCTCAACCGCGCCGGGGGTATCAACGTCCTGACGGGCGACAACAGCCGCATCCGCGTTTCGCGCGAGGGCAAGACCTACGTCGTCAATCTGCCTGCGCTTCTGCAGCGAGGCATCGACCCCGCCCAAATCCTGCTGCGCAACGGCGACATCGTTCGCGTGGAACAACGCGAGGACAGCAAGGTATTCGTGACCGGCGAAGTCGTGCGTCCTGTTGCCGTTCTGCCGCGCAACGGCCGCCTGACGCTCAGCGAGGCCATTGGTGAAGCCGGCGGCGTCAACCCCCTCTCTGCCAACGCCAAGGAACTCTACGTTATCCGCAAGAGCAGCGATGGCGAAGCGGAGGTGTTCCACCTCGACGGCAAGTCCCCTGTCTCTTTTGCCCTGGCCGAGTCGTTCGAGTTGAAGCCGAGGGACGTTGTCTACGTGGATGCCGCAGGTGTGGTCCGCTGGAGCCGTGTGATCAACCAACTGCTGCCGAGTGGGAATTTCTTCACGTCCACGGCGAACGCGGTCAAATGATCAAGACCGTACTCGTGGTCTGCATCGGCAATATTTGCAGGAGTCCTATGGCGCAGGGGCTCCTCAAGGAGGCATTGCCGGATGCCAACATCATCTCCGCTGGCCTCGGTGCGCTCACGGGCAAGCCGGCCGATGCGCACGCCATCGCAGTCATGCACGAGATTGGCCTGGATATCACCGGTCATCGGGCCCAGCAACTGAGCCGCGCCATGACGACGCGTGCGGACCTCATTCTCGTGATGGACAACGCCCAGCGGCAAGACATCCAGCACTTGCACCCGGCCACCACCGGTCGGGTCTTCCGCATCGGTGAGCTTGCCAGGTTCGACGTGCCAGATCCCTATCGTGAAGCACGTCCCGCCTTCGAAAACGTGCTGCGGTTGATCCAACGCGGCGTGGAAGCCTGGGTGCCGCGCATCCAGGCGCTTCGATAACTGATTCACCAATGCAGATGAACCAAACTCCCCCTCCAGTTGTTGTGGCTGCGCCTCCGGAGGACGAGCTCGACCTCGTCCGGTACCTTGATGTGCTGCTTGCCAGCCGTTGGCTGATTGCATCCATTGCGGGTGTGGTGCTGGCGTTGGGGGTGGCGTATGCGTTTCTGGCTCGGCCAGTTTATCGGGCCGATATCCTGGTGCAGGTGGAGGACAATCCGAATAGCGCCAACAGCCTGCTGGGTGACGTCTCCAGTCTGTTCGATGTCAAGGCCCAGGCCACGGCTGAGATCGAGATCCTCCGCTCCCGCATGGTAGTCAGCAAGGCGGTCGACAATCTGCGGCTCTACATTTCGGCGAAGCCCAATTATTTTCCTTTCGTTGGTGCCAAGATCGCTAGCCGCGCCAAGGGTCTATCCGAGCCAGGACTATTCGGGTTCGGTGGCTTCGCTTGGGCCAAGGAATCGATCATTGTCGAGCAGTTTGATGTCCCGGAATCCATTGAGGGCGAAACATTCAAGCTGACTGCGCTGGGGGAGGGCCGCTACCAAGTGGAGCATTCCAGCCTGGACGCGCCCCTTGAAGGGCGTGTAGGCCAGCCACTGACTGCGCGACAGAGCGTGGGCGACTTCACGCTCCTGGTAAAGGACATGAAGGCAAAGGCGGGCATCACGTTCAACCTGGTGCGGAACTCGCACCTGCAGACAGTCGAAGACCTCCAGGATCAACTCAAGATCGTTGAGAAGGGAAAGCAGAGCGGCATCATCGGTGCTTCGCTAGATGGCACCGACCCAAAGGTTACGGCGAGCATTCTGAACGAGATTGGTGAAGAGTACGTCGCTCAGAACATCAAGCGTAAAGCCGCCGAGGCTGAGAAGTCGCTCGGCTTCCTGGGGGATCTCCTGCCACAACTCAAGGGCGAGCTGGAACGGGCCGAGGTGAAGTACAACGAGATGCGCAACAAGCGCAATACCTTCAACCTGAGCGAGGAAGGTAAGGTGTTCCTCCAGGAAAACGTGATGGCCGAAACGAGGCTGCTCGAGTTGAAGCAAAAGCGCACCGAACTATCGACACGTTTTGCTGCCTCCCACCCGGGCGTGCAGGCCCTTGACCAGCAGATTGCAGCATTAAGCTCGAAGGTCGCCGCTATGGCTTCCCGCATGAGAGCCTTCCCCAATGTGGAGCAGGACACCCTGCGGCTGATGCGCGACGTGCAAGTCAACAACGACCTCTACGTGGGATTGCTGAACAATATGCAGCAGCTCAAGCTCGTCAAGGCGGGCAAGGTCGGCAACGTACGGCTGCTCGACAATGCCCCGGTTCCCGAGGAGCGTGTCAAGCCCAAGAAGGGCCTGGTCATAGCGCTGGCTGCTATTCTGGGCGTTCTGATTGGTGTCGTAGTGGCCTTCGTGCGCAATGCGCTGTTCGGTGGTATCACCGACTCCCAGGACATTGAGCAGCATACGGGTCTGAGCGTCTACGCGACCGTGCCTTTATCGACCACCCAGGCTTTCCTCACCGAAGAAATCCGCCAGCGCAAACGCGGCAACTTCGTGCTTGCGGAACGTAATCCCAATGAGCCAGCGATTGAAAGTCTGCGCAGCCTGCGCACGGCGCTGCAGTTTGCCATGCTCGATGCGGACAACAAGCGCGTGCTGCTCACGGGTCCCACGCCGGGCGTCGGCAAGTCATTTATTTCGGCCAACCTCGCCGCGGTGATGGCCTCGGGCGGCATGCGCGTGCTGCTGATCGATGCCGACATGCGCAAGGGCCACCTGAACCAGTATTTTGGGAAGCCCCGTAACAACGGGTTGGCGGACGTACTGATCGGCAACGCGAGTGTTGACCAGGCGGTACACCGCGAAGTACTTGAGAACTTGGACTTTCTCAGTACAGGAAGCTTGCCTCCGAATCCGGCTGAGCTGTTGCTGAACGCGCGCATGGTGAAACTTCTTAATGAGTTGGAACACCAGTACGACCTTGTCCTCATCGATACGCCGCCCGTTCTTGCCGTCTCTGATACCGCGATCCTCGCCGCCCGCTGCGGTACGGTGCTTCTGGTGACGCGGTTCGAGAAAACCACCATCGGCGAAGTGACTGAATCCGCCAAGCAACTACGCCAGGCAAATGCCGATGTGAATGGCGTGGCGTTCAATGGCCTGGATCCGAATGCATATCGCTACGGATACGGATCGAAGTATGGACGGTATCGGTATGCGTACTACGGCTATGCAGCGGATACCGCGACCAAGCCGTTGACAGTCGAGGGCAAATGAAGAGCCGGGACGAGTTGAACCTGTCGGGGTCCGGGCCTACGTCGGATGCTATTACCGACGGCTGAGCCGGCATAGAGACCGGCCATATATCAGCCAGCTCAAAGAAGCGGGCGAGTCTGCGTGATGGGCGGTAAACACAGTCATTGTGCGCATCTGGCTACCGCCTTCCCACCGACCATCCGGACTGCTGGGTTGTCTGCTGAGGCGGCAATCCAGCTGTCCAGAGGGATTTCTTCCATGCAGGGATAAACCGTCGCCACCTGGCGGCGCGCCCTCACTCGTCTTGCCGACGTTGAGGGGCTGACTGACATTTGAATTGGCAGAAGGAGAGTTCGGATGCAAGACCCAGCCGTGATTGTTCCCGTTATTCTTTGTGGTGGCTCCGGAACACGCCTGTGGCCGCTGTCACGCGAAGGCTATCCGAAGCAATTCCTCAAGCTTCAGGGTGACCGCTCGCTGCTGCAGGATACATTGCTGCGTGTGCAGGAGATTCCGGGCATTGGCGCACCATTGCTTGTCACCAGTCATGCGCATCGGTTCATGGTGGCGGAACAAGCCCGCGAGATCGGTATCAGCGACGCCGAATTCATGCTGGAACCGCATGCCAGGAATACTGCCCCTGCCTTGGCTGCGGCTGCTTTGCATTCGCTGGCCGTGGGGCAGGATCCGCTGATGCTGGTGCTGCCGTCGGATCACCTGATCCGGGACGCGTCCGCCTTCGCAAACATCGTGACGCAAGGCGTTTCAGCTGCGCAAGCCGGAGCACTTGTCACCTTTGGTATCGCGCCCACCGCGCCTGCTACCGGGTACGGCTATATCAAGGCAGGTGCGCGCCGCACGGAATCGAGCTTCGAGGTTGCCTGCTTCGAAGAGAAGCCATCGCTGCAGCGCGCGAACCAATTCCTGGCGGAGGGTGGCTACTTTTGGAACAGCGGTATCTTCTTGTTCCGTGCCTCGGAGTTCCTTGCCGAGCTGAAGGCGTTTTCGCCTGAGATCGTGCGCGCAGTCCAGGAGTCCGTCAGCCTCGGCCAGAAAGACCTCGATTTCTTCCGTCTCGATGAAGGCGCATTTGCGCGCTGTCCGACCAACTCCATCGACTACGCCGTCATGGAGCACACCACGCGCGCGCAGATGGTGCCGTTTGCCACCGAGTGGAGCGACGTTGGCGCATGGGACGCCGTCTGGGAACTCGGCACAAAGCAGGGTGACGGAAATGTCACGACAGGTGATGTCCTCACGCACAACGCGAAGGATTGCCTGGTCCATGCGTCGCACCGCCTGGTTGCCATTGCGGGCATCGAGGACGTGATGGTGGTGGAAACACCCGACGCGGTGCTCGTGGTGCACAAGGACCAGTGCCAGGACGTCAAGGCGCTCGTGGACATGGTGCGCAAGCAAGGCCGTAGCGAAGCCGTGGACCATCGTAAGGTCTACCGCCCGTGGGGCAGCTATGACTCGGTTGACGAAGGCCAGCGCTACCAGGTTAAGCGCATCACGGTCAAGCCGGGTGCCAAGCTCTCCATGCAACTGCATTATCACCGCGCGGAACACTGGATCGTGGTAAAGGGCACCGCCCGCGTGACCTGCGGCAACGAGACCTTCCTGCTCAGCGAAAACCAGTCCAGCTATATCCCGCTGGGCACCATCCACCGTCTGGAAAACCCCGGCAGCGTCCCCCTCGAGCTGATCGAAGTGCAGAGCGGCAGCTACCTGGGCGAAGACGACATCGTCCGCTTTGATGATGTCTATGGCCGCGCGCCCGCCGCCGGATCCAAGGCCGAGCAGGCCTGATTGACTGAATCTCAGAACAGAACACCGACAATGACCAAGACGACTCAAAAGACCGCACTCATCACCGGCATCACGGGGCAGGACGGGTCTTACCTGGCTGAATTTCTACTTGAGAAGGGCTACATCGTTCACGGCATCAAACGCCGGGCCAGCTCGTTCAACACCTCCCGTGTGGATCACATCTACCAGGATCCCCATGTCAGCCACCGGAACTTTGTGCTGCACTACGGCGACCTGAGCGACAGTACCAATCTGATCCGCATCGTACAGCAGACCCAGCCGGACGAGATCTACAACCTGGGTGCCCAAAGCCACGTGGCGGTGAGCTTCGAGTCACCGGAATACACAGCAGACGTGGATGCGCTCGGCACCCTGCGTCTGCTCGAAGCGATCCGCATCATCGGCCTGGAGAAAAAGACGCGCTTCTACCAGGCATCTACGTCGGAGCTGTACGGCCTGGTGCAGGAGATTCCGCAGAAAGAGACCACCCCGTTCTATCCGCGCAGCCCGTATGCCGCAGCGAAGCTGTATGCCTACTGGATTACAGTGAACTACCGGGAGTCCTACGGCATGTATGCCTGCAACGGGATACTGTTTAACCACGAAAGCCCGCGTCGCGGTGAAACCTTCGTGACGCGCAAGGTTACCCGCGGCCTGTCAAACACCGCACAAGGCCTGGAGAACTGCCTGTACATGGGCAATATGGATTCGCTTCGGGACTGGGGGCACGCGCACGACTATGTGCGCATGCAATGGCTGATGCTGCAACAGGAGCAACCGGAAGATTTCGTCATTGCCACGGGCAAGCAGGTGAGCGTGCGCGAGTTCATCAGCCGAAGCGCCAGTGAGCTGGGGATCACGCTGCGATTTGAAGGGAAGGGTGTTGACGAGGTGGCCGTGGTAGCAGCGATCAGCGGTGACAAGGCACCGGCTCTGGCCGTCGGCGACGTGATTGTCAAGGTCGATCCACGGTATTTCCGTCCGGCGGAAGTGGAAACCCTGCTGGGGGATCCGGCCAAGGCCAAGGCCAGGCTTGGTTGGGAGCCGGAGATCACGCTGGACGAGATGATCGCAGAAATGGTTGCCAGCGATCTGGACCAGGCCCGCCGCCATGCATTGCTGAAGCAGCATGGATTCGAAGTCGCGGTCAGCGTGGAGTAACGGACATGAAGAATAACACTCGGATTTTCGTCGCCGGTCATCGTGGAATGGTAGGTAGCGCCATCGTCCGCGCGCTGCAGGCGTCCTCCCGTGCAGTGCAAATCGTGACGCGCAGTCACGATGAACTGGACCTGACTGACCAGCATGCCGTGCGCCAGTTCTTCGCGCAGGAGGATGTCGACCAGGTATATCTGGCCGCCGCAAAGGTAGGCGGAATCCACGCGAACAACACTTTCCCGGCTCAGTTCATCTATGAAAACCTGATGATCGAGGCGAATGTTATCCATGAGGCGTGGCGCGCGGGAGTCGACAAGCTTTTGTTCCTTGGCAGCAGTTGCATTTATCCGCGGCTTGCGGAACAGCCAATGGCCGAAGCAGCGCTGCTCACGGGGCCACTCGAACCCACGAACGAACCTTATGCGATAGCCAAGATCGCCGGAATCAAGCTATGTGAAAGCTATAACCGTCAGTACGGAGCGGACTTCCGCAGCGTCATGCCGTCAAACCTGTACGGTCCGGGCGATAACTATCACGCGGAGAACAGCCATGTCATCCCCGCGCTGATTCGTCGTTTTCATGAGGCGAAGCAGCATGACGCCCCCACGGTGGTCATTTGGGGTACCGGCAGGCCTAAGCGCGAGTTCGTGTACGTCGAAGATATGGCACGAGCATGTGTACATGTCATGGACCTTTCGCCGGAAGTGTATCGTGCCCATACGCTGCCGATGCAGAACCACATCAACATCGGCTCAGGAGAGGAATACTCGATCGCGGATCTGGCTGCGATGGTGAAGTGCGCCGTAGGCTATCAGGGGCACATCGAGACCGACCCTGCCAAGCCCGATGGTACGCCGCGCAAGCTTCTGAATAACTCACTGCTCAAAGCACTGGGTTGGCGAAACGAAGTCGGCCTCCAGGAAGGACTTCGCCTGGCATACGAGGATTTCCTCTCCTCCTTGGCGCAATCGAACACGAGCACGGAAAGTACCTTTCGCCATAGCCTCTAGCACTTCAGAATGTACAGTCTCGTCACGCTGCCGTTCTATCTGATACCCCTTGTCTGGTGCGCCAGGAGGGGCATCTTTGCCACTTCCACGGTCTTTTTTGTCTACACCCTGCTCGGGTGCTGGCTACTCGGCGCGCTGATTGAAAGCGAATTGGTCACGCGCTCCATACTGATAGCACCGTGGCTGATCAGGGTGGAAGATATTCCGTGGGTGCCAATGGCCGCCGTGAATTTCGCGGCTTTCGTTTCCTACAGACTATTCAGAAGAAGCAAGGGCAGGTCGCGTCGCTGGCAACCAGCACTCAATTTGCCATCAAACAAGAAGCTGCTGCGCTACGTTTGTATCCAGTTATTCGTGATTGCACTGGAGGTTTCATTGACGGTCTATCTGTACCAGGGCGTGCAGGAATGGGTGAGGGCCGCCTACGCGCGTACCGTCGTAGAAAGTTCCGCTCTGAACTTTTTGTTTCCGGTGATGATAGGCGTGAATGTCTATTGCCTCGTATTGCAGGTGCTGATCAAAGCCAAGCAGCCACCGCGATGGCTGCGCGGCTTGTTCCTGGGCGGTCTGGTGCTGCAATCGATATTCCTTGCGCTTTCGGGCGGGCGCTCCATTCTCTTGCTCTTCCTGATTTCATTATTGATCGTCCGGGTCAAGAGAATCACCGGGGCCGGTTTCCTTGGAATCCTGGCGCTGGCCGCCGCTTTTGTTGCAGCTTCTGGTTATATCATCTACGAACGGTATAGGGCACAGGGGGCGAGCGCTCAGTTTGAGATGAGTGCGGCGTCGATCGTTGAAGCATCCTATACCGGGCTACCGTTCATCGATCATATCGCCCTTTCAAAAATATATGCCGAGCGCCGCGGAAATGATTATGGAGAAGTCTATCTCAACGCCCTGGTGGCCTTCGTTCCGCGCGCGATCTGGCCCGAGAAACCGATCCAGTTGAGCCGTCGAGTTCGCGAAGAGTTCTTCGGCGATACGGACGGTGGGGTGCCGCCAGGCCTGTTTGGGGAAAGCGTCATCGCGTTCGACTATTTTGGCCTGGCCATGATGGCCTTGATCTTTGGATTGATTGTGGCAAAGGCGGAGAATTACGCCGCGAACGCACCAAATGAGGATCTCGGCCGGTTGCGTACCGGAGTCCTTTCGACGCTGATCGGATTTATCCTGGTCCGCGGTGGCGTGGATATCGGTGTGTATCGCGTGGGATTGATCGTCGTCATTTATCTGCTATTGGAACAGTTAATGATGAAATCCGTGTACAAGGCGCGCTATGTTGCTGTCCCTCATCCGCAATAAAAAACTGGTAAACCTGGTCATGGGAGCATTCATTGGCCAGGGATCGATGCTGCTTACGTCATTTGCTTTGATCTCCACAGGGCATCCGCTCGCAGGCGCGTTGACAACCGCATTGGGGGTAAATGCGCTTCTGCTCGTCGTGATCGACTGGGGCGGACAGGTGCTACAACGGCAGGCTGCGAGCGCCAGCGTCCAAACGCTGAACCCGCTCGAGTTCGCAATAGCGAGGCTTCCCATCCTGTTGCTGATGACGTTTGCCTTGATCGTGGTTCCGGCGGAACTCTACGGCGATACCGGGGTAAAACGCTTCTTGCTGGCCTCCGCGATAGGTCTCTGGTTCAGCATTGCGAACATGTCTGGATTTCTCGATGTGGCCGACGACGAATCGGCATACGGTCTGATATCCGGCCTCAATTATTTTCTCGTGGCCATATATGTCACGGCCAGCTTGCTCTTCGGGTTCTCATTGCGGATAGAGGTCGCCGGATGGATAAACGGTGCAGCGCTTGCATGCATCTCGCTGATGACTTTATTTTGGACGCGGCGCCAGCATGTGCTAAGGCGTGCGAGCTTAGACCGGAGGTCAATCGGTTATCTGATCAAGGAGGGATTCGTGGTTTCCCTTACGCTTCTTCCCGGGCAAGTCATAGCGCGGGTGATCTCCGTCTCCATTCTGGGAGCCGGCGGTGGGCAAGAGGCCGCCAAGTTCAATTTCATGAAGTCATTTTCCGGCGTCTTCAACCAGTGCGTGATTTTGTTAAGACGGTCGGGATACAGCAAGCTATACCGTACAACTGCGAATAGTGGCAATCGGAGATTCAGGACGTTCAGCGCTCAATACTCCACCATCCTGGTTGGTGTAGTTGGCCTGCTTTGCGGCGGGCTCGCTCTGTTTCTGGTTCGGGACAGAATGGGGCTATCCGCGTCCCTGATTCTTGCGGTTTGCGTCCACGGCGCCTGTTGGCTGCTCAGTTCTTCGTATTTTTATCACTACCAGATTGTTTCGTGGAATTGGCTGCCGTCGTTTCACGCCATGCTGACATGTATGGTGGTGGTAACGTCCGTTCTATGTTTCACCCGGGTCGAAAGTGCTGTCGCGGGGATATTGATGGAGCTGTGTGTCTCATTCTTCTGCTTCGGCATTATCTTTCTTGCCGATCGAACCCGTGTTGTCTGAGAGCATCCAGGCGACCGTCATTCAGATTTCGCAATAATATTTGGCGTGTACCTATGAAAGTACTCGTGGTGAATGCATATGGGCGCTCGAATCGCGGTGATTCCGTGCTGCTGGATGAGTGTGTTGCGGAAATCCGCGCCTGGAATCCCGAGGCAGCCATCTCGGCAGCTGTGTTCGAAGGGGCTGACAATGCGAGACTGGTTCATCCAGACATCGCTTGGTCGGAGCGGATCGGGAATGCACCGGGAGGCAAGGTGCGCACCCTTTGCTTGCTGCTGGCAAGCTGGCTCGCGACCGTCCCTGGCCTCCGGCGGCTGGAAAAATTGCTACCGCCGGAACAGCAAAATACCCTCAATGCCATGCGGGAGTGCAACGTCGTCGTCAGCGCACCGGGTGGCTATATTCACGATACGAACTTCGCATACATCATCGCTCTGTTCCATATTGAGCTGGCGGCAAGGCTGCAGAAGGCTGTTGTGCTCGGTCCTCAAAGCATCGGGCCCTTGCATGGCCGCTTTGCAAGATGGCTGGCCAGACGTGTCCTTGCACGGGTTTCCTATCTTTGCCCACGCGAGAGCTATTCAGCGAATTTCCTGGTTCGTGATCTTGGTATTCCCGAGCGGAAAATCTACCGGACAGGCGATAGTGCATTCTGGAATGACAGGGTGGAAGAAGAGAGCGCCGTTGTAACGCCTGAGTTACTGCGGCTTGGCCTTGCTGAGGGGAAGCCAATTCTGGGAATTACAGTTGTCGGCTGGACGTTTCCACGACATGCGCAGCCTAATGCCGCTTACGATTCGTATGTCGCGGCGGTCGCGGAAATCGCTGACAGAATGTCATTAGAATATGGGGTGTTGCCTGTTATTTTTAATCAAGTTTCAGATGATTTGCCGACTGCGTTACTGGTAAAGAAACGCGCTAAGAGTCGGATCGTTGTCGATGAGAAAAGCCATGAGCCATGGATACTTCGCGCCCTCATTCGACGCTCTACGATTTTTATCGGAACTCGATTCCATTCTTGCATCTTTTCAATGATGGCGGGGCGTCCGACATTTGCTATTTCGTATCTGCCAAAGACTGAGTATATTATGAGCGACCTTCAGCTGGGTAACAGATCCACCCCAATCGACGATGTCGACGTGAATCGCGTGGTTGAGAAGTTGTCGGACGATCTAAATGACCTCGCGCGTGCGGAATTGGAAATATCTTCAGCCGTTAGTGCTTATCAGAGAAATTTTTCGAGGCTGCAGGATGTTATGCGCTCAATAAATCCTGAGTATGAGGAATAAATAATGATCCATGCAGCATTTGTAGTCGCGTCTATTTCGAGGAAAGGCGGAGGCGTTGCCGAGGCGGTTAAGCTTTTGGCTAAAGCGGCAAAAGAGCACCCACGTATCTCGGTAGAAGTGATTACTTTGAAGGATGAGCACTTTGATACGGATATAGTAGATTGGTCTGGAATTAAGGTTACTTCATTTCGCTATTTTGGGCCCAGTAACTATGGCTTTTCGCCTGGGTTGCTGATGCACATGCTTCGGGGGAACTTCGACCTATCGCATGTCCACGGATTGTGGATGTTCCATTGTTTTGTCGTTTTGCTATGGTCAAAGCTTCGTGGGAAGCCCTATGTCGTCACCCCCCATGGGACCATGGAGAAGTGGATAGTGGCACGCTCGCCAGTTAAAAAATGGATGGTATCGAAGATATATCAGAACCGCTTCCTGAAGAGGGCATCTGCCTTCCACATTCTCACGAAGAAGGAGAAGACAGACGTCGACTCAATGGTGCGGCACGGCGCGTCGATGGTGATTCCTAATTTTCTACCCCTGGCGACACCAACGACAGACAAACCTCAGTGGTGGGAAGAAGAGTTTCAGAATAAGAGAATTTATTTGTTCTTCGGAAGAATTCACGAAAAGAAAGGATGGCGGGAACTTTGCGAAGCCTGGGATCTTCTATGTAAAACTGATGCTGAGTTCGCCGCGCGCTCACAACTTGTATTTTGTGGATGGCTTGACGGATCAGAAGATTTCCACATGCATGTTGAGGCGTTACGACTCGCACATGGAAATGCATGCTATGCGGGGCCGCAATTCGGAGGCGACAAGGCAGCTTCAATACAGGCCGCGACGGTATTTGTCTTGCCTTCAAAAAGTGAAGGACTACCGATGGGCGTGCTAGAAGCATGGGCGGCTGGAATTCCAGTTCTCATGACTGCCGCCTGCAACCTGTCGATCGGATTTGACGAAGGAATTGCCTTAGAGATCGGGGAAAGCAGCGAAAAGATTTTGACGGGACTTCGTGTCGCGGATAGCTGGTCGCAGGTTGATATTGATCGAATGTCTTCGGCCTCTAGAAATATCATTAGGAAACAATTCTCTGCAGATTCCGTTTCCGCGAAGGTGCACGACCTGTACGAATATGTACTCAAGGATGCGCGATTCAGCTAGTGAAAATGAAGCGTGGCATTGGCGAATAGCGTGCGACTCGCTTTGGAGTTAAATTATGACGAATCGAATGAGGCGGGCAATAGTCACCCGATGGAGTGGTGCGACACTCGGCGCAACCGCGTTGTGGCCATTTCTGCGGATCGTAGATTCCAAGGCAGATGGGGTGGTTGACTCCAGACGGTCGGTCAGTGTATTTGATTTTATGTCCGAATCGCAGCGAACCGCCGTAATGAATTTTGATTTCGGTGTTGACCAGCTGCGGGCAATAGAAAGGGCTCAAGACTATCTTCAAGCCAAGGGCGGCGGTCAAGTGTATTTTCCCTATGGGGGCTATGGAATCACAGGGCCTATTATAAATCGGGCGAATATTTCGTTAATTGGGAGCGAACGGCTGCCGACGCTGAAGAACGTCAATAAAGAATATTCATTTAGGATGTCCTCGATTTTTGCTCCAGGGAATTTCCACCCGGAGTATGTTGGGAGATTGAGGGCGGTTCCGTGCGATCGAATCAAAGTGGGAAGTGTTGTAATGTTGCGGAACTCGCGCGACGCTGCCACATTGAGCAAGGATGATTGCGTGATAATCATGTCTGATGAATATTATGTGTCCTCCGGGTTTAAAATTCCGAAGTATATTTTTTTGAATGAGATTGTTTCGGTGAATGGTGAGTTGGTGCAATTAAAATATAGTATTGATCGGGAGTTTGAGGGGGGGTTTATCAGATTGGATGGAACACAAATCGGCCGAGACGGTGTCCCTCTTTTTTTCTGGCGTAATGGAGAAATTAGAAATTTTAGGGTCGATACCAAAGGTTTCTATATTTCCGACTCTGCGACGCTAAATTGCAGGTTCGATAACATTCGAATAGATTCCGCAAAATGTGGGGTTTACGGAAACGCATATCAAAGAACGGTATTTTCCAATATCTCCGGAAAAGTGGATGACGGAGTTGGCGAGACATCACTTTGCTCCCTCATGACGCGAATTGAGAATTTTAAATTCGAGATGAGTAAGGGAAGCGGGGACAGGCCGCAGACAGGTATAAGTATTCAGGAGAATGGCCGGAAAATTGTCTACAGCAACGGAAAGGTAGATTTCGGATCGGTGAGGCTTAGGGCGGCGTTAGTTAACTACATTAATGCAGAGGAGTGCAGCGTCCTTGGCCTCGAGATTGCCCACCGCGGTGCTCATGAGAATGCCGTGGTGCAATATTCAGATGCGACGAGGGCGGGAAGAGTCGCCTGTGCCAATAATACCACGCAGGTACAGTACGATGGGGTGCGCTGCGCTCGCTATTACAGCTTCTCTGGTAGTGATGACCCGAATAACGTTGTTGGAAACAAGCTCGTGGAGAGCAAGTTTACGGGAACTGTTTCTTCCGGAGAATGTGGGAGAATGGTGGCCGTTCAGGGAAAAAATACCATCAGGCAATGCGATTTTGGGGACGGAAAACCACTCTTTGGCGCCACGGTAGCAAATCAAGAATTTGAGGATAGCTACTTGGCGGGTAATCGAAAATTAGAGCTTCCTCGAGAGTTCTTCAAGCGCAATGTCATTCGTGGTATCCGCTCGCATGGAGGCCTGCAACTGGCCGGCTAGCATACATGTAAAGCAGGTCCTCCAGTTGAGCGGCTTGGAGAACTTTGAGAGAGAGCAACGAAACGATCACGGATTGCATAAGGTGACGAGAGTCTCGTTGCATATATCCAGCGCTCGATTCGACGATGGGATTTTATTCTCGCACCATAATCTCCGTAGGATGTTGCGCCAGCTTTTCGGATGAAAGCTCTTGTGTCTTCAGGACAATAAAGTACTCGTAGATCGATTGCAGTGTAGCGTATGTGAATCCGGCTCTGCCGTCTAAAAAGCCTCGCTTTCCGAAATACAGAATCAAGAATTTCATAAGCGGTCGAATTGGTAGTCGGTAGAAGATTTCTTTCTGGTGGAATCTCCTTTGATGAAAATCGGAGCATGTGAACGCCTTTATAATGCTGAAGGTTGGTTGACGTCGCCGATTCTCGATAATCTGCTTGGCTTCCAGAGTGCTGTAGTTATTGTGCCGGTTTATCCAGTGATTCAAGCCTTTGCTGAACGGAAAATGATCGAGGTAGCCAGGGATCTTGGCCGTGGGTCCGTCTGGGATCAAGATAGGATTGATGAGTCGCTCATAGCGCATCTTCTCGGGGCGGAATAGGCGCAGGTAGTACGGAGAGGCCTGGACGTGTCTGAGCCAGGTTCCCATAAAGAAATCACGTCGCCTTACGCTGAACGCGACTTCCTCTTTTGCAGACTTAACTGCCCTGATGAGGTTCTGTACTAGTGCCGGGGTTATCCGCTCATCTGCATCGATGCAGAACACCCAGGGATGCTTGAATGGCAAATTCTGTAGACCCCAGTTTCTGTGTGTGGCTTCATCACCACCAAATGCGATCGGCGAGTTATAGGTTCGGCAACTCACCGTTGCGCCGAACTGCTGGGCGACGTCAACAGTTTGGTCGGTGCTACCTGAATCAAACACGTGAATGTCGTCGGACCAAGCGACGCTCCGTAGGCATCCCGGAAGATCCTGTTCTTCATTCTTAGTGAGGATAAGAATTGAAATGCCGTGCTTGCTATTTGTCATGCGGAGTTCTCTTGCCAATGGGCTTAGCCGGTACGCCGGCATAGACCGTCCACGAATGTTCCAAAGGCTTGCTGACGACCGAGCGCGCGGCGACGACGGCTCCGGGTGGAAGCGTTACGCCTTGCGAGATGAAGGCTTCAGCGCAAATCCAGACATGCTTCTCCACGGTGATCGGTTCAGCAATCAGTTGGAAATTCGGCGAGTTGTAGTCATGTGATCCGCCGCAAAGATGGGCTCCCTGGGAAATGACTGCGTAGTCGCCGATTCTTAGAAAGCTCATGTTGTAGAGGGTGACGCCATCGGCAATTCCGACGTTGTTACCTATGTCGAGATTCCAAGGCGCCCAGATTTTCACCGCCGGGTACACGTGTACGTCGGTACCCAGCCTTGCACCGAAGACGCGCAGCAAAAAGGCGCGCCACGCGTGGAGCGGGCGCGGGCTTGGGCGGAACAGGAACAGCCATACCGAGTTCCAAAGCTGGCGCGTCAGGCGATTGCGCAGCGTGAAAGAAGGCTCGACTGTCGGGTCGTTGCCTTCGATGATCATGGTATTCGGGCTGGTAGGTGATACGCTCATCGGTCTCCTTTCCGCCTATGACCTGCGCGCTGCCGGGCGTCCGCTAACGGCGCCTTCATGAATGGCTGCCGTCAGGCTTTCCTCGAAGCAGGCCAGCAGGCTGTCCAGTGCCAGGTTGGTTTCCGCGTATTGGCGAGCGGCGGCACCATAGGTGGTGCGAAGCGCATCGTTGTCCGCGAGGGTCTGGATCGCTGTCGCCAGCGCCAATGAATTGCCTGGTGCTACCACGATACCGCGCCCCTTGACGACGTGGGCCACCTCGGTGTCATTGCCGGCCGTGGCGACGATTGCCTTTCCGCTGGCGAGCATGCCCGTTAGTTTTGATGGCATGACAAGGTCTGCCGCGTCGGCACGTTGCGGCAATAGATGGATGTCTGCGCTCGCGAGAAGCAACGGGAGGCGCTCCACAGGTTGCAGGGGCAGGAAGTGAGTGCGGGGAAGTTGCTCGCATGCCTTCTCCAGTTCGGCCTTGCCCGGCCCATGGCCACAGATTATGAAGTGGACCTTTTCCGAGTGGCGGAGGATGCCGGCGGCTTCGCCAAGCATTTCCAGGCCTTGCTTTCGCCCCATGTTTCCCGAGTAGAGCGCGACAATCGCGTTTTTCGGGATTCCGAGTGCCTCTCGAATGCCTTGACCATCCACGCCCGGATGGATGGATGCGACATCGACCCAGTTGGGAAAATGGACCAGCCGGTTTGCGTCGACGCCCTTAGCTTGCGCAAGACGTTTCATGGCTTGCGAAATCGTCGACACGCGGTCGAATTTGCGCACCAGCCAACGTTCGACCCGCTCTACAAGTTGTCGTGCGCGCTTGCTCTTCAGCAGGCCCAGAGCGAAGGCCGCGTCGACTTCAAAGTCCTGGATATGCAGCCAGGTTTTGCTCCCGAACACCTTGCCGAAGAGCAGGGTCGCCGGAGAGCAGAACAGCGGAGGTTCGACAACGAAGACGGCATCGGGCTTCCAACGCGCCTGCCAGAAGAGCAAGGGCAGGGTACTGGCGGCGAAGGTTGCGAGGTGAACCAGGCGCTTGAGCCCGGAGGGCTTGCGCGGTACCCAGAGGGGCGCGCGCAGCACCGTGACGCCGTTGCGCATTTCCCGGGTATACGAAGACGCGCTAAAGCCTTCGGCAATTCTCCATTCGGGATAGTAAGGCGGTGCGGTGATGACTCGCACCTCATGCCCCTGCGCCACCAGCCATTCGGCCTGTTCCGACGTGTATTTGCCAATACCGGTCAGTTCGGGCGCGTAGTTGATGCAGTACATGAGGATCTTCATGTGAGTAATGTCCCGATAAGCGTGAGGATCATGGCCAGGATCTACGGAAGGTTCGAGGGATGGAGGCGGTTTTTCGCTGGCAGGCAACTCCGGCCCGGTGCCTTGGCGGCTCACCGTCTTACGGGCAATTAAGGCGGATGCCACTGTGACGGCGCCAATGGCGAGGGCGGCCGCCAGCAGATCGGTCAGCAGGTCTGAAAGGTCGGACGAGCGGTACGAAAACAACGATTGAATCAGTTCATCCATGCCGCCCAGCAGGGCAATGCTGGCCAGCGTGATGGCGGCCCGGTATCGGGAGAGGGACAGGAAGATCGCCCAGCTCAGGCAGGCATAGGCGCCAAGCTGCATCACCTTGTCGCCAAAGGCCCGGTTGAGCCCCTGCGCGTTGCCGGGGAGGTTGCCCACCACCAGCATGGTCAGGCAAAACAAGGCGGCGACGGTGAGCCAGAGCCTGCCCCGTGGGGAGAGCAGCGTTGCGGCGCTCTCGCCCGGGCGCGTCGGTTCAATACGCATTCCGCCCCGTCCACCCCTTGAACGCCGTCCAGAAAATAATCCTCACATCCATCCAGAACGACCAGTTCCGGATATAAAAGATGTCGTGCTCCACCCGCTTGGCCATCTTGTCCAGGGTGTCGGTCTCGCCGCGGTAGCCGTTGATCTGGGCCCAGCCCGTGATGCCGGGCTTGACGCGGTGACGCATCATGTAGAAGTCCAACTGCTCTTTGTACATATTGTTATGCGCCATGGCATGCGGCCTCGGGCCAACCACGCTCATTTCGCCCCTGAGCACATTGATAAACTGCGGCAGCTCATCCAGGCTGGTGCGGCGCAGGAAGGCGCCGATCGGCGTGATGCGGCTGTCGCCTTTGGTGGCTTGTGTCACGCTGCCATGCTCCGCATGAACCTTCATGCTGCGGAACTTGTAGACATGGATCACGCGGCCATCCATCCCGAGGCGCTCCTGCTTGAAGAAGACGGGGCCCGGGGAGTCGCGCTTGATCAGGAGGCCAATGATCAGGAACAGCGGCGACAGGGCGATGAGGACGAGCGCGGCAAAGGTTCGGTCGAAGATGGCCTTGATCGTGCCGCGTACGCCGAGCGCGGGCGGTCTGTTCATTTCCACCGCGGGCATGCCGAGGAAGTTGCCGACGTTGTGGTTGAGCAGGTCGAAGTCGAGCACGCTCGGCATCCACTTGATGTCGATGAAGTCATTGCGCAGGGAGAAGTTGATCTCCTGCATCAGGCGGAACTCGCTCATCGGCAGGGTGAGCCAGATCTCATCGATCCCTTGGTCGCGTGCGAACTCGGGGATTTGGGCGCTATCGGTGATGCGCCGGCGTCCTTCCGGAGTGGGCTCGCCTTCGGGGGCGTAGATGCCGCTGATCTTGAATCCGGTGGCGTGGCTGGCGGTCGCGCGGCGGTACATCTCCTGTCCGGTACGGCCATACCCAACGATAAGCACGCGCTTGCTGTTAGCGCCGGTGACGCGCAACAGGTTGAGCACGACGCGGCTGGCCACGCGCAGGCCCAGCAGGCCGGCCAGCGAGAAGGCGTACCAGTAAACCATCCACAAGCGGGAGAGGGAGTCGGCCTGGTGCAGCAGGTAGGTCAGCAGAATGCTGATCAGCCAGACCAGGCTCCAGGCGGAGAGCAGGCGCGTGGCGAGCGAGAACAGGCTACGGCCACGCCATGAGCTGTAGAGGTCGAACCCGGGCAACACGATGAAGGCGATCGCGCAGCCGAAATACTGCACGAACAGGTGGATCGGCGCGTGCGCGCTGGCAAAGCGAACTTCGCTGGCCAGTATTGCCGCAAGCCAGATGGCGCCGGCGTCGAGCAGGCGCACCATCAGCGCGAGCTGATCGTGATGCCTGGCAAACATATCGCGATAGACACCCATTGCTTCCCCCGAAGCGTTCGCGTAATGGGCGCTCAAGCGAGTGCCCATGCCCTTTTTTCTCCTCCGAACTTGCAGGCCGTGCACAGTGGCGGCCAGGCTCGTCGCTGGCATGCATCTTGGTGTGCATGCTCTTGGCGCAGACAAAGCAGAGTCGTGCGGGACTGCCTTGCGGCAGTCGGTTCCATGGCGTGGCTGCGGTCAGCTAGTGACCGGCCACTGGCCGCATCCTTGAGTGCCGTCCCTGGAACTGCAACGCTCTCTTCCTGCCGGCGCGCTGGTGGCGCCGGTGTGCTTCGTGTTTCTGGTGCGAATAGTGCGGTGCAGCGTGACCCGTCGGTACCCTGCGTAAGAAGGGAAAGTGGGGCGATGTTTGTGTGGCACCTTTACGTCGCTCTCTTCCGTTTTGAGACATATGGTCAAGTGCGAGGCGCCGCCACGGCTAGAGTCTTGCGTCGGCATTGCGCGCAACGCGGTAGTGCCGATCTCAAGCCGGTGTCACGGCAATCTTCCGCAGGATGCAACAAGACATGAAAGGGAACGTTTTTACCCGCGATGAGCTGGACGCCTATTTTTCTTCCTTCGTGGGCATGGAGGGAGGCAACCCGGCGGCAGCGGTCTGGATTTGCGATCAAGTGGCCACCACGGTGGGCTTGCCGCTGGCGGCGCCGCTGGCTCCGCAGCGAGTGCCGAACGCCTGGGACGCGCACTTTCGTGTCGCTCACGCACACCATATGGCAAGGTGGCAGACGCACCAGCGCATCGCGCGCATCATGTCGGCGGCCTGGGAAATGGTGTTGTTCGCCCGGCGCGATAACTGCAGCTGGCAGCGCTATCTTGCCGAGTATCTCTACCGTGCGCGCGGCTGGGAATTCAAGCTAAGCCTGTTTCCGCTGCCGACTCGCGCGGACAACGGGCTGCCCTGGAAGCGGCTGTATGGTCAGCAACCCGAACTCAATCCCAAGGTCAACTACCTGTCACTGTGCCGCAATGGCGGACGCTTCCGCTTCATCGAGGCATTGCGCCGGCGCCAGCGCCCCAAGGTGGTGATCTGCCTGGGCGAGCGTCACGAGGATGACTACTTGCACGCGTTCGGCATGCGCGGCCAGCCATACACCGAGCATGTCCTGAAGCCTGCTGACCAGGCACGGGTACTGCGCGTCTACCAGGACCAGGGCACGCGCCTGGTTATCTGCCCGGCGGTGGCCGGCGCTGCCGGCCTGGGATCGGACGTCCTGTTGAATGCAATGGGGCACTTCATCAGCCAGTGGCTGACGATCGCCGATTTCCAGATACGGCCAGAAGAGCCCGATCGGCACCGACAGGAAGAGCCCGAAGCCTCGGTGTGACACCGTTTGGCCACTGCGGCTGCGGTGTCATCACGCGGCATGACGCTGCATCCATTGCTGATAATCCTTGCCCTGGACTGCGATCGCGGCTTGCCAGAAGGCACGGTTGCCGGCGTCAGTCGCGTAGGCCCGCAGGTCGCGCGGTGACATGCCGAGGGTGCGGCGGAATGCGCGCGTAAAGTCGGACGGGCTGTTGAAGCCCAGCCCGTAGGCGATGTCGTTGACAGCCAGGTGGGGGTAGCGCACCAGGTCCTGCGCGGCAGCCCGCAGACGGCTCTTGCGGATATAGGCTTGCACGCCGCCTTCGGGTTCGAACAAGCGGTAAAGGGTGGCTCGCGAGATTTCCAGCTTTGACAGCAGCCTGGTGGGCGACAGTCCGGCCTGGCCGGGATCGGCGTCTATCAGCCGACGGGCGCGTGCCAGTACGGCGCTGCGCACCGCGGCGCGAGTGCTGCCGTCCAGGCCCACGCCTCGCCGCAGGGCCCCGACCAGCAGCTCCACTCCGGTGTGCATGGCGTGCACGGCGGCCTCGGGTGTCATGGTTGGCAGATCGCGACTGAGCGCGACGGCGTGTGCGACGGCCAGTCGGCTCAGCGGTGTGTCGGTCTCCACGATACGTCCATGCGCGGCCTCGGCTTCCATGAAAATTGCTTCCATCGTGATGCGCGGGACGAAGAATGAGAGCGCGCGTGTTGCCTCGCGCCGCATCTCAATCGGCTGCCCAAGGTCCGTCAGCAGAATACCTCCGTGGCGCGGCTGTGGATTGCGGCGCTCGCCCGCCACCACGCCGGCGCTGCCTTCGACGAAGACCTGTATCGCGTGATGCCGTGCCAAGTCAGTCGAGATACGCGCGAGGCTGCGTTGCAGCCTGACGCCGTCACAGCGGCAGTCCGTGAAAGACATGTCCGCGATCAGGTAGCGGTCGATGGCTGCGTGGAAGGGCGCAAGGAGGCTGTCGCGCGTGACTTCCAGGTCCATGACGTGCCCAACGCGTTGTCGCCACGCAAGTATCTGACCTCTGGCGGCCTGCGATCCATCGGCACCTACCTCGAAGTGGCTGTGCGGCAAGCGTTCGGGTTCGCCGCGCATGAGGTGGGCAGCGTGGCGCGATGGGGCAGTGACGTTTGACACGATTGATGGCGCGAAGCTTGCTGGCTGTTACCAGACGGTACAGAAGATTGGCACACGAGGGCTACTTTAACCGAAAGGCACGACGTACGGATGACAGGCGGGCACGCTTGTAGCTTGACTTGCTACGAGTTTATTGAGGCCTCGCGCGCGTAATTGCCGTGATATTGCGTTGAACGTTACCCCGCTTACGAAGGGAAACGAGATGACAACGTATCCCTCGAATGGGGGGAGAAAACACGCTGATTCGCGCGCAGAATCCGGCCGCTGCCTAGTTTGTGTGGTGCAACAAATCGCTGAGCGGGGGCTCAGCCTTTTGGCATCCTTTACTCACCCACGCGGTAGAGGCATGAAAACAGAACCGAATACAGTATTTACGCGTGAACAGCTCGAAGAATATTTCGCGTCGTATGTAGGGATGGAAGGGGGAAATCCGGACGCGCCAGTATGGTTTTGTGACAGTTCACCGCATCCGAGAGCGGAGTCGATGGTGGCGCCGCTGGTTCCGCACGCGCAAGCCAGTGCGTGGGACGCTGCGTACCGCCACAAGCACCGCGACCACATGGAGCGCTGGCAGTCGCACCAGAAGATTGCAAGAATCATGGCCGCAACGCGCGCACATTTCTTCAACACGCCCCTGGGCGAGCGGGACTGGAAGCATTACTTCGAACATCATCTGTACGCGCCGCACGGCGCGGAGTTCAAGCTCAGCCTGTTTCCGCTGCCAGCGCGGCTGATTAACCAGACACCGTGGTCGACGGCATTCCGCGGCCAGCCGGAGCTTGTGCCCAGGCAGCGTTACCTCGAGCTTTGCCGCGAAGGTCAGCGCTTCGCCTTCATCGACAGGATCCGCAGGCTCTGGAAGCCAAAGGTGGTGGTATGCCTGGGCGAGCGCCACGCCGACGATTTCGTGCAGGCGTTCGCGCTCGGGAATGTGCGCGGCGCCGACCACATCCTGCAACCGGCTGACTTGCCCAAGACCTTGCGCGTGCTCGAGCACGACGGCACCACGTGGATCATCTGCCCGGCACTGGCCGGCGCAGCGGGACTGACGTCTGACGTGTTGCTTGACGCGATGGGGCAGTACATTGCCGGCTGGCTGAGACCGGGCGATTTTCCTGCGCTCTGCTCTGGTGCAGACGCCTGTTAGCGAGGGTGTAGTGAGTCACGGCGAGCGTGCGTCGGCAATGCCGCAGTGCGGCTTACGTGGCTGCGCGCAAGGACAGGCTATCCCCCGCCAAGTAGGGGTGACACCGATTAGGGGATTTGTTTATCTGTGTGCTGGCGCGATCTGCAAGCTGCTGCAGCAAAAACTCCGCTTGCGAGCCGAAGCGTGGCACGACAGGGCAGCGTAGGGCGCCGGAGACTGTGCGCGGCAGTATTCCGTCGCAGGATTTCCCCACCAATGTATCGACGTACCGAAGTATCGATCTCAGGAGAGAGAAGCGTGCAAACCAAAACCCGGAACATCTTCACCCTCGGCATCATGGCTGCCGCCGCGGCAACGCTTGTTGCCTGCGGTGGCGGCGACGATTCGCCGACGCCGTCCCAGCCTTCTGTCACCGTGAGCGGCAAGGCGGTGGACTTCTACCTGTCTGGCGCGACGGTCACCTTCCTCGATTGCAGCAACAAGACCACGACGACGAATGCAACCGGCGACTTCACCTTCCCTGCAGGTTGCGCCACGAGCGCGCTCAAGGTGACCGGCGGCACCGACATCGGTACTAACCAGCCGTTCACCGGGGTGCTGCAGGCACCGGCGGTGACATACAAGGAGGGCGTGACACCGGTGATCTCGCCGCTGACCACGCTGGTGGCGCAACTCGGCCCGACCCAGGCCGCTGCACTGGCCGAGAAGCTCGGCCTGGCAGGCAAGGACCTGGCCACGCTGGACCCGATGCAAGACGCGGCCACGCTCAGGGCGGCGGTCGTGGTACAGCAACTGGTCGACCAGGTCGCCAAGACGCTGACGGGCCTTGCCACGGGTGGCACGCTGACCGCCGAGGCTGCGGCCGCGGCGGCTGCCAAGGCGGTCGCCAGCGCCGTGGCCGGCGCGTCGGGCACGGCGGACCTGACCAGCAGCGCGCTGGTGACGAACGTGGTGTCGGGCGCTGTGCAGAACGCCCAGAGCGGCCTGCCCGCGAACCTGCAGTCGAACATTACCGCCGTGGCAGCCAACGTGGCCGCACTGGCCGCCCCGCTGATCACGAGCCAGGTGTCGAGCGTGAGCACGGCGCTGAACGACATCGCGCTGAGCAGCAGCCCGGCCGACACGTTGTCGAAGCTGAAAGCAAGCGGATCGATCAACGTCGTGACCGAGAGCGCCCAGTCCTCAACGACCACGGCGCTGGTCAAGGCCGTGACGCCAACCGCGCTGACCGATGCGTCGAACGCGGCCAAGCTGGCCGCGCTCGGCGACGCCGTGTCGACCGGCAATACCGCCGAGATCCAGCAGGCAGCCTCGAACCTGGGCAGTGCGGTGGACAGCACCGCGATCAACAACGTGGCGAACGCGGTCAAGCTGACCAACTACGTCCTGCTGTCCAACCTGACGATCAACGGCCAGGCTTACCCGATCACCGACACGATCTCGGTCACGGGCGGCACGCTGAGCTCGATCAAGGTCGCGCTGACGCAGAATGGCGATGCCTTCAATGGCGGCCCGTCGCAAGTGCGCGCTGGCCTGAGCTATACCTACGGCGGCAACCAGGTCGACGTCATCATCGAGAACGTGACGCTGACGTTCAACGGGTCGCAACTGGTGGATGTGGTGGTGCCGGCCAACACGACTTATTCGTTCGAGATCAGCGGCAACGTGTCGGCTGCCGCAAGCCTGACCAATGGCGTGGCGGACAACCTGTTCGACAGCGCCAACGGCGGCTCGCTGAACCTGCCGTTCACGGTGTTCCTCGGCAAGCTCAAGTCTGCCGGCACGCTGAGCCAGGCGCAGGTTGACGCTCTCACGCCGAAGTCGCCCAGCACGTTCCCCGTCACGTTTGCGCTGACAGGTATTAGCGGCAAGGACGTGAAGCTGGGTGCGCTGGTGGACGGCAGCGTGGAGAACGCCAAGACGGCGTCGGTGAGGACCGACGCGGCCAAGGTGACCGGCGACGGCCTCAAGACTACGGTTACGCTCAACCAGTGACCGGCGCGTAGTGCTGCCTTCCGCCAGGATGGGGAAGGCCATGCCCCCGGTCATCCGGACGCATGCCCCAGGGCAATGCCATGGGTGGCCGGGTTCTTTTTGTGTCTGCGTCGAGTCCTTGGGGACGCGCCACGAATGAGGCTTGCCCCGCGGCCTCGGAGTTTTCTATGCAGCTGTTTCGCAACCGCCGGCTGGAGCAAGCCTGCGCCCTAATGCTGGGCCTGTCGTGCGCGGGCGCGGCCAGCGCCGCTCCGGACGACGTGTTCATGCAGGCCGAGCCCGCCACGGGCGAGTTCACCTCGGTGCGGGTGGAGGCTAGCTACGACATGGTCAATCGCACCGTGGATGTCTTCAACCTGCGCGGGCAGCAGGGCCCCGTGTCGGACAACGCCGGCGACTATCGCGGTGGCAAACTGATGCTGGGCTACAAGTTCTCGCCGTACTGGTCTGGGTCGGCCACCTACTGGCGCCGCGGTATCGATTACGGACAAGACCACAACCAGATCGACAGCTGGATGTTGGCGATGCACTACGACCCGCTGGCCGAGCCCGGCGCTCGCGATCGCGTCATGGTGCGCTTCTCGCTATGGGGAGACCACGCCGGGAGCCTGAAGCGCTCGACGCCGGTCACGGTTCGCAACACGACCTTCAACAGCCTCACGGTGAACAACGCGAATGACGTCCAGGGCCAGGCCGACGTCATCTTCTCTGGCGAGCTGACCGAGCGCAACCAGCTCACGGGTTTCGTCGGGCTCGGGATCAGCCGCGTGACCATCGGGAACATTAATGCACGGCTGCAGCGGGGCAATTGCAATTTCAACGTCGCCATCGGCTCCGACAATATCGCCAATGGCGCGCTGGCCGCGCCGTGCCGCGCGGGCAATGTTACCCTCCAGTCGGCCTCGTTCGCGGTCGATGCCAGCCAGTTTGGGCTCAATGTCAACGACGACTTCAACTACACCGCCGGCTACCTGAACTTGGGCGGCTCATGGCGCTGGAAGTACGAGAACTTCGCCGCGCGGCTGGGCTACCAGTTCCAATACCTGCTGCGCAGCAATGTCGATAGCCGCGCGAAAACCTATGGCTACTCGCCGATTCGCTCGAACCATACGCTGGGGCTGGAGCTATCGTATGCGGTAGTGAAGAACGTGGAGGTGTTCCTGCGCGGCCAGGCGTCGCTGTACAACTTCGTCGGCACCATCCCGTTCCTCTATAACGCCACGACCGCGGGCAAGCTGGACCGGTACTACGGCTACGGCTCGATCGGCATTCGCTTCTCCGGGTTCTGAAATCGAGATCCAGACTCGGTCCTTTTCTTTCAACAGACATAGGATGGCTGGGAGGCGCGAGTAGCGTGGCCAAGTAGTAGTGTTGATTCCTGTTTGTCACCAAGCCAATTTCGCTATGTCGCAATACACCTGGCTTGCAGTTCGAGCCTTGGGCATCGGTACGCTCATCGTGACCGTGGCCGTAGTCTTCCGGCAAGCATATCTGCGCGTTGCCACCGAGGCCGGCATTGCCAGCCCAGCAGAGGCGCACAGGGCAACGATGTTGAAGCAATGCGAGGCTATGCACAGCCGCCTGAAGAGTCGCCGTGTTTCCGAAGAAGCTGCAGATGCAGACCGGGATCCGCGCACCCTTTGTACGTGATTGTATGGGGGTTGGCATCGCCGCTGGATACACAGCGACGCTTGCAGTCTTGTTTGTGAACCGCCGTATGCGGAGCCGCACGGACGGTGGAGAGAGGGGTGAGGGGGTGCCCCCCTCACCAAACTCAATGGCAGGCAGCTTCGTCAGGCAACCACGCTGTCAGCCTGATGATGGTCACCCTGCCCCAGGTAGCGGCGGAAGTCGGGGCCGACTTCCGGGTGCTTCAGCGCGTACTCGACAGTGGCCTTCAAGTAGCCAAGCTTGTTGCCGCAGTCGTAGCGCCTGCCCTGGTAACGGTAGGCCAGCACCTGCTCCTGGCCGAGCAGTGACTGGATGGCGTCGGTGAGCTGGAACTCGCCTCCGGCGCCCGGCTTGAGCTGCCGCAGGTGGTCGAAGATGCGCGGCGTCAGGATATAGCGGCCGACCACGCCCAGGTTGGAGGGAGCATCTTCCGGCGCGGGCTTTTCCACGATGCCGGACATCTTGATGACGCCCTCGTCCCATTCGCGTCCGTCGACTACGCCATAGGAGCGGCTCTGCTCCGGCGCGATCTCTTCCACGCCCAGCACCGAGCAGTTGTAGTGGTTGTAGATGTCGACCATCTGCTTCATCACCGGCGGATTGCCGTCGATCAGGTCATCGGCCAGCATGATGGCAAAAGGCGCGTCGCCGACAAGTTTGGCTGCGCACAGCACGGCGTGGCCCAGGCCCAGTGCTTCGGGCTGGCGCACATAGAAGCACTCGACGTTGGCCGGCTTGATAGAACGGACCGCGTCCAGCAGCGCCTGCTTGTTCTTGGCCTCGAGCTCCACTTCCAGTTCGTAGGCCTTGTCGAAATGGTCCTCGATGGCGCGCTTGGAGCGGCCCGTGACAAAGATCATCTCGGTAATGCCGGCGGCCATGGCTTCTTCCACGGCGTACTGGATCAGTGGCTTGTCGACGACAGGCAGCATTTCCTTGGGGCTCGCCTTGGTGGCGGGGAGGAAGCGGGTGCCCAGTCCCGCGACGGGGAAGACGGCCTTGGTAACTCGGTTGTCCATATCCGGTGTTCCTTCTGAATGTTTAGTGGTTCAATCAGCTTCCACAACTCGTCATCAATGATCGGCTTTGCCATCACCCTGATCCGTCGTTACGCTGGCTCAGCCAACAACTTCTGCCTGCGGCGCGCAGTTACGACCGATGCGGCAGCATGCACGCTCCAGCCACGTCGCGCGACGTAGCAGTTCGATGCCAGCCCGGTGGCATTTCGCATCGAGCAGTTGTCGGAATTTTGAATAAGGCAGGCTCGAAAGCATGCGGGGGCGATTTGGGCTGGCCTATCCCGGCGCCTTCTTCCTGGCGCTGAAGTCCAGGTCCTCCGCACCAGCGGCTTCCCCTTCGCCAAGGCCTTCGGGGGGGCTTTCCCTTTCAAGAATACGTGCGCACAACCTTGCTCTTGAGCGGCCATGGTCGCGCGGCGAGTATCCAGATACAGATCAGCGGCCCAAGAATCGGGATCAAGGAAAGATAGGCATATAGCGCGCTGAATCGCGCAGACCTGAACACGATGCGGAATGGAACGAACCATGCCGCCTCGAAGGCGACGAACGCTAGCAAATAGAGCATCGCGGCTTACCGGTGAGATTGACCCTGAGCGAAGCGCATTCCTAGTTTATTGTGCGCTGCAACTTGATTCTACCTACTCGTCAGCTGGGCCGAACCCCCCCTGAGTAAGGGACTGCAAGCGAATGGGTCCGACCTCGAGTCCCTCCCCACTTGACGTTAGCGTGCGGCCGAAACTGCGGAGAATGCACGTGCGCACAGACCTCGTGAATGTGCCTCGATCATGGTCTGGAAGGGCGCGTGGTTTCCATACGCCGCGGTGGTGACGAGGATGAGCGCAGCAGCGGCGCCAACCGGTCGAAACGGTCTGAATTCGGAACGCGTGAGAGCGCGAACAAAGAGCGCGCCGATTGCAGCGCCCAAAAGCCAGCCCGCGATGACTTCGGGAACCGTGTGCGCGTGATCGAAGACCCTGGCGACAGCAGTCAGCAGGCCGACAAGCAAGCCGGCGATGGCGCCGATGCCCGCGTTGCCTCCCATGCCCCGGGAAAGGAGTGCGATGGCGACGGTCCAGACAGCTGTCGACAAGGTCGTATGCCCGCTGATCATGCGAAATCCGATCGAGGAAATCTCGAACCCGCATCCGGCGTATAGGACTTTAGTGATGCCGGTGAGTGCCATGCCGGCCGACAGAAGCAGTATCCAGCGGATGGCCAGGCGGGGAGCTGATATTCCCAGCCAGACTGCGCATGAAATGGCGACTGGTAGCGTCAATGCGGCATCGCCGACATCGCTGATTGCGTTCCACATGGTCTCTTTGGGGAGAGAAGCTGCCGCAGCTTAGCGCAGCCAAAAGAAACTGCATTCAAGGTAATCGGGGGGGCAAGCTGATACAGCACGACGGCATATGCCGCGATGAAGCGCAGGAGGTCAAGGCAGATCGGGGCCGGAGTCGCCGGGCGGCCTCTTCATTTCGGAGCCTTTGGCTGCTGGAGTGTTGAACTGCCCGTGGACGGGTACAGAGATGGTGAACGCGGCTGGGAATTTGTCATTCCGCTTCTTTCAGACGATGTGTCTCCAAACTGGGAACCGCCTGTTGTGCCGCTATAGCGCCTCCCAATATCGGCGTTCACGCCACCCGCGGAGTAGCTTTGCATTTGGCCAGAGCCGTAGCTGGCACCACCGTACTGCGTGCCACCAGTCTGGCCGTAGCTGGCCACACCCAGACGCTGGCCGGCATTGGCGCCCCCGGCAACCAGCACGAATATCAAGAGGGATGGAAATTTCATTTGCAACCTCCGCTCGTGAATGTGTGCGCACAGGCCTTGTCTTGAGCGGCCCACGCTCGAACCGCAAGCGTTTATTGTGCGCTGCAACCTGATTCTACCGACTCGTCGGCTATGTCGATCCCTTCGAAGTAGGGGATTCCATGTGATTGCCCCGGACTCGAATGGCTCCCCACCGCGGCCATCCCGAGGCCTGAGCACCCGCCGCAGCCGTCTGTCCGGCTGCGCCTGCTTTCCGATCATTGACGCCGCGCCGGCCGCGCGGCGCAATCAGAACGGCAGCGGGCCCACCGCGGATTGCGGCGGCACCGGCGGGAACGCAATCAGTCCGGTCTGGCGCTGCAGCGCATAACGTACGTAGACGCCGGCATACCATTGGCGATAGTCTCGTGCGTTGTCGATGCCCACCAGGCCGCCCACATAGAGTTGCTGCGCCGCCTGGTATTCGATCGAGCCGACCAGGTTGTAGGCCAGGCCGGTCTTGGACTGGCCCGGGTAGACCGCGCTGGTCGCGTTGGTCAGGCCCTTGCTGTTGGCGGTGGCCACCGCGGCATTGGCCGCCGACTGGGCCGCCGCGTCGGTCGGGAAGTAGTTGGAGTCATCCTCGCTGAACGCCTGCACCCCGAGCGCGCCGCGCACGTTGTAGGCCAGCCGCCCGGTGCGGCCCGACAGCGAGAGCGGCACCGTGACCGCGAAGTAGGTCTGCGGGCTGAAGTACCCGCCCTGGCCGAAGGTGAAGTAGCGCAAGTTCTCCGCATACCCCATCGAGGTAAAGTTCACACCGCTCATCAGGCGCTGGTCTGGGGTGTCGATCACGCGCAGGTAGAAGCCGCCGCCGCCTTCCCAGCGCGTGTTGCGCTTGACGTCGTGGCCGGTCAGCAGGCCATAGCCGCCGTAGCCGTAGATGCCGAAGAGTCCGTCGTCCCAGCCCACGTCCGCGCGCGCGCTGCTGTTCATCACGCCGCCCCATTGCTGGCCCGTGCGCTCGTCGCGCACGCCTGCGTAGGACAACAGGCTGTCTGTCACTGGCCGGCGCGAAGCACCGAGCGACAGCGTGGTGCGCTGGGTCAGCGGCAGGTTCAGGCGCGCACCGGCGTTGACGTCGGTGTAGCGAAAGCCCAGCGGCGTGCTGCCCAGGTCGGCATTGAAACGGTCGGATTCGTAGGCTACGCCGAGCGCCACCCCAAAGGCGTTCTGCGTGCCCGCCGAAGCGGATTTCAGCGGGCTGCCGTTCAGGTTGACCGCCGCGCCGTTCACGCCATAAGCCAGCGGACCGCCGCCAAAGCGCGAGGCGTTGTTGAAGTCGCCGCCGACCGAACCGGCATCCAGCGCCACCGGCGTCACGCGTGCCACCAGCCTGCCGTTGCCCGCCGCCATCTTGGCCTCCGCCGTGACCTGCAACTCGGTGAGCTGGCTCATGCCGGAATCGCCGTTGCGCCCGCGCAGCATGGGGCCGCCCGCGAGCGTGGCGGTACGCTGGGACTCGATTTCCTGCAGCTCCTGCTGGGCTGTCCTGGGGCCGGTCGGGTTGGCCTGCGAATCGGTGTCGGCCAACCACGGCGCGCGCGACTGGGCGCCGAGCGGCTGGCGGGCCGGCACGGCGGATGTGGCGCCGTAGCCGTCGGCTGCGGCCACTGTCTGGGCAGCGGGGTATTGCGGTGCCGGGTATGGTGGCGCCTGGTACGGCGCCGCATTCGGAAACGGCGCCGGATACTGCACGGCCTGCTGCTGCGCCTGCGCGGCAGGATAGGCAGGCGCAGCCGCGCCGACCTTCGTGGTCTTGCCGCGCGTGGCGCTGCTGGCGGCCGGCGCGCGCGGCGATGCGCTGGCCGGCTGCGGGTAGTAGGCCTGCGGCTGGATGGCCAATGCACCCGCGGCCGGCGCCGTGCCGAGGGGCGCGGGGATATACGGCTGGCCGTAGGCCTGCGCGCTGGTATGCATCATCACCGGCGCGGGCAGGGCCGCTGCTGCGGTCGGCACCGGCACGGCCACGTAAGGTGCCGGCGAGCCCGGGGGCGGCAGTTGCGAGCTGCCGCGTTGGCCCGGCAGGCCGACAAAGGGGTTGGCAGGGACGCGGTCGAAGCCAGAGGCGTCGGGGCGGGCGCCGGGCGCGGTGCCGGCGGCGTTCTCTGCCGCCACCGCGGCGCGGAAATAGTCGGCCGCGCGCGACGTCTTGCCCTGCGCGCGGTAGAGGCGGCCGGCGGCGGTCAGCACTTTGGGCGACCTGGGCGCCTGCGCCAGCGCCATCTGCAAGGTGCCTTCGGCCCAGCTGAACTCCTTGGCGGCGGTGGCGGTACCGATTGCGGCCAGCATCAGGTCCAGGTTGCGCGGGTCTTTCTCCAGCACGCTTTCATACAGCGCGAGCGCCTTCTTGTTCTCGCCGGCCTGCGCGTACATGCGCGCCAGGCTCGCGCGCACGGCGCCGTTGCCGGGGCGCTCGGACAGCGCCGGGGCCAGCGAGTCGTAGGCCGCGACCAGGTCGCCGGCTTCGGTCAGCGCATCGGCCTGGCGCACGATATAGGCCACGCGCACGTCGTCGTAGTCGCGCCGCTGGGGCTGGCTCATGCTGGCACCCGCCAGCTGGCGCAGCACCCCGGCCAGCTCTACGTCCTGCCTGGTCTTGAGCAGGATGGCGGCGTATTGCAGCTGCATGCCGACGTCCGCGCGCGGTGTGCGGCTCATCACGCTGCGCATCAGCGACAGCGCGCGCACCTCGTCGCCGGCATCTGCGTAGGCCAGTGCCAGCGCGCCAAGCTGGTCGGCATCCTGCTGGGCATAGCGCTCGGCCTCCTGCAGCACGGCCAGCGCGGCGCGCTGCTGGCCGGCGGCGGCCAACTCGCCGGCGCGCGCGGCCTCGGCGTGCACCCACAGGCGACGCTGCAGCGTGCCCATGTCGCGCGTGCGGTTCTGCGGCGGGATCCGTTCGAGCGCATCGAGCCCGCCTTGCCAGTCGCCGGTCTCGGCCGACAGCAGGGCGCTGGCGTAGAGTGCGTCCGGCATGTCGGGGTTGGACAGCAGCAGGCCGTCCATGATGCCGCGCGCCTGCTCTTTCTGGCCCACCGAGGCAAAGGCGCGCGCCGCGTCCAGGCGTACCCACGGGTTGGTGGGATCGGCCGCCATGGCGTCTTCGAGCGCGCGGCGCGCGCCGGCGGTGTCGCCACGCTTCAGGGCGGCACGCGCCTGGGCACGCGCTTCGTCGGCGCGCAGCTTGCCGAGCGAGCCGACCTTCTCCTGCTGGGCCGGCGTGAGGTTCTGCACCATGGCCAGCGCTTCGGCGCTCTTGTTCTGCGCCGACAGCACGCCCACCAGCCCGCGCGTGGCGTCGGGATTGTCCGGATGCTGTTTGAGCACGCGGCGGTAGGCGGCCTCGGCCTGCGCGTACTGGCCTTCCTCGGCCATCAGGTCGGCCAGGGCGACCTGAGCGGAGGGCTCGCGCGCGTCGAGCTTGATGGCGCGTTCGAGCAGGCGGCGCGCTTCGGCGCGGTTGCCGGTGTTGCGCGCTGCGCTGGCCTGCTCGGAGAGCAACCAGTAGGTGGCGCTGTTCTGCGCTGCACGGTAGCCGCCGCCCGCGCCGCGCCTGGTGGCCTGCTCGAAATAGTCCACCGCCTCGGCGAACTTCTCCTGCTTGAGCCGCAGCACGCCCATGCCGCCGAGCGCGTCGGCATCGTCGGCGTGTTGCGCCAGGGCGCTCTGGAAGCGCTCGCCGGCGCGTTCGAGATTGCCCGCGTCGAGGGCGTCGAAGCCCTGGTGCACAAGCTGGCGCACCGGGCTCACGCTGGCGCCGGCCAAGCGCGCGCCTTCCTGCTGTGGCTGCGGCTGGATCCTGACCGCGTCGAGCTTCGCGCGGATGGTGGCATCGTCGGGATGGCTGGCCAGCCACGCCTGGTACAGCGGCGCATCGGCCGGGCGCCCGCCCAACCAGGTCAACGCGCGGCGCCAGCTCTCGCGCGCCTGACCCGCCACGTCGGGGCTCTTGCTGAGCGCTTCGAGCCCGCGGATGCCTTCGCGCCGGGTGGATTCGCGGTAGGTCAGGTGCTGGGCCAGGGCGAGCTGGGCGCGGTGGTCGGACGGATTGGCGCGCGCGAGCTGCTCCAGGCCCTTGCGGGCCTCTTCCCAGCCTTGCGCGGTGCCGCCCAGGGTCTGGTAATACTCGAGCGCGAGGTTGCCCTGCGGCGCGGCGCCGCCGGCGGCCTGCTGGTAGCGCTTGACCGCTTCCTCGCTCTGGCCGCTGCGTGCGAGCTGGCGCGCCTGCTCGAGCTGCTGGCCTGTGCCGCCGCTGGTGATGAGCTGCGTCAGACGCGCCACCTGAGACGAGCCGGGCTGGGCTTTCTGGAGCCGCTCGAGGTAGGAGCGCGCCGCATCGGCGCGGCCCGACTCGGCCTCGGCCACGCCCATTCCGTACAGCGCCTCGGGCTGGTTGGGATTGAGGCGCAGGATTTTCTGCCACGCTTCGGCGGCGCGGTCGCTGCGGCCGCGTTGCTGCCAGTACTTGCCCTGGTCCACCAGCAGTTTGACCGGGTCCTCCTGGGCGGCGGCGGCTGCGGTGAATGCGGTCAGCAGGCTCAGCACGAGCGTTTTCGCGCGCAGTTGCCTGGCGCGTGGCGCCCGCAGGGAAATGGTCGCGCGTCCGTTCATGGCCGGGCGCTTGCGGTTCGGCATGCTTTCTCCCACTCCAGCTCGAGTTGCCCCGAAGGGGCGAACCGGTAGCGGCCTTCGGCAAAGCCGAGGCCGAATAGTCCCAATACGGTGTCGTAATACGTGGCGGCGGGCTTGCCCGCGGCTGCCGCGCCGAGCATGGCCTCGGCGCGCGCGCGCTGCGCCGCGGCGGCCGGCGATCCGGCCGCCTGCAGGAAGGGCACCAGCGCGGCGGAAAAGCCGGCCGGGCCTTCGCCCTCGAGCGCGCCGCTGCCGGCGTGCATGCGCTCGGGCGGGGCGGCGCGCCCCACCATGCGCTGCGCCTGCGGCGCCATCACCTTCATCAGCACACGCCCGGCGGCATCGCCACGCGGCGTCATGCCGGCCCACAGGTAGACCCGGATCGCGTCATAGCTGCTCACGTCGCCGTTGACGGGGTCGGTAAGGAAACCCATGCCGCCCTGGTCGGTGCGGTATGCCGACCAGTCGGGCACGATGCCCTGTCTCGCCACTGCCTCGACCAGGCGCCCGGCCTGCGTGGCAAGCGTGCCCCACGGCCCGGACGGATCGCCGCCGGCCAACCGGCGCAGCAACGGCACCGGCAGGTAGCTGGCGTTGAGGCGCCACTGGCGCGCGCCGTCTTCCTTGCCTTCGGCAAAGCCCTGCGGCCCCGGCAGCAACATGGCACCGAAGCCCGGCAGCGACACCACTTCCTCGCGCGCCACCAGCTTCAGCAGTGCGCGCGCCTGCCCGGCATAGCGCGGCTGGCGCCACACGCGGGCCGCCTCGAACAGCGCGAAGGCAAACCACAGATCGGCGTCCGAGGCGGAGTTGGCGTCGATCACGCCCCACGAACCGTCGGTGCGATGGCCCCATTGCCAGGCCGGCAGCTTGTCCTGCAGGCTGCCCGCGCCGAGGTTGGCGATGCTCCATTGCCAGAGGCGGTCGAACGTGGCGCGGTCATTGGCGATCAGCGCGAACACCATGCCGTAGGACTGGCCCTCGGAGGTGCTGTGCTGCTCGCGCGTGGACGGGTCCAGCACGCGGCCGTCGGCCTGCACGAAGGACGACAGGAAGTGCTGGTACAGCGGCCAGGGGCAGGAGGAGGGCGCAGCGGCGCCCGCCAGCGTCGGCCAGCCTCCCAGCGCCGGCAGGGCGGCCAGCGGTGCGAGCCGGGCCATCGCGCCAAGCCCCGGCAGGCGCGCCAGCCAGCGGCGGCGCGGCTGGTTGACGTTCACGTGGGTTCTCCCCGCTTGCGCCGGTTGGCACGCGCGCGCAACGAGACGAACAGCAAGGCCGCCAGCAACAGCGCGGCGCCGCCGATCATCGGCACCATGGTCAGCGACCGCCGCGACAGCCACCACTGCGCATAGGTCCACGGCGGCAGCTTGCCCACATGGTAGTTCTGCTGCGCCGCCAGGCTCTCGACCTCCTTGCCGTGCACCAGCGCCAGGCTGCCCTGCACGCGCTTCACCTGCTCGGGATCAAGCAGCACCTCGGTCATCGCCAGCAGGCCCTGGGGCGCATTGCTGGCCAGCGCCACCACGCTGCGCCCGGACGCCAGCGGCGACTCGAAGCCGCTGAGCACGGCGTCCGTGCTGACGCTGGTGAGCGACAGGCGCGTCTCCACGGGACGGTTGCGCGTACCGTCGGCGCCGTTCCACCAGCCCATCACGGTGGAGACGATGTCGGTCAGCGCAAAGTGTTTTTCATTGCCCGCCAGCGAGACTGGCATGCGCGCGGCCCACTGGGTGAAGAGCGGCTGGTTCTGCGTGGTGCCGATCACCAGCAGGTCGCGCGCGGCCATCTTCCCGACCTGGGCCGCGCCGGCCACCGCCACGCCGGTGGCGGGGTGGCCGGTGGATTCGCCCATGCGGCCCATCAGCGTGAGATAGGCGGAGTAGTCCTCGGCGCCGGGCTTGTCCGGAAGGATCACCGCGGTCTCGGCGAGGTCGGCCAGGCGCGTGAAGGGGAAGCCGCTGTTGCCGAACACTGCCAGGTCCGGCAGCGCGATAAAGTGCAGCAGGCCGGAGACGTCGATGGTGGAGTCGGGATCGATGGCGCCCTTGACGTTGTCGATCAGCACGTCCTTGCAGGCGCCTTGCTTGAGATAGTCGTAGTAGAAATGGAACTGCAGCTGCGACTGCGCGGGCAGCATGAACAGTGGCAGCTTGATACGCTCATCCACCGGCACCGAGCCGTCCGGCAACACCTTGGCCAGCAGCTGGCTGGCGCGGCCGTCCGGGTTCTTGACCGGGCGCAGGGCGTAGGCGCGCAGGAACTGCTGGTTGACGTTGATGTTGAGCGTGGACTTGTCCAGCGCCGGGCGCGGTGTGTAGCGGTACTTCAGTTCGATCGGGATGCCCTTGCTGCGCCAGCCGAACAGGTCCGGCGGCAGGCGGAAGTTCACGCGCACCAGGTCGGGGCTGTAGCCCGAGACGTTGAGATCGCGCACCTCGACGAGTTCACCGAAACGAACCGGGCGGTCGCTGCGGATCCAGTTGGGCGCGTCATAGGGCACGCGCGGCGCGCCCTCGTCGAGCTTGCTGATGGTGGCGCTCTGGCCGGAGAGTGCGCGTGCGCCCAGCGTAAGTGCGCGCGCGGCGGTCTTGAGCTCGGCGCTGTCGCGGCCCATCACCAGCAGCAACTTGGCGTTGGCATCGCCGGGATTGGGCACCACCGCGAGCGCCGGGCCGTTGATGGCCGGCACCGCCACGCCGGCCGGCTTTTCGTCGTTGGTGACAAACACCACTGCGTTGCCGCTGGCGGGCACCTGGTTGAGGGAGGCGGCAAACGACGCCCCGCGATAGCCGGCCAGCGCGCCGAACCACGACGACACCGCGCCGGCGGCTTCCAGCGTGGCGGCCGAGGGCTGGCCCGCGAACACGAAGGGCAGCCTGAGGCGGCCCACGTCGCGGCGGTCGAAGAACGGCAGCGGCAGCAGCGAGAGCTCATTGGCCAGCGCCACTGGCGCGAGCGTCAGCTCCAGCACGCTGCTGTTGCCCACGGTGGCCCACAGGCTGGAGTGGAAGGGGTCCTCGCACTCCGTGGTGTAGTGGCCGATCAGCTGCAGGTTGAGCCGGTTGAACTCGGTGATCAGGCGCGGCGAGATGGTGAGGTCGCGCTCCAGGCTGGTGCCCGCGGTTTCCCTGGGCACCGGCACGGTGGCAGCGACCTCGCCATTGACCATGACGTTGATGTGCGAGAGCGACGGGATCAGCGCGGGCGAGTACGTATAGCGCAGCTTGAGCCTGGCCGCGGTCACCACTTCGTCGGCCCGGATCGAGAATGGCACGCCGTTGATGGCGTCCACCCCGCGCAACTGGAACGGGGCGTCGGCGCCGAGCTGCTTGAGCGGGATTTGCACGGTGCGGCTACCGCTGCGCGGCGCGGCGGGTGCGGCCGAGGGACCGGCAGCCTGCGCGGCAACCGTGTCGCGCAAGATATCGGGCTGGGCGGGGCGCTGTGCGCCGACGGGGTGCACCGCCAGCATGGCGAGCGCGAACAGGGTGCCCATGCGGGTGAGTGCGGGCAGGCGTGGTGTCTGGTTCAAACGCATTCTCTTCTTGTGCCAGTGGTCCGTTGCATGTGGTGCGCCGCAGCCGGACGGGACGCGGCGCGTGAACGGCTCTGGCTGGTCAATTGGCGGAAGCGCCGGGCTCGGGCCGGCGCAGCAGCCGGCGCATCTCGCGGCTCAGGTGGAACATCACGTTATGGAAGCCGAGCAGGCCGATGCGCAGGATCTGGCCGGCCGCCATGCCGGGCGCGTCCGGGCGCTTGCGGCCCCACGAATCGATCCAGGCGTCGGCGCGGGCGAAGGTGCACTGGATGAAGGCCATCTCCTCGCGCGGGCTCATCTCCCCCAGCACCAGCCCGGTGTGCGACTCGCCCTGGAACACCACCCTGGCGGGGAACATGTGCTCGTCGTGTTGCAGGTACAGCGAGATCCGCACTGGCTCGCCCACCTGGGCCTCGACGCCATGCGGCAGCCGGATGCCGATGCCGCCTTCGGCAAAGTCGATGGTTTCGCATACCACGGCGCGGCCGTCGCCGAAGTGCAGCGTGGCCGGCAGCTTCATCGCCACGCGGTGCGCCTCGCGGATCTGGCGCGTCTCGCTGGCCGCGGCAATGGACGCGCCCAGGATGATGAGGTTGTAGAAGGTCCAGGCCAGGTTGAGCACCACCGTGGTGGCCTCCTGGTGCCACACGAACAGCCGCAGCAGGCCCACCACTACGCCCAGCAGGTTGAACAGCAGCAGCACCAGGTAGGGGCGCGAGATGACCCAGTCGAAGTACGCTTCCTCGATCACGCCGCCCTTGGGCGTCACGTTGAACTTGCCGGCCGCCGGGTTGACGAAGGCCACCAGCACCGGGCGCATGATGTACCACGCCAGCACCGATTCGTAGACCTCGTTCCAGAAGGAATGGCGGAACTTGCCCTGGATGCGCGAGTTGGTCATGTTCGCGTGCAGCATGTGCGGCAGCGCGAAGATGGCGATGGTCAGCGCCGAGGCCTGGATCACGTGCGCGCCGAACAGCAGGTAGGCCAGCGGCGCGGTCAGGAACACCAGCCGCGGCAGCCCGTAGAAGAAGTGCAGCATGGCGTTGAGGTAGCACAGCCGCTGCGGCAGCGACAGGCCCGGGCCTAGCAAAGGGTTGTCCACCCGGCAGATCTGCGCCATGCCGCGCGCCCAGCGGATGCGCTGGCCGACGTGGCCGGACAGGCTTTCGGTGGCCAGCCCGGCCGCCTGCGGAATCGCCAGGTAGGCCGTGCCGTAGCCCTTGCGGTGCAGCTTGAGCGCGGTGTGGGCGTCCTCGGTCACGGTCTCCACCGCAATGCCGCCCACTTCGAGCAGCGGCGCGCGGCGGATGATGGCGCACGAGCCGCAGAAGAAGGTGGCGTCCCACAGGTCGTTGCCGTCCTGCACCAGGCCGTAGAACAGCTCGCCCTCGTTGGGCACCTCCTGGAAAGTGCGCAGGTTTTTCTCGAACGGATCGGGCGAGAAGAAATAGTGCGGTGTCTGCAGCATGGCCAGCTTGCGGTCCTTGATGAACCAGCCCATGCAGATCTGCAGGAAAGAGCGCGTGGGAATGTGGTCGCAGTCGAAGATCGCCACGTACTCGCCGTGGGTGTTCTTGAGCGCCTCGTTGATATTGCCAGCCTTGGCGTGGCGGTTGTGGTTGCGCGTCACGTGGGTGACGCCCACCTTCTCGCAGAACGCGCGGAACTCCTCGCGGCGGCCATCGTCGAGCACGTAGACGTTGATCTTGTCGCGCGGCCAGTCCATCGACATGGCGGCGAACACCGTGGGCTTCACCACCGACAGCGGCTCGTTGTAGGTGGGGATGAAGATGTCGACGGTGGGCCAGGTGGCGCTGTCCGCGGGCATCGGCACCGGACGGCGCTTCAACGGCCAGGCCGTCTGGAAGTAGCCGAGCAGGAGGACCACGAAGGCATACAGCTCGGCCAGCACCAGGCCGATGCCGAACGCCGCGTCGACCCAATTGCCCAGGCTTATCGTCTCCGTCAGCCGCCAGTACATATAGCGGCTGGACACCGCGACCGACAGCACCACCATCATCAGGGTGGCGAGATGGCCCTTGACCCGGTTCAGCCACATGGCCAGCACGATGCAGGCCGTGACAAAGCCGACTTGCTGCCAGAATTCCAGCGGCACCGTGACCACCAGCGCGAACATGAACAGCGCCAGCACCAGCGCCAGGGTGCGTACCGGCCTGCGGTTCCACAGCGGCAGTTCCACGAAGCCATTGCCGAACCGCTGCAAGGCCGCCGACAACGCGTTGGGGGAGCGCATGGACTGGTCTGGCTTCACGCGGCTTCTCCATGGGCCGCCATGACGCGGCGCAGCCACGCGGCGCAGCGCTGCAGGTCGTGCGTGGCCTGGCTATGTGGGTTGTACTCGAGCACGCTGCGGTCGTAGGCAAGCGCCTCGGCCACGGCCTGGTCCTGGTGGATCACCCCCAGCACGCGCTCGCCGAGCTGGGCGCGCAGCACTTGCACCACGTCCTTGCCAAGCTGGCGGCTCACGTCCACCTGGTTGATGACCAGCACGTGGCCTAGGTAATCGGGACGGCCTTCGCAATAGGTGCGGATCAGGTCTTCCATCAGGGGCATGGTGGCGTACGAGGCGGCGTCCGGCAGCGAGACCATCACGCAAAGCTGCGCGCATGACAGCGCCTGGCGCATGTAGGGCGAAGGGCCCGGCGGCGTATCGATGACCACCACGTCGTCGCGCCCCAGGCCCAGCGTGCCGAGCTGCGTGCGCAGCCAGCCAGGATGGGTGACGAGATGGGCCTCGAAGGCGGAGCGGTCCGCTTCGTTGAGCGCGCCGAACGGCATCAGCACCACGCGAGAGCGGCCGCGGTACATGCTCTGCTGCCAGGCCTCGCCTGCCAGCGTGGCGCGCGCGTGGCCCGACACCTCGTGCGGCGGCATGCCGAAATGCAGGCGCAGTGCATTCTGCGGGTCAAGGTCGACGGCGAGGACGTGCTCGCCGGCCATGGCCAGGGCTTCGGCGAGGTTGGCCGACAGCGTGGTCTTGCCCACACCGCCCTTGGCCGAGACGACTGCAATGATTTTCACGAGCGATTCAGCCGATCGAGGAAGGAACGGCGGGCGGGCACCCGCTCGCTGGCCGGAGCCGGCTGCGTGCGGCCTTCGAGCCGCGCGAATACGCGCGACAGTTCGGTGCCGGCAGCGACCGGCTGGGCAGGCTGGATCGGGCTTGCCCGCTCCGGCTCGGCGGGCTCGGGTGTGGGCGTCCAGATGGCGGCGGGGCAGGAGGATGCTGCAGGCTCGGCAGCAGGAGTGAGACCGGATGCGTGGCCAGATGCGGGACCTGAAGCGGGCGGCACCGCCGGGACAGCCTGGGCCAGCGTCTGCGGCGCCGGCGGCATGCCTTCGGGCGTGCGAAAGCGCGGCGCCATCGCGGGCGCCTCGACCGGGTTTGCCATCGGCTTTACCGCGGCCGTCATGGCCGGCGACGCTACGGGCGCAACGGGTGCCGCCGCAGGCTGTCCAGCGCCATGCACCGGCGGCACGAGGCCGGCGCCGTCCACCCGCACCGCCGACAGCAGCGGCCAACGCTCGCGCGCTTGCGCCGCGGCGTCCTCGCGCACGATCTCTTTATAGGCTTCCGGCTTGCCGCCAAAGCGCTGGAACAGCTGGGACAGGTCGTCTAACTGGCTCATGGTTCTGACTCACGGAGAGGAGTGCTGTTGCTGGGGAGGCCGGCCCGGCAGGGCGGGCCCGCGTCGCCTCAACGGCCAAACCGGAATTCCAGGCACCCAGCAGCATCGATCGGCGTACTTTGGCTGACCTTCAGGGTGTCGGACGAACCCAGCATGCGAAACCAGTGCTGGTAGGCCCCTTCCAGGAATGCCGGCGACCAGCTGCCGGATGACTCGCCGAGCGCTGCCTGCAGCGGCGCGCAGTAGTGGCGGATCACCAGCGCGCCGCCAGCATCCTCGATGCTGGCCCATCCCCAGTCCACGTCCAGCCAGATCTGCGCAAGCGCCCGCTCGAGTTCGGCCAGCGTGGCGCAGTTGCCCGGATCAAACCGCTGGGCAAACCGCACGCCAACGCGCCACATGAAGGCGCGCAGGCTGGGCGGGTCCATCACCCCCGAGAGTTCCTCGGCCAACGCCGTCAGCACGTCACGCCATTGCGAGGAGCAGTGGCGCTCGGTCAGGTATTGCAAGATCGCTTGATTCATCCCTAAAAAAATCCTGTCCTATGAAAACCTGGCGCAGCCGCACCCGTGCTAAGGCGCGCAAGCCCAATCGGCGGCTCCGGCGTTCGCAAATCCGCATTGCGCGGGCCGCAATCGGCGAGCCTGACAGCTTCCCTCCGCGGTGGGAAGCCTCCCCCTGCTAAAGCGGGGAAACGCAATTTGCAAACATGGGGAATTCTGATTCGCCACCGGGCCCTTATCGCTCCGATATCCGTGAGGAGTATGCGCATTGGTCCAGCGCGATTTTTGCGTCATTGACGTCGATACGATGATGGCAATCAGGAGAACGGCGTGAACCGGAGCCGCCAGCAGGCGCAAGCACAGCTTTCAGTGGATTGACGGGAAATAAGACGGCAGAAGGGCGTACAAAAAATCTAAAGATGCTAAGCAGCAGTGCATCGTGAAGGGGCGCGAGCTCTTCGAAGAAATGGGGATCGGTACTTCGCGCCCCTGATTTCTGTGCAGTGGTACCAGCCTGCCTCAGATTCGGCGCACTGCCAGCAAGTTGACAGCGCCGGCCTTCTAGCCATCCTTGCAACCACGCCTCCCCCTAACCTGGCGTCGGCCAGGAGAGGCAGGGAGCGATGATGCAGGTTACTGTTACGGAGCAACCACGAACACATCTGTGCGATTCGCGGTATTGCCTGAGTTCGCCTGGACAAAGAAGGGCACAAAGGCATTTCCCATTGTCGCCAACCCTTCATAGTCGCCGACAAAGAAGCCCGATGCCGCCGGCGCCGTCTTCATATCGAAGGGACCGGCCAGATGGACTTCGCCGCCGAACGAAACGCCCCCGTTGCCCGAGGTGGTGAGCCAGTAGTCCGTAGGCAGCGTGGTGGTGTTGCCGGTGGCCAGGTTGCGGAAATCGTAGTAGGTAACAGCAACGATTCCGGCAGAATTGACTCGCACGGACGGCGTGAATGCGGGACGTCCGGTAGGCGTATTGACGCGAATCGGAGTGCTCCAGGTCTGGCCGCCGTCGCGTGATGTCGACATGGCGATCTCATCGTACAGCCCGCCATTGAAGCGCGAATCCTGCCACACCACGTAGAGTTGCCCGGTTGCCGGGTCGATGGCGGGCTCGGGAATGATGTCCCCGGTGCGCACTGCTTCGCCGGTATTGGGATCCGTCACCCCCACCGTGCGCATGTCGGCGATGACGTCAGGCTTGCTCCAGGTGGCGCCATCGTCGGTCGACATGACGAACGCGAGCTTGGACGCGGTGATATTGAAGGGCGGCCTGATGAGGTTGAAGAAGTTGTAGAGCGTGCCGGTCTGCGAGTTGACCACGATCTGGTTTCCAATGGTCTGCTGCCGCGACGGGGTGTTCACGATCACTTTCGGCGGGCTCCAGGTCAGGCCGCCGTCGACAGTCTTGGAGAACAGCGCGGGTCCGCGGAAGGCGGCGGTGTGCAAATTGGCATACGGATTGGCATTCGGCTGCTCAAGACGGTCCCATACGGCGTAGGCAACGCCAGGGGTGACCGGATTGGCCGTCACCGATTCCTTGTCGTTGAAGAACTGCGAAGAGGGTTCGTTATCCGCAATGATGACACTTAGGTTTTGCCAACTCTTGCCGCCATCGCGCGAGACCGCGGCGCCGACCGCGTTGCTGTTGTTGGAGCGGTTGAACGAAATCGAGATCGCATAGGCGGTGCCGTCGGGCCCGATCGACACCCACGGGTCGGAGGCGCGCTCGTAACCGAGCCCGCCGGCGCAGGCACTGAACGGCAGGGCCGTCTGCGTCCAGGTCTTGCCGCCATCGAAGGAGGAACCGGCAACCAGACCACGTGCGCCGCCATCCGACCAGCGGTCCTGCTGCCACACGCCAATGAAATTGGTGGGGTTGGCGGGATTGATGGCCAGATAAGGTTCGACCTCTGCATTCAAATAATTTATGCCGGTGCCGCCGCCAACGGTGCATCCGGCAAATGGGCTGGGGCCGGAAACCAGCGTGGCCGCCTGGCTGGGGGGGCTGACCGTCAAGGCTGCGCAGAGCGCGGTTCCGGCTAGCAACGGGATAAGCTTGTTATTGCAATGCATGAGGACCTCCTCCAATTGCAGACGGCTCGCCTCAGCTTAGGCAACTTGTCTCGTTGGCAAGATGACGAATTGTTAATTCTGTATGAGACCTGGCTTTTTGACCTCCGGCTTACAAGCGGTGCTTTCCTGAACCATGTTTCGGCTGGGGCAGGGCGATGGCAAGGGATGGAGCGGATGCCACCCGCGCGGCCCGGCGTTCATGCAATGCAGTTTGCCGCCGCGGCGCTGTCCCCAGGGGGCGGCGCTGGGTTACGCCGGTCGCAGCGTCTTGTGCTGCACTTTTCGGTTCGAAGCAAAGCGGGCCTCATGGCTTGTGTTTGCCGCTCGAACGTCTAGCGTGAAAGGAAGGGAGGCGAATACAAGCTGACCAACAATGTCTTGACTGGAGGTGCTGCGATGACTACTCGACGAACATTTTTGAGGGGTATATCGGGCGTTGTTGCGGCCGCAGTGGGTGGCATCGAGTCCCCGGCAAATGCACAAGCGGGGAAGCTTGACGAGAACGATCCACAAGCCGTCTCACTAGGATACAAGCACGAAACAACGAAGGTCGATAAGGCCAAATTTCCAAGGCACGAGGCAAGCCAGAAGTGCAGCAACTGCCAATTGTTTCAAGGAAAAGCCGGCGACGCGTGGGGACCCTGTCCTATTTTCAGTAATAAGCAGGTCGCAGCAAACGGTTGGTGCAACTCTTACGTGAAGAAGGTTTGAAAAATCTAATACGCCTCTATCTCTAAGCGCGCTATCTCACATGAACGGAGACAGCAATGAAAAAGCTAGCCTTCCTCGCCGCCCTTTCGCTTACGGCTGTTGCGGCTTGGGCCCAGGGCGGCCGCTACGGCTCCCCCTCCAACACCAGGGACTGACACTGGCAGGCGCGCGGAGCCGTCTGGGCAGGCTGCCAGCGGTGCCTCCGGCGAGAGCGCCAAAAAGGACAAGAGCGCAGCTCACGGTGACGTTGACCGTAATATGGGGCGTGCAGGCGGCCAAGGCGCCTCGGCAGCGGCCACGCGTAGCCACCCCGCGTCGGCCCCAAAGGGCCAGCCCTGACCTGCGGAGGAGAGGGGCGGTGCAATCAGAACCGCCTTCTTGCTCAAGAAGCACAACCTCGAGTCAAGGTCGCCGACGGAGGGTGCCTCAGCGGCCCGATTCACTGTCAAATTTTATTGAACATTTTGTCAATTTGAATCGGGATTGTATAGCGGTGTTATCCAAGCAAGAATGCTAGGCTGACCGCGATGGGGACCCGCCCACGCCCGAGGAAGCTTCCGCTTCCTTCTGTCGCCACCGTCGTCGGCGATGCACTGCAGTCTTCATCGCCGGCACGGACATTCGCGATTCCGGCACCGCATCCAGAGTCCTGCGCTGCGGCAGCCCTGCCGGCATCGCGTGACGCCAGCCCGACATAAGCTACGATTATTCACAGACGGCTCGTGCCTCGAAACAGCCCATGGAGACAAACAATGCAGACGCCTGACCAATCCCAAGGCATCGACTTCCCGCTTGAGGGCGTGCGCGTACTCGACCTGTCGCGTGTGTTTGCGGGACCGCTGTGTGGCCAGGTCCTGGCCGATTTCGGCGCTGAGGTGGTCAAGGTGGAACACCCCGGCCGCGGCGACGACACGCGCGACTGGGGCATGCGCATCGGCAAGACCGAGACCACCTACTACAACAGCATGAACCGCAACAAGCGGTCCATCACGCTGGATCTGCAGAGCAAGGAAGGCGTGCAGATTGTCTACGACCTGCTGCCGCAGTTCGACGTGGTCATCCACAATTTCAAGACCGGCGGGGCTGAGAAGCTTGGCCTCGGCTACGAACAGCTCAAGGCCATCAAGCCCGAGCTGATTTACTGCGCGGTTTCCGGCTACAACACCAGCGGCCCCGAGGCCAAGCGTCCCGGTTACGACCTGGTGATCCAGGGTGAGGCCGGGCTCATGGCGCTCAACGGCGAAGCCGACACGCCGCCGCTGAAGTTCGGCGTAGCCGTGGTGGACCTGATGACCGGCATGTATGCCGCGCAGGCGGTGCTGGCGGCCTTGTTCCGCCGCGAGCGCAAGGGCAAGGGCCAGCTGATCGAGATGGCGCTGTACGACTGCGGGCTGATGGTTACCGGCTATTACGGCCTGGACGCCATGCTGCTCGGGCGCGACCCCGCACGCTATGGCAATGCCCATCCGTCCATCGTGCCCTATGGCATGTTCGAGTCCGCCGATGGCCCGCTGATCATCGCCGTGGGCAACAACAGCCAGTTCGACAAGTTCTGCCGCCAGGTCATCGAGCGTCCGGACATCGTCGAGGACCCGCGCTATGCCACCAATGTGGAGCGCGCCAAAAACCGCGAGACCTTGACCCCCATGATCACGGGCCTGATCCGCGGCTTTGCGCGCGACCTGCTGCTGGAGCGCATGACGGCCTGCGGCATTCCTTGCGGTAAGGTGGCGGGACTGCATGAGGCATTGACCAGCGAGCGGACCCGCGAGGGCGGCCTGCTGCGCGAGATGCCCCATCCCGTGGCAGGCAGCACGCACGTGTTCGCGCCCCCTTACCGCCTGGATGGCCAGCGCCTGCCGATCCGCAACGCGCCCCCGACGCTGGGCGAGGGCACGCGGGCAGTTCTGCAGAACCTGCTGCAGATGAGCGATGACCAGCTGCAGGCACTGCAGGCCCGCGGCGTGCTGACGCTGCCCGAGACACCACAGCAGGCCTGAGCATTCGTGCCGCGCGGACGCACATGAACGTCCGCGCAGCCCTGCCCGGCAAGGGGGCTTGGGTTCCCTTGCACTGATTCAACTGGAACAACAATCGTGCGTACTCGAAATTTCACCCGTATGGTCCACTCCCGGCGTCGTGCCATCCTGGCCCTGGCCGCGGTGCCGCTGCTGGTCGGCAGCGCTTTCGCGCAATCCTGGCCGAGCAAGCCGATCAAGCTCGTCGTGCCGTTCCCGCCGGGCGGGCCCACGGATACGGCGTCGCGTATCGTCGGCCAGAAGCTGGCCGAGCGCCTCAAGCAGCCGGTGGTGGTGGAGAACCGCGCCGGTGCATCGGGTTCCATCGCTGCCGCCCAGGTGGCCAAGAGCGCGCCCGACGGCTACACGCTGATGATGCTGGCCACGCCCACGCTGCTGGCGCCGCACCTGTACAAGAAGGCGGGCTACGACACGACCAGGGACTTCACGCCCGTCGCCACCGTCTATGACCTGCCGATCGTGGTGGTGGTCAACCCGACGCTGCTGCCCAGCGTGACGGACCTGCCCAAGCTGATCGCACAGGCCAAGGCACAGCCGGGCAAGCTCAACTACACCAGCTCCGGCGCGGGCAGCTTCGGCCACCTGAGCATGGAACTGCTCAAGCAGATGGGCGGCTTCGAGATGCAGCACGTGCCCTACAAGGGCGGCGTGCCCGCGATCAGCGACACCCTCGGTGGCCAGGTCCCGATCATGTACGCCGACCTCGTCGCCGCGCTGCCGCACATCCAGGCGGGCAAGCTGCGCGCCATCGCGGTCGGCTCGCCGCAGCGCGTGAGCATGCTGCCCGACGTCAAGACCATTGCCGAGCAAGGCTTCAAGGGCTACGACGCCGTTTCCTGGGGCGGCCTGCTGGCGCCGCCGGGAACGCCCAAAGAGGTGGTGGACCGCGTCTCGGGCGAGGTCGGCAAGATCCTGGCCGACAAGGATGTCCAGGACAAATTGCTGAAGGCCGGTGCCATTGCCAACTACCAGGCGCCGGCACAGATGGCCCAGCGCATCCAGCAGGACTATGCCAAGTGGGGCAAGGTGATCCGCGACAAAGGCATCGCGGTCGAGTAAGCGTCTGCAAGCCGGGCACGCTGCAATGGCGTGCCCGGTGCCAGTTGGCGAGGGCGGACTGCTGTGTTTATTGCAGCCTGACATGGCGCCTGCCGCCTTGACTGGTGTTGTTGCTGTCAAACGAGATGAGACCCTTTCCCGGAAAACGCTGAAGACCCGAAAGCATGCCAGTCAGCACATGAGGCTGACTGGCATGCTTTGCCTTGGATGGAAGAGATTCACTTCTTGCTTTGAGAATGCGCGTCAAAGCGCGCGACTTCTTCGAGCAGCATCGGCGCACCCATGCTGTTCGCGTGCAAGCCTAGAACACTGACGCCTTGAAGGACAGCGGCGATCTCTTCCTTGGTGGCGCCGAGCTCGAGCGCCCGGCGGATATGGCGCCGCGTACCAGGACCGTACATGTGCGTGCAGGATACATCGACGGCTATGGAGATGAACTCCCAGACCTTTGGCTCTATCAGCCCCTTGGCCATAGGATGCATGGCCATGTCGAGGAATTTCTCGGTCCAGATGGGGTCTAGCTCGGTGAAGCTGTTCCACTCCGGATTCCAATAGCCGCTCGCGCGCAAGCTGTCGCTGATGGGCGTGGCTGGCAGGGTACTTGTACCGGTGTACTTGTCGTCGTGCATGGCGGTCAGTTCAAGGAGGGCTTGTAGTTGATGGCACGTAGTGCCTGACCTGTCCGCTCGTTCTCCCGCTTGAGCGTCTTCTCCAAATCGGCCGTCGTCTGCGTGGGACTCCCTGGGTTCATTCCAAGTGCCGCAAGCTGGCTCTTCACCGAAGGGGATGAGACGGCCTTGAGTAGCTCCCTCTGCAGCCTGCTGCGGATGGCAGCCGGCACGTCTGGCGTGGACCAGACGCTGGTGCCCATGATCTGGCTGAGATTTGGATAGCCCGCTTCCGCCATTGTCGGCACATCGGGCAGGAACGGCGAACGCTCGGCCGATGTCACCGCCAGCGCCCGGACCTTGCCGGGTTTCACGAGCGCAAGCGCGGTGCCCATGCCGTCAAACATGATCTGAATCTGGCCGCCCATCAGGTCGGTGAGCGCAGGGGGCGAGCCCTTGTAGCCGACGTGCTCCATGTCCAGCCCGGCCGCCTTGTTGAACTGCATGCCTTTGATGTGAGAAATCGTACCCGAGCTGTAGGACGCGTAGGAGACCTTTCCCGGATGTGCCTTCACGTAGGCCACCATCTCGCTGAGATTGGTGACCGGCAGACGAGGGTCGGCAACCAGCACCAGCGGCACGCTGGCCACTTCAGCGACCGGTACCACATCCTTGAAGGGATCGAAGCGGAATTTGTAGCTGTACGGGTTCTCCGTCACTAGCGAGTTGGGAGACAGCACGAATGTGTAGCCATCGCGTGGCGCGCCGAGCATTGCGTCCGTGGCAATGATGCCGCCCGCGCCGGGCTTGTTTTCAACCACCACGGATTGTCTGAGGTTCTGGCGCATGCTCTCCGCAATCGTACGTGCGATCATGTCGGATGCGCCCCCCGCCGGAGCTGGAACGAGGATGCGGATGGGGCGATTGGGCCAATCCCCTTCCGCCAGTGCGCTGGAGAGGGGCAGGGCGGACAACAGTGTTGCAAGGCAGGTACGGCGTACAAGCCGGATGATGTTCGAGGTCATTTGGCCCTTTGCGTATGTGTTGTTACGGCGTCGTATGCGGTGGTTGTGCGAATGACAGGTGTGTCTGGCATGAGCAGGGGCGCTCAGACTTGCTCCTCATGACTGACGTCAGCAGTAGCGAACAAGACAAAGCAGATCGATCCAGTTGTCGCAATTCAGGCTGGAGTGCACATATCAACTGGACCGACTTCTCGTCTGTGCCGTAGTCGACTCAGGCTGCGCGGCGCAGCGGCACGTTCTTGACACCAGGCTTGCGGTTCGGGGTCATGCCGTTGGCGGCCAGGGTTTCATCGACATCGTCGTACCAGGTGCCAATACGGTAGATTTCCCGCGCTTCCTTGCCATCGGCGATCTCGCGGCCCAACTCCTTGGCGATTCGCACGAGCTGCTGCACCTGCTGCACCGAGGTGAAGCGCTTGCCATGCTGATCGATGAGGGTGTCCTCAATGCCGCAGCGCACATGCATACCCATCGCCAACGCCATCGTGTTCCACGGAAGTACGTTCTTGAACAACGACTCTGCGGTAACGGTGCAGCCATCCGGTGCACGTTGGATGAAGTCGAACAGGTTGTACGGATGCGGTCCATGGTGGCCGCCACCGATGCCGATGCAGGTCAGGTTCAGCGGGCCCTTGTAGACCCCCTTGCGCACCATGCGGTCCAGCGTTTCGAGCGCGTGCATGCCAACCAACTGAAAGTGCGGCTGGATGCCGGCATTCTGCAGGCGGCGCAAGTGTTCTTCCGCCCAGGTCGGGCCTGCCGGAACGATCATTTCACGGTAGGCATCGTACGTAGCCGGATTGGCGAGGGACGTGCCTTCGTAGAATTCCGGATAGATCAACTCCATGATATTCATCTGGATGGTGTTGAGCGCTACCGTCACCTGGTCCGGTTTCGGGTCCAGTTCGGCCAGTGCGTGTCGGGTGTCGTCCGACAGCCACTTGGCAGCCTGGCCATCGTCTTCCGGTGCAAACGAAATCGAGCCGCCGACCTGAATGATCATGTCCGGCACCGCCTTGCGCACGCCGGCGATCAGTTCGTTGAACATGGACAGGCGCTTGGAGCCCTTGCCATCCGGTTCGCGCACATGCAGGTGCAGCACGCTGGCGCCGGCCTCATAGCAATCGACTGCCTTCTGGATTTGCGCTTCCATGGTCACAGGGATGTCTTCGGGAAAATCTTCCGGCATCCACTCCGGACCGTAGGGGGCCACCGTGATCACGACCTTGTCCATGTTCTCCGGGTGCAGCGAATCATCCAGAAATTGCATTTCGTTCTCCTTAATGGGGGGTAGCTATCGGCGCCGCAACGAACTGTTGAGCTCGAACCGGGATTAGTCTAGTAATCCCGGGGCGGTCGCTTTCTCTCATTTCATGACATTCATGTCTCATTTCATGACAGAATATTCGGAATACCCGGGTTTCCCCTGAACGAACGGCTCTGGGTTACTTCCCGAGTAACGGAGAAACGATGGCCACATTGATTCGCACTGGCGTGCTCAGGAACTACTTCAAGGTTGCGCAGCAATTGGGCCTGGAACCGCAGCCGTTGCTACGGAAATTGAGGTTGAGCAGAGAGATGCTTGCGGACCCGGACCACTGGATTTCCGGGAGTGGTGCCGTTACCTTGCTTGAAGAGTCTACGCGGATCACACAATGTCCGACATTCGGGCTGCGTATGGCCGACCTGTGGCAACTGTCTGACCTCGGTGTCGTCAGCGTTTTGCTCACGCATCAAAGGACCCTGCGCGACGCTGTCGGAACGTTGATTCAGTTTCGGCACCTGATGAATGAGTTCCTGGTCATCCGGATCGAGGAGGTCGGCAAGAAGGTTTTCGTCCGGGAGGACGTCGTCGCGGATGACGCCGGCCCATCCGTACAGTCAGTTGAGCTGGCACTGGGCACACTGTCACGCATGTGTAGCACGCTTCTGGGCACCTCCTGGCACCCTCTTAGCGTCAATTTCACCCATGACGCCCCACCTGATCTGCGGCTGCACCGCCGCATCTTCGGGGGGAAGCTGGAGTTCGCAAGCTCGTTCAACGGTCTGGTTTGCCGAACTGCCGACCTGGAGATTCCCAACCCCATTGCCGACCCCATCATGGCACGCCATGCCCAACGCTTGCTTGAAGGGTTGCCGGGGGCTAACGAGCCGTCAGTTGTGCTCAAGGTGCGCAAGGCGATCTATCTGATGCTTCCGATAGGGCGCGCTACCATCGAGCAAGTTGCTCAAGGCGTGGGAATGAACGTGCGCACGCTGCAGCGCCAGCTCGAAAGCACCGGAGCGGTCTTCTCCGACATGGTCAATAGCGTACGGCGCGATCTTGTCATCCACTATATGGACAACGGAAGCCTCTCGCTGGGCCGCATTGCCGAGTCGCTCGGATACTCCTCTTATGGCTCGTTTGTCCGTTGGTTCACGGCGCAATTCGGGATGACGCCGACGCGGTGGCGCAACACTAAACCAGCAGACAGGGGAAGGTGCGACAAATAGCCGTTGTTGGAGACAGCGTGCCAAAGCGGGGGCAACGACGAAGTTAGCCGCGGTCTCCGGAGGAGAGGAGGTGTCAGGAATTCTGTGTGCTGAGGTAGGTTGAAAAAATTTCAGCGTAGGGCGTTGGTGAAGCGGTCGCCGAAGAGAATGGCGAACTGGTTGGCCGCCTGCTTCCAAGTGATAGGCGGCATCTTCCAGTCTTTCTCGATATTGCGCAAGGCCAGGTAAAGCAGCTTGCTGGCCGCCTCGTCGCTGGGGAAGTGACCCCGGTTCTTGACGATCTTGCGCAACTGCATGTGCATGCTTTCGATGGCGTTGGTCGTGTAGATGATCCTGCGTACTTCGGGCGGGTAGACGAAGAACGGGATGACCTGTTCCCATTGGCGGCGCCACATGTCGGCCACCGTGGGAAATTTCCGGCCCCAATCGCTGGCGGCGAACGCCTGCAGCGCGCCGGCGGCGGCGTCGGCCGTGGCAGCCTGGTAAATCGACTTGAGCGCGGTCGCCAGGCCCTTGCGATCCTTCCAGCTCGCCAGGTTGAGCGAGTTGCGGATCAGGTGGACGATGCAGGTCTGGATTTGCGCGGCCGGGTAGACGGCCTCGATTGCCTGGGGGAAGCCGCGCAGGCCGTCGACGACGGCGACCAGGATGTCCTCCAGGCCGCGGTTCTTCAACTCGTTGAAGACCTTGAGCCAGAACTTGGCGCCCTCGGTTTGCTCGATCCACAGCCCGAGCACCTCCTTGCGCCCGTCGGCGCGGATACCCAAGGCCAGGTAGACGGCCTTGTTCCTGACGGTGCCTTCGTCGCGGATCTTAAGGCGCAGCGCGTCGAAGTAGACGATGGGGTACATCGCCTCCAGCGGACGCTGCTGCCATTGCTCGACCTCCGCCAGTACCTCGTCGGTGATGGTGGAGATCAGGTCGGGCGAGACCTGCAGGCCGTACAGTTCCTGCAGGTGACCCTGGATTTCACGCACGCTCATGCCGCGCGCATACATGCTGATCACGTGGTCATCAAAGCCAGGCAGCCGGCGCTGGTACTTGGCCACAAGTTGCGGCTCGAAGGTAGCCTGCCGGTCGCGCGGAATGTCCAATTCCAGTTCGCCGTTGGGCGTGAGGACGGTCTTTGGGCTGGTGCCGTTGCGGTGATTGCCGCTCCTGCCTTGCTGGGCCTCAGCAGCCAGATGGTGCGTCAGTTCGGCGGCCAGCATGCGCTCGGCCAACCGCTTCTTGAGCAGGCCGGCAAGGCCCGATTCGCCGAGAATCGACTCGGCATCCTTGTTCTCGACCTGCGCCAGCAATTGGTCAATCAGCTCGTCGGAAACAAGCTTGGGTGCCTTCGGTTTCTTGGTCTTCTTGGTGGACATCGCTACGGTCATGGTCAGTTTTGCTTACAAGCATCTCATGACCTCTGGCACACGGAAAATCTGACACGCTCGGAGGAGAACCCCGCCGCCTGCCGCTTAATCAGCCCCCGATTTGGGCGGTCTCCTTCGAGGTAGCCGCCACTGACCGGGTCGATTCGTCGCCGATCTGGGGCAAGTGAGGGCAGGGTGCCGACCGGCGCTTCCCGACCCTTTATAGATAGTCCGTCCCGCTTTCATCGATACCTTGGGACTGGCAGCGAAGCTGCCAGTGAAGGCGGGACATGCACCTGTGGGCTACGAATATCCCGACCCAAACGCCAGGACGATTGCTCAGTTAGCTCCGAGTCCACAGGTGCGCTTGCGCTCAAACGAATACTCAGGGCTCGCCGTCGCACCGGCTCACTATATTGCCTTCGCTGAACGCAAGCATGCATGTCCCTGCCAAGTAATCTATCACTTGTGGAGGTTCACATGGCACCTCTGTTGAATCAGCAATTCAAGGCCTTCGTCGGCATCGATTGGGCCGATACTAAACATGACATCTGCCTGCAGCCGGCCGGTGAGGGCAGGCGCGAGTTTGACTGTATCGAGCGAAGGGCAGCTCGTACCAGGCTGCGGTTCGCGCATTGGCGTTCAAGTGGATACGGATCCTCTACCGTTGTTGGCAGACAGGAGCTCGGTACGACGAGAGCAGCTACCTCAACGCCTTGAGGAAGCGCGGTTCGCCACTCCTCGGGAACCTAGCGCTAAGGGCGTGACTGAGTCATTCGACTGCTCAGTGCGGAAGGGTTGAGTTGGCCGATGTGCCGCCATCCAGCCTCCGCTCGCCGGACGGCCGGTGAAGGATTGTGGTGGTCTAATTTCCTCGGACAGGTCGATAGGAGGACAATCCGGAATCGACGAGGAAAAAAGATAGATGACAAGAAGGCGCCGACAATTTGACGCCAGCTTCAAGCTGGAAGTAGTACGGATGGTGCGAGACCAAGGATTATCGGTCAGCGAGGTTTGCCGGTCGATGGAGCTTGGTGAGACGGCCGTTCGGCGCTGGATGGCGCAGTACGATGCAGAGTGCGCCGGCGGGCCTGGCGTGGGCAAGCCGCTGACGGCGGAACAGCAGCGCATCCGGCAACTGGAGGCGGAGAATCGGCAACTGCGCGAGGATAACGCCTTGCTAAAAAAAGCCTCGGCCTTCTTTGCGCGGGAACTGAAGTGAGCTACCGGGTGGTAGCCCACTTGCAACAGGAGGCCGTATCGGTCAGTAACGCCTGCCGGGTATTGCAGGTGAGCCGCTCGGGCTACTATGCGCACCGCCGCGCCAAGCCAAGCATGAAGACTCTGCAGGAGCAGACCCACGTCAAAGCGGCGTTCGCTGCGAGCGGCGCCAGCTACGGCAGCCGGCGTGTCATGCATGCGGTGCGGGAACAAGGGGTGCGCCTTGGCCGCTACCGGATTCGTAGGCTGATGCGCGAAGCGGGCTTGCGCGCGACCTGGAAGCGTAAGTTCGTGTCGACGACTGACAGCAAGCACACGCTGCCAGTGGCAGAGAACGTGCTGGACCGGCAATTCGACGTGGCCGAGCCGAATCGGGCCTGGACTTCGGACATAACGTATATCCGCACGGCTCAAGGCTGGCTGTATCTGGCGGTCGTGCTGGACTTGTACTCGCGCAAGGTCGTGGGCTGGTCGATGGCGCCGACCATGCCGGCCGACCTGGTGATGTCGGCACTGAGCATGGCGCTGCAGCAGCGAAGGCCAGCGCCGGGACTGGTGCTGCACTCGGATAGGGGCAGTCAGTACGCGAGCGCGGAGTATCAGACCTTGCTGGCACGCCATCAGATTGTTTGCAGCATGAGTCGAAAAGGCAATTGCTGGGATAACGCGGTGACGGAACGGTTCTTCCTGAACCTGAAGATGGAGCGCGTGTGGCAGCGTCAATACGCCAACCACGCCGAGGCACGGCGCGACATCACCCAGTACATCGTTGGTTTCTATAATCCGGTGCGCTTGCACTCAACCCTGGGGTATCTGTCGCCCGCTGCCTACGAGGCGAAATCGATAGAAAAAGAACCTATCTGCCTGTCCGAAATAACTTGACCACTACAGATGGCTAGCGGCTCTCAAGGTTGGCGATCGTCGCTTCATCGGCCTAAGTAGCCACTTGCACTTCGATCATGTGCCGCTTGCCCCACAACCTGTGGCTGCCATTGGCCGTCTTAACTCTTAACTTGAACGGGGCATCGCTAATGAGGTAGTGGACAGAAGAAATGCCCCAATGAACTAGTCTTGACAATATCGCCCAGCTACCGGGCAAGCCGGCGGCCTTGCCTTCCGCTGCTTAACGTGGCCGTTTGAGGGAGAAGAACCGATGAGTGAATCAACAAGTGGATCCATCAAGGTGGGCGTCATCACCGACATTACAGGTCCCCTCTCGTTCTTGGGCATCGCCAATGCAAATGTGGCCAAAATGGTGATCAATGAGATCAACGCAAGGGGGGGCTTGTTGGGACGGAAGATCGAGCTGTACCTCGAGGACAGCGCAACGACCGATAGCGTTGGGGAAGCCAAGGCGCGGAAGCTCGTCCAGCAAGATCAGGTCGACGTTGTCTTCGGCGGCATTTACAGCTCCATGAGGCAAGCCATCAAGGGTCCTGCTGTCTCGCAGGGCAAGAAGCTCTACATCTATCCGGAGCAATACGAGGGAGAGGAATGCCACCCGCTGATCTTTTGCACCGGCCCAGTGCCTGCTCAGCAGGTTGAATCTACGATTCCATGGCTGATGCAGAAAACCGGAGCAAAGAAGTTCTACTGTCCATCGGCTGATTACATCTGGCCGCACACGATGAACAGGAAGCTACGTGAGGTGGCAACCGCCCATGGCGGCTCGATCGTCGGCGACGAGTACTTTCCGCTCGACCATACCGACTATAAAGCGACAATCGAAAAAATTATCTCCAGCGGAGCCGAGGTGGTATTCAACACGATAGTTCCGCCCGGCCTGGGGTCGTTCCTCGAACAACTCCATCAGTCCGGCTTCATGAAGCGCGGCGGCCACCTCGTGTGCACGTACTTCGAGGAGAACTTCCTTGGCTTCTTTCCGCCGGAACAAGTGGAGGGCCTATATAGTTGCCTCGACTACTACCAGAACGTCAGCGATCCTTTTAGCAAGGAACTGTTGGCGAAGTATGACAAGCTCTATCCAGGCGAAGCCAAATTCACCGCTGGCAGCGCAGCCACCGGCTTGTACCGTGGTCTGAAACTCTGGGAGGCTGCGGTAAAAGAAGCCGGCTCGCTAAACCAGGATGATGTGATCAAAGCACTGGACCACGCGAAGATCGCACAGGGGCCAGGGGGGCCGGCTGAAATGGTGCCCAGTCAGCATCACGTCCGGCTGAACATGTATATCGCCCAGGTGAAGGGCATGAAATTCGAAATCGTCAAGAACCTGGGGCCCATGGATCCGAAGGAGTGTATGCAAGGAATGAAGTAAGCGACCAGGATTCCACGGCTTTGCGCGCTGTGCATCCAGTGTGACGCGTAACGGCTGTATCTGCCCCATCCGGATGAACGCGAAAGTCTTGCATTTCAGCCGGCCTGCGCCATGAAACAGGACGCACCAGCACCTGACAACGCCATGCTGCGGACGGCGCTAAGGCGCCGTCGCTGATGCCGAGCGTTACTGTTTGCATTTTGAAGTATTGCGGACTTGCTTCTGTCCTGAGGTGTCTCCGCCTTTAAGCAGGCATTGAGCTTCTTCCCTTAGTTTTCCGAGGTCGGCCGTTCGAAGCTGCCTCAGGGAATGGCAGTTCCTCAGCCGGCAAGAGCGGTCCGCCGCCGTGCCGGCCAACGGCGGATCATCGGCCGATGCGGTCATCCGATGGGAGCCTTCGAGTGGCTCAAACTGGCCGGCAAGCGACCTCCGCCAGTTGTGGGCCGGTCGGCTCTTGTCGACTTTCACGGCGGCCCAAAGTGTGCCGGTCAACGCTCCAAATTGACGCGCCGAAAGATCAGGTGCAACCTTCCATCATCTTCCGCCTCCGCACCGGAGCCCGCCATGACCTCCCAAGAATTCCGAGCGTTCAAGGCAAACCTGGCAATGTTGCTCCGCGACATGCCGATCGGAACCACTGCCGATTTCTCCGACGTGGCCGTTGCCTACTGGGATGGCACGCAGGTGATCGGCGCTTATTTGCGCGACGGCGGGCGGCTGGATGAGGACTTCGAGTTCGACGAGAACGTGTGGGAGAGCTGGCACGACGAACTAGTCGGCTGGCAGGCCAACCCGACCTTCACCGAACGCGAGGAACTGAAGGCCAGCCTGCAGCACCCCGCGCAACGTGCCGGATGACCGCACCACCTCGCCAGCCCGTCTGACGACCACAGCGGGCGCACGCAAAGGCCAGCCACCGCGCACAGCAAACGCGCACCCAAATCGCAGAGGAGCTCTAAATGCGGTTTGAATCATTCTCCTTCGGCACCATCAGTATCGACGGCGTCACATACAACCACGACGTAGTCATCGACCACGGCAAGGTCCACAAACGCAGGAAGGGCCCCTCCAAGCCATTCCGCGAAGCTTTCGGCCACACGCCGCTGTCGATCCAGGAAGACATCCCCTGGAACTGCAGCAAACTCGTGGTCGGCACCGGAACCGGCGCGTTGCCGGTGATGGACGAGGTGAAGCGCGAGGCAAAACGGCGCCATGTCGATCTGGTCATCCAGCCGACAGCCGACGCCATCAAGACGCTCGCGTCGAACCCCAAAGGCGCCAACGCGATCCTGCACCTCACCTGCTAGCGCAGCCAGCCGTCCGCGTCGGGTGACAGGCGTCGGGCGGCGTCCGTTCCGGGCATCCCGACAGGTCACAAACTCCCCCATTTCGCCACGCGCGGAGACGCGCGCGCTCGATCGCATCCGCATGGCGCGCCGGAACGTATATAGAAGTAGGAGGAGGTGAGACACCACCATCAGGAGATGCCGCCATGAAATTCATGATGACCTTCCATTGGGCTCCGGATAAGGAGCAGCGCGCCGAAGCGATCGATCGCTTTCTGCGAACCGGCGGGCTACCGCCGGAGGGCATCCAGTTGCTGGGCAGGTGGACCAGCGCCGATCTCGGGTCGGGCTTCGATCTGCTCGAAACCGACGATGCGGCCAAGCTCACCGAGTTCGCCTATCAGTGGAGCGATCTGATGGAGCTGGAGATCATGCCGGTCCTGGAAGATGCCGAGCTGGCCGCCGTCCTCGGGCGGGTAGCCAAGAAATAGACCAGGCGCTTGTTGCGTAGCAACGCGATTCGACATGCACACAACCCGGCACGCCCCCCTTCGCGGCCTGAGGCGCTATCCGACTGCTGCCCGGCCAGGACGTTCGAGACGGACGATCCTGGTCGCGCTTTTGTTACTAATCGGCTATGCCGCAGCCGATCTCTTCTGGCCATGGCACCGCGACCTGAGCCGCTTCGATCCGATCGCGACCGGCACGCTGGAAACGAGGATGTGGCGCTCGTACTACGATCGCCGACCCGTCTCGCTCTTCCTTGAACTGGCGCAGACCCTGCGCACGCAGTATCGGTTTCCGTGGCTGAGGTCGTACGTCGGCGCCTATTATGGCGCCTCCGCCGCCTTCACCTTCAAAGAGGGGAAGCAGCGCAGCGACTACGAAAAGGCGATGCCTGCGCTGCAGTCCTATTTCACCCTGATCCACTACACGGGGGACCGCAACTTCGACATCGCCCGAACCACCAGGCTGGAACTGGAATGGTGGATCGTGCATCGGGAGCATGATCGTTATGGGCCCGATGCGTTGACCAACACTTGCGCGGAAGCGGCGGCCTCGCTGTATATGGTGCCCGCGAATGCCACGCGCGAACACGGGCGGCTGCGCGCGCAAGCGATGCTGCTTCGCGATGCTCGCGCAGAAGCGGGCGACATGACGGACGCGGACTGGGCAATCATCCAATCGATGCTGCACCAGAGCTATCAGTCGCTAAGCCATGCGGTCTCATCGCTTCCGCTGCGGCAAGCCGGCCGTGAGCTGCGAGGCGGGCGTCGATTCCTCGAGCAGGGCGCTGCTACGTCTCCACCGCAGGGCGGTAATCCGGGCTAAGTGCCGCTAACAAGACGAGGAGGTGTCAGTCATGTCAGCTATCAAGCGCATCAATCCAGGCCATGCCGCCTATCAGGCCGCGCCGCACAGGACGACCCGCTACCCTGCGGAGCACGTCACGTTGACGGCTGGCTCCAGGAAGAGGCTGCGCCCCTGTGTGCCGCATCGAAAGGTCGGGCGCGGCAAGGTCGGCGTCGGCGGCAAGTAGGCACCTGCAACCCTTGTATGGCGTCGAGCTTCAGAAGGTGGCTTGACGTGAATTGGCCTGTCCGGCGCGAGGGCGGATGAAACGCGGTCGTTCCTCCAACTCTACCCTGCCGACCTGATGTCCGCCGAAGCGTATTCGCTGCCTCCGCGCAAGCCAGGACACTCGATCGGCATTGACGGGCAGCGGTGCTGGTAGTGTCTTGAATCGTCGACCATCTACCCCTCGATGTCGACCGGTTGAATCCCCAGCCGGCAAGCGACGGTCCAGCCAGCCCAACGTTGTGTCAGGCGTCCAAAGTGAATAACCGCAGCCGAAGCTGCGGTTATTCCTCATTCTCCAGTATGACGAACCGCCACCAAGACTACCGCTCGTAGCGGCCGCGCCAGACATCCGGCTCAGTCCGAGGGGAAATGCAAGCTGCAGCTTGATAAGACTGCTGCGGAGCGTAACCCGCCAGGTATTGTCATCCGCCGTAACCCAGGCCGAGAGGAGATGGGGCCGCAAGGTGCCGCTCGAACCAGCCTATCGTGAGTGCCGCGATGTCTTCCAGGGCCCTGGGGTCTTCAAATCCGCGGCCGCTGGTCGGGATGAGCCTCAGTTGCCGCGGACAATGCATCTGTTCGAATGCAAGATTGTTGATCTGAATGTCTTTCGGATTGCCGCTGGCACATATCAGCAAGGCAGGGATTTCGAGCTGCTGCAGGGTTGCGCTTCCCGCGAGATCCAGCCGCCCCGCAACACAGGCTACAGCGCTGAGTTGCGTCGCGCTGCAGGCGGCCGAGCGCAGGGCTGCCGCCGCTGCGGTGCCGGTACTGAGCAGGCCCACAGGCAAGCTTGCGCAGGGCGTCCCAGTACGCAGGAAGCTCAAGGTCTGGTCCAGTCTTGCCACCAACTCATCGACGTCCGATTCCGGTGCGTCGTCGACGCGGCTGTCAGGCTGCAGGTCTACGAGCAAGGTGGCGAATCCTTTCGCGCGTAGCTTGCGTGCCAGGTAATGGCTGCGGGCTGCGCGGCGTTGCGCGCCACCGGCATGCACCATCACCGCGACGCCGATCGGGTTCGGCGCCGATTCGAGCATGGCCCGGAGCCGAGTCGTCTGATACGGAATCAGCATCGCCTTGCTCAACGACGGCACGCCCGCCACCGCACTTGGCCGGGCGCGGGTCTGGGGTTGCGCTGGCGGTATACCAGTCAACTGCCGGACGCGGTCGTCGCTGACCAGCTGGAACTCATGATAGAAGTGCGCGAGGTTTTCGATGCGGTCCGGTGTATCCAGGCAGATGACTTCGTCGGCCAACGCGCGGACCCGGTCCAGGCCGGCTGCGGTGGCGATCGGGAGCGCGCATATGAGCCGGGCAGGGTGCCGCTTGCGCAGGCTTGCGAGGGCCGCATACATCGTTGCGCCGCTCACCAGGCCGTCATCCACGACGATCACCACGCGACCGCCCGGATCCGCCAGCTTGCGAACCGGCGTATACACGGCGCGCTGCCTGCGAAGCTGGTCGAACTGGGCATCACGCTGGCTGCTGGCGCCGCCATTTGCGTTCATTGCGTCCGTGCACCATGTCGCGCCAGAGTCGTCCAGTGCTACGCCAGGAGCGATCCTGCGCGCCATCACCAGGTCGAAGTCAGCGCCCAGTGCGTCGGCCACAACGCGCCCGACCGGCACGCCGCCGCGCGGAATCGCCAGGACCAGGGCACCGGTTCCCCGATACGCGCGCAACGCCCAGGCCAGTTCCGAGCCCGCATGCTCACGCGCCTGAAAACGTGTCTGGTAACGGCTCATCGATCGGAATCTATTGACGGAGTTTCAGGACGGCGGCGCCGGTAAGCCGGCCCTCGCGCAGGTCGGCCAGCGCTTCGTTGGCCTGCTCCAACGGATACGCGGTGGTGTGCGTATGCAGCGGAGTCCGGGCGGCGATATCCATCAGCGCGATGCCGTCGGCACGCGTGAGGTTGGCTACGGAACACAGGCGCCTTTCTTCCCAAAGCAGCTGGTAAGGCATGCTTGGGATATCGCTCATATGAATTCCGCCACAGACCACGATGCCACCCTTGTCCACAGCGCGCAGCGCCTTGGGAACCAGCGCGCCCACCGGGGCGAAAATCAGCGCGGCGTCCAGCGGCACGGGCGACTGGAGGTCGCTCGAGCCGGCCCAGCACGCGCCGGACTGGTATGCGAGTTGCTGCGCGCCTGCGTCGCCCGCGCGGGTGAAGGCGTAGACTTCGCGGCCTTGCGCCACCGCGATCTGCGTCACCAGGTGGGCGGCGGCGCCGAAGCCGTAGATGCCGATGCGGTGTGCATGGCTGGCTGCGCCCGCCATGCGCAGCGTCCGGTAGCCGATCAGGCCGGCGCAGAGTAGTGGTGCGGCGTGTTCGTCATCGTAGCCAGGCGGAATCTGGAAGCAATAGCCGCTGTCGGCAATAACGTACTCCGCATAGCCGCCATCGCGGGTATAGCCAGTGAACAGCGGCGCGTCGCAAAGATTCTCGTGATGACGCAGGCAGTAGCGACAACGGCCACAGGTATGTCCGAGCCAGGGCACACCCACGCGGTCGCCCGGCTTGAAGGCGGTGACACCGGCGCCGCACGAATCCACCTGTCCGACGATTTCATGCCCTGGGATGAGCACCGGCTTGGGATGGCGCAGGTCGCCGTCGGCGATATGCAGGTCGGTCCGGCACACCCCGCAAGCCCCCACGGCAATGCGAACTTCGCCAGGCCCCGGGTCGGGAACCGGCAAGTTGTGAAGGCGCAGCGGCAGGCCCGCGCCCTCGAAGACCATCGCACGCATGGTTTGGTGAGGCATGGCCTGGCACTCCTACGCCGCCCGTGGCGCCGTGACGCGCCTAACCTTCGACTTCGCTGCGGACCAGGAGCACGGGCTTGCTGGTCTTGGCAAGCACGCCTTCCGACACGCTGCCCATCAGCAGGCGCCGGACGCCGCGGCGGCCGTGGGTGCCAAGCACGATCAGGTCGGCATTCCACGCATCGGCCTCGGTGACAATGGTCAGCGAGATCCGGCCGGGCGCAACCGGCTTTTCATCCAGTTTCACCGAGTTGCGCACGCCTGCTTCGCTGAGCCTGGCCGAGGCGGCATCCAGCGCCTTGCGGCCGTGCGCGGTGATGTTGTCGATCAGTTCCTTGGGGTTGAAGTAACTAGCCTCGAAGAACACATCGCTGTCGTCTACCACGAACAACGCCTTGACCTCGGCCCCGGTTGCCTTGGCGATGATGATGGCCTGGCTCAGTGCAAGGTCGGAAGAACGGCTGCCGTCGACAGCGAGCAGGATGCGCTGGTACATGATGGGTCTCCTGAGGGGCAAGGGTGTGCTCAATGTTGCGATTCGCTGCATTCAGCGTAGGCGCCGGCCTCGATACGCGCTTGATATATGTCAACCCGAAGAGGCAGGCGCGGCGAGTAATTGACCGCAAACAGAAGTGATGGCCGGACGGCTTGCCGGCTCCGCATACGTTTGCCCGCAGTAGCCTCCACCGCACATCAGGGCGATGCGTGAGCGATTTCGCCGCAGGGCAGGCCCGTTGATCCGGGTCAAGCGCCGGTCGGCCTTGCTGCCTAGACTGGTCTGTAGTCGAGCGAGAGGGCGATCATGGCTTACGACAGCATCCTGGTTCATCTGGACAGCAATCCGCAGGCACGGCAGCGGCTTGAAGTGGCGGGGCGCGTTGCGGCGGCCAGCGAGTGCCGGCTGATCGGCATGTACGCCGGTTTCATTCCCGATCCTGCCTGGTTCTACCTCATGGACGGCGCGCAGCAATATGTTGCGGACGACCTGGCCCGGCGCAAGCAGGTCAGGGAAGACGTCCGGGGGCAGTTTCTGGCTGCAACCCAGGCCATGCCAGTGCGCGCGGAGTGGCGCGCTGCGGAGCTGGGGGCCGTGGCATCAGTGCTGCGCGAGGCCCGCGAGGCCGGCCTGGTCGTTGCCGGCCAGTACGACCCCGGCAATACCGAAGGTCCGGTGGCCCGACAACTGCTGGAATCGCTGCTGCTGGAGACCGGCCGACCGACGCTCGTGGTGCCGTGCACGGGCACGTTTCCAACGCTGGGTACGCGCGTTATCGTGGCGTGGAATGGCAGCCGCGAGGCGGCGCGGGCGCTTCACGACGCCGTGCCGCTGATGGCCGGCGCGCAGGCGCGCATTCTTTGCGCACAGACTGCGGCCAAGGAGGCAAGAGCCGACGCCACCCCGGTCGGCCACGCCGCACGCGTGCTGGAACGCCACGGCGTCGCCGTGGAAATCGAACACGGTCCCGGTGGGGCTGACCTGACCATCGGCGAACTCATCCTTTCGCGCGCGGCGGATTTCGATGCCGACCTGATCGTGATGGGTGCCTACGGACACGGTCGGATGCGGGAACTGGTGCTGGGCGGTGTCACGCATACGCTGCTTGACTCGATGACGGCACCGGTGCTGTTTTCACGATGATGCGAACTTAAACCAAAGAGTGGAACCACCTCATGGACTTCAGAACCATCCTTGTCGACCTCAGCGAAGATGCTGCACGGTCCGCGCGCATTGAAACGGCGGCACGGCTTGCCGCAAGGTCCGGCGGCAGCGTGGTCGGCCTGACGGCAACAGGAACACACCTGGAGCCGTTTCGTGGGGCGGGCGAAGAAGCCGGGCAATACGCTGTGCTTGCCGCGAGCCATTTGCACAAACTGGCTGCCGCTCACAAAAACGCACTCGACACGCTGACCAGGCAAGTGTCACCGGCCATTCCCACCCGGCACATCGTTGTCGACGCCGAGTCCGGCTGGGCGCTTGCCGACGAGGGCCGCTTCGCCGACCTCATCCTGCCCGCATCGCCCTCGGCGCAGGCCGAAGTGCCGGCTTTGCTGGCCGGGGCCGCTGAGTATGCGATGCTCAATGCAGGCCGGCCCATCCTGCTGGTGCCGGGCGCATCCGTCCCGAGAATTGGTGGCCATGTTGCCATCGCATGGAACGGCGGCCGGGAGGCCGCGCGGGCGGTCGCGGACGCATTGCCGTGGCTTGTGCATGCCAGCGCCGTTACCGTCCTGGTGGTCAGCGCTGGCAAGCACAGCACTGCCGGTGAGAAAGCGGCCTATCGAGACAGCGCGGATCGGCTGACAGCATGGCTGCTCAGCCATGGCATCCGCGCCAGTCTGCTGGTCGGGGAGGGCGATCCCGACCACGTGCTGCCACAACTTGCGGCCAAGGTTCAGGCCGACCTGCTGGTCGCCGGCGGCTATGGCCGCTCCCGGCTGAGAGAGCTTGTGCTGGGTGGCACCACCCGCGCCCTGCTGCGCCAGTCAGGCTTGCCAGTCTTCATGTCGCACTGAGGTGTGACCACCTCCGATCGGGCACTGGCGGCGCGCGAGCGGCCTCGCCGCCGCCTGGAGGGTTCCGACCGGAATGTGGCAAAGCATTTTCGAATCCCGGCCAACCCTCCTGGACCTCAAGCCACGCGCCGCCCCGGCATCAGCCCGCCATATTCCCTCCCCAAAAACTCCGCCGTGTGCTCCGGCAGATAGGCGCGGCAGCAATAGGGGAAAATCCGGTTCGGCGCGGTCAGGTTATGCCCTCAGGGGGCTTTGGGACGCGTCGGATAGCACGGCAGTGAGCGCGCGAGAGGAATCAGAACCCATCTTGGGTGCCGTACTCCAGCTCCAGTTTGACCAGTTCGCGCGTGGCGACGCCATAGCGCCTGCCATTATCGGCAAGCGTCTCATGCAGTTGCAACCCGGTATGTGCCATTGCCGGACAAAGGGGATGTCGGCACCAGGGTCAGGCCGCTGCGGATCTTCACTGCGCGGCTCGCTTCGGCCAGGGCATGTGATCGGTAGGTGCGAGACCAGGCATCCGCCGTCAGCGCGAGCTGGATGTCATCGACGCCATCGCTTACCGGAATGGCGATGGTCTCGCGCCGCCAGAATGCGACGCTATTGACGACCAGCGCCAGGACTCGACTGGCGTCGATCCGGAATGGGGCACTGTCATGCGTGGTCCCCCATGTGCGTAAGCCGAGCGATTGCGCCACCGCAGCCGCACGAGCTGGCCCGGCAATCGCTTCGACGATTGCCACGCTGACGGGCACCGACGCGGTTACGCCCGTGGTCGACACGACGCCGCGGTCGGCAATGTAGCGGCGATTGGGAACATGGGTGGCGCTGGGATGCCGTTCCCGTAGCTTGTTCCTGACATACCAGTGTCCCGCGAACCGGCGACCATCGAGCAAGCCGGCCTTGGCGACGACCAGCGCGCCGGAGCAGATCGCGACGATTACTGGCCGCAGGAGAAGATCGCACGGGAAAGCGGCTTTCAGTCAGTCGACGCCTTTCAACGTGCATTCTGCCGACAAATGGGCGCCACACCAGACGTATATCGCTCGAGAAGCGGCCTTTTATCGTGAGTCCGTTAATCCCAAGCTTCTGCGGCACTGGAGACGCGGTGCTCAACTCGCTCGATGCAGCGGGTGTTGCCGTCGCATCGAGCAGACGTGCGACGTACGTCTTCGGGAAGGGGCCAGAGGGCAATCGGCTCTGTGCGATTGACAATTCGGGACCGATCTTCTTGATGCGGAATTGCTGTCGGTGACCTGAATCGAGGGCCGAGCGCCTGGCCTCTGCCAGTCGCAAGCCAGTTGTCTCTTCCCGACCCCTCACGGTCATTCGCACACTGCTCTGAGAACGACTGAAGTTCGGCCGATCCAGCCGTTGTCGGATACACCCAGTCGCTCCAAAACTGAACACATCGATTCAAATTACAACACTCCACGAGGTGCATCTGATGGACAGCGTCTGAAAAAGACCTCGCCAGACACAGGTACGGTTCGTGCGTCAAGGCTTGCGAGGACAGGAGACCTCATATTCATTACAACCTTGGAGACGACATGACCCACCTGAACATCGCTAATCGCGTCGACAGCTTCTTCATTCCCTGCGTGACCCTCTTCGGTCCGGGCTGCGCGCGCGAAACGGGCGCTCGCGCCAGATCACTCGGGGCCAGGAAGGCTCTCATCGTCACGGATGCAGGCTTGCACAAGATGGGGCTCTCCGAAGTCGTCGCGGGGCACATTCGCGAAGCCGGGCTCCAGGCCGTCATCTTTCCGGGTGCCGAGCCCAATCCCACCGACGTTAACGTTCACGACGGCGTCAAGTTGTTCGAGCGGGAAGAATGCGACTTCATCGTTTCGCTCGGCGGCGGCTCATCGCACGACTGCGCGAAAGGCATCGGCCTCGTTACCGCCGGAGGCGGACATATCCGCGACTACGAAGGCATCGACAAATCAACGGTGCCAATGACGCCGCTGATTTCGATCAACACGACCGCTGGCACTGCTGCGGAAATGACACGCTTTTGCATCATCACTAATTCGAGCAATCATGTGAAGATGGCAATCGTCGACTGGCGTTGCACGCCATTAATCGCCATCGACGATCCGAGCCTGATGGTCGCGATGCCGCCCGCCTTGACGGCGGCGACCGGCATGGACGCGTTGACTCACGCCATCGAGGCATACGTTTCCACCGCCGCCACGCCAATTACCGATGCCTGTGCGGAGAAGGCGATCGTGCTGATCGCCGAATGGCTGCCCAAAGCTGTCGCGAACGGGGACTCGATGGAAGCACGCGCGGCCATGTGCTACGCCCAATACCTTGCCGGCATGGCCTTCAACAACGCATCACTCGGTTACGTGCACGCGATGGCCCATCAACTCGGCGGCTTCTACAATTTGCCCCACGGCGTGTGCAACGCGATCCTGCTGCCGCACGTGTCGGAATTCAACCTCATTGCCGCGCCGGAGCGCTACGCGAGAATCGCCGAACTGCTAGGCGAGAACATTGGGGGCTTGAGCGCGCATGACGCCGCCAAAGCTGCCGTCTCGGCGATCCGGACCCTTTCCACGTCGATTGGCATTCCGGCGGGTCTGGCGGGCCTGGGCGTCAAGGCGGACGACCATGAAGTGATGGCAAGCAATGCGCAAAAGGATGCTTGCATGCTGACGAATCCGCGCAAGGCCACGCTGGCGCAAGTCATGGCAATCTTCGCTGCGGCGATGTAACGCGTATGCCCCCTGCTGCGAAGGGGTGGGGCGGGCAGACTGCGGACATTTAGGGAGCATTTGCGAAGGTCCCTTTGTGGCCGGACTCGGCCGGCCGCCTACAGCTAGGCTGCGGCCTTCTCCGACCGACCCATTGCGGCCTGTCGACCCAGCGTGACATCTATGGCGGCTTTCAAGGTACAACGGTCGCTCGTCGATGCGCTTGGGGGACGGAGTTCGGCCATTGCCGATGAAACAGTCGCGGGCTAGGCGGGCGGCCTTACGCCCTTCACCACATAACATTGCCTGGTGTCGTGGCGTCCCGCCGCGAAGGTCCGCTGTTTGGAGGTTCTTTCCGTGCCGCCCTATCAAGAGGAAATCTCCGCGGTCGCGATCACGGCGACAAAGACGCTAAGTGGCACAAGGTGCGTAAATCCGCGGTGGCGCAGAACGGTCAAAACCGCAGCCGCAATCGATCAACGTTCAATCTGCACGTGCATCGACCGCGCGTCTGGCAAACCCAAGGCCGCCGCCGCAGCGTAAGAGAGATCGATAATCCGGCCTTTGACGTATGGTCCGCGATCGTTGATGCGAACGACAACCGACTTTCCGGTAGCCAACGATCTGACGCGCACATAGCTGCCGAGCGGTAACGTTCGATGGGCGGCAGTCAAGGCGCCGCCATCGTAGCGTTCTCCGTTTGCGGTCAGATGCCCCTGGAGCGTTGCCGAATACCATGACGCCTCGCCGGATTGCAACATCTCGTGCTCGTGCCGAGGGCGACAGGAATCAGCTCTGCACGCAGAATGCTTGGACGGAATCTGTCCGCAAGCAGTGAACAAAGCGCAGATTCCCAAGAATCCCAAATAGCGAAGTGATAGCACCATAGACCACCAGTCAGTTATTGAGACGTGGTTCTAGCGGTCTCCAAAAGTTCACGTTGGCGGCGTGACCGGGTTACGTAACACCTTGACAATATTTTAGGTGACAAGCGACGCCCCTGAAGGTCCGACCCAACGACAGGCTGGTTTCTGGACTATCGGTCGAATGTGGTCCAAAGGCTTCGCATTTTTCCCGGAGCATTTGACGCGACGCCGTTGAGTTGACCACTCTATTCCCGCATTGTGGAAAGCCAGAAGGCAGTCAGCGCCACGGGACGGGAGAACCTCAGGCCACCCGCCGCCCGGCATCAGCCCGCCATACTCCTTCCCCAAGAACTCCGCCGTGTGCTCCAGCAGATAGGCGCGGCAGCTCTCGCTGGCCGGTGGCAAACGCTTGCTGGACATATGCGCGACATTCCAGATGCGCTCGATCGGCGTGCCGGTTACGTCCAGCAGCGCGATCTCGCCGGTGCGCAGCTCCAGCGACAGGTTCGAGATACTCGTTGCGCACGCAGCGACCAATCTTCACATAGTCTTCTTCATTGAGGTTGGCCAGCGAGACCCGCCCCGACGGGTGGCGCGTACCGAATCCCTTGCCAGGCAGCAGTACCACGCCCGCCTCCTCGGCCAGGCGGAACAGCAGTTCGTGAGGCTGAATCGACTCAAGCAGCCATTTCGAAATCGTGCCTGCGCTGGTGATTGTAGAGGCGTTCGATCTGGTTGACGACCGGCCACGCCTCGGTCTGTCCATCAGGGAAGGTCGGGCTTCATGGCGCAACGTAAGCCGGTGCGCCTGCCGCGGTCGAAGCCTTCTGTAGTGCCCGGGAGCCATAGTTGCCACAGCCCGCGGTGGTGATGTGTGCTTGCGCGGTGCCGCTCACTGGGTTACCGTGGTGTCGGCGGCCGGCATATGGGTCGCGACCTGGTCGAGCACCACTTCCGGCTCGTCGGCCTCAATGTCCGACTCGTCATCAAGCCTGCGGTGCATCCGCTCGACATCGAGGTCGCCGGTCCATTTTGCCACCACCACTGTGGCCACGCCGTTGCCGATCAGGTTGGTCAGGGCGCGAGCCTCCGACATGAAGCGGTCAATGCCGAGGATCAGGGCCAGCCCCGCCACAGGAACATGCCCCACCGCCGAAAGCGTGGCCGCCAGCACGATGAAGCCACTCCCGGTGACACCGGCAGCGCCCTTGGAGGTCAGTAGCAGCACGGCGAGCAGGGTGAGTTGCTGCATCAGGGTCATGTCGGTGTTGGTCGCCTGGGCGATGAACACCGCCGCCATGGTCAGGTAGATGGAGGTGCCATCCAGATTGAAGGAGTAGCCAGTCGGGATCACCAGTCCGACGACGGACTTGCGGGCGCCCAGGTTCTCCAGCTTGGCCATCATCCGCGGCAACACGGATTCCGACGACGACGTGCCCAGCACGATCAGCAGTTCCTCCTTGATGTACTTGATGAACTTCCAGATCGAGAAGCCATGCAGCCGCGCGATGGTGCCCAGCACGACGAAGATGAAAAGCAGGCAGGTGGCGTAGAAGGTCGCCATCAGCTGGCCAAGCTGCAGCAGCGAGCTCACGCCGTACTTGCCGATGGTGAAGGCCATGGCGCCGAAGGCGCCAATCGGCGCGACCTTCATGATGTAGCCGACGATGGTGAACAGCACGTGCGAGAACTTCTCGATAAAGTCGAACACCAACGTGCCGCGGCCGCCGAACCTGTGCAGCGCGAAACCGAACATCACCGCGAACAGCAGCACCTGGAGGATCTCACCCTTGGCAAAGGCATCCACCACCGTGTTCGGGATCACGTGCAGCAGGAAATCGACCGTGCCTTGCATCTTGCCGGGCTCGGTATAGGCGGCGATGCCCTTCGTGTCGAGGGTGGATACGTCGACGTTCATGCCGGCGCCGGGCTTGACGATGTTGATGATCAACAGGCCAACCAACAGCGCAATGCTGCTCACGACCTCAAAGTACAGCAGCGCCAGCCCGCCGGTCTTGCCAACCTTCTTCATGTCCTCCATGCCGGCGATGCCCACCACGACCGTGCAGAAGATGATCGGCGCGATGATCATCTTGATCAGCTTGATGAAGCCATCACCCAACGGCTTCATCGCCTCGCCGGCATGCGGCCAGAAATGGCCGAGGATGACGCCGATGACAATGGCGGTGATGACCTGGAAGTAGAGGGATCTGTAGAACGGCTTCGGGTGATCGTCTTTGTCCATCATCGTCTCCATTGCTGGTTCACGGTCGGCATCCGGACGCCCGGCCGCGTCCGGCAGCCGGTCGTCGCTTGCCGGCCCAGGCGCTCGTGCCGCCTAACGTCGTCGCTCAACGGCCCGTCGATCACGGCGGGTGGGCAAACCGACGCCGTGGCTGGCCGAGGCGCCGATACTAAAAGATAGCACCGGCCACTGAGAAAGCTAGTTGTCGGCCATCCCGCTCGCGGGCGAGGCCGGGCGTGATGGCGTCACGAGACGGCTACACACCGCGAAAGCGAGAAAGCCCGCAGCCGACGTTCGAATGTCCGTGCGAATGCATGGGTCTATGACCGCAGATGGCCGACAAGCGACGGCCCAGCCAGCCCAACGTTGTGTCAGGCGTCCAAAGTGAATAACCGCAGCCGAAGCTGCGGTTATCCTTCATTCTCCAGTATGGCCAACCGCCATCAAGACTGCCCTCGTAGCGGCCGCGCCGGACATTCGCCTCAGTCCGAAGGGAAATGCTCCGCAGCAGTCTGATCAAGCCGCAGCTTGATCATGACCACCAGGCAATGAATGCCGTGGCATGCCTCGGAACGCTCGCTTTCCACTTCCAGCAGAGACAGGACGCAACTAAGGCTGGCGCTGATGTGCTCGAGCGATTCGAGGCAGTCTGCTGGATTGGCGGCCAGCACGCTTTCATGTTTCGATGTGGTTCGTTTTTTCATTGCGAGCTCCTGAACGCGTGAATTTGGCCGCATGATGCGGCCACCGTTAGCGAGCTTCAGGTTGCTACGCCCGATCACCGTTGTTTCGGTGATGCCTCTAGTGTTCCCATCGCGAACGTTCATGGCGATCAGAGGAATCGCAATTCTCTAGCCTTTGTCATCGGAAGGCCTTCACCAGCTGCCGCTGCCCAGCGGGTTCCGGGCGGGACCGGAGAACCTCAGGCCACGCGCCGCCCCGGCATCAGCCCGCCATACTCCTTCCCCAAGAACTCCGCCGTGTGCTCCAGCAGATAGGCGCGGCAGCTCTCGCTGGCCGGTGACAAACGCTTGCTGGACATATGCGCGACATGCCAGATGCGCTCGATCGGCGTGCCGGTCACGTCCAGCAGCGCGATCTCGCCGGTGCGCAACTCCAGCGATAGCGTGTGCAGCGACAACAGGCTGATGCCCATGCCGGCCATCACGGCCTGCTTGATGGTCTCGTTGCTGCCCAGGGTGATCACCTTGGCCGGCGTGAACAGGTGGTCCCGGAACATGTACTCGGCCACGGTACGGGTGCCGGAACCCGGTTCGCGCAGCAGGAAGGTCTCGTGACGCAGTTCCTGCAGGTCGAACCCCTTTGCGTCGTGCAGGGGGTGCCGCGGCGAGGCCACCAGCACGTGCGGGTGCGCGGCGATGGGTTCCGACACCGCATCCAGTTCGCGCGGCGGGCGGCCCATCAGTGCGAGGTCGATGGCGTTGTCCTGCAATAGCCGCAGCAGCGTCTCGCGGTTGCCTTCGGCGATGCGCAAGTCCACGCCCGGGTGCAGCGCGGTAAAGCCGGCCAGCAGCTTGGGCGCGAAGTACTTCGACGTGCTGATCAGCCCGATCGTGATCGAACCCTGCTCGACGTCCTTGACCGCCTGCAAGCCTTCCTCGGCGTCCTTGACCTCGCCGAGGATCCGGGACGCATGGTGCAGCAGGCGGTCGCCGGGCTCGGTCAGCGTGAGCTGCCCCTTGACCCGCTCGAACAGCGCCATGCCGACCACGGATTCAAGCTGCTTGACCTGCATCGAGACCGCCGGCTGGGTCAGGTGCAGTTCCTCGGCCGCGCGCACGAAGCTGGCGTGCCTGGCCACGGTGACGAAGATCTGCAACTGGCGAAGGGTGAGGGCGCGCAGGAAGGACATGGGCGGTGGGGGCGGCTTTGGATGATCCCCGTGATGTGCAGTTTGGTCCGCACTTAAGGGATTGCTTATACAGGCACTAAGAATATCTGAATTTACCTTATGTGGGTGGGCTTATATCTTTGCATCAACGCAGTACCCACGACGCTCAACCAAGCAAGGAGACAAGCATGAACGCACCTGAATCGGTCCAAGCCAAGCCGCGCAAGCGCTACGACGCCGGCGTCATGAAGTACAAGGAAATGGGGTACTGGGACGGCGACTACGAGCCCAAGGATACCGACCTGCTGGCGCTGTTCCGCATCACGCCGCAGGACGGCGTGGATCCGGTCGAGGCCGCTGCCGCGGTGGCGGGCGAATCCTCCACCGCCACCTGGACGGTGGTGTGGACCGACCGCCTGACCGCCTGCGACATGTACCGCGCCAAGGCCTACCGGGTCGATCCGGTGCCCAACAACCCCGAGCAGTTCTTCTGCTACGTGGCCTATGACCTGTCGCTGTTCGAGGAAGGCTCGATCGCCAACCTGACCGCGTCGATCATCGGCAACGTCTTCAGCTTCAAGCCGATCAAGGCGGCGCGCCTGGAAGACATGCGCTTCCCGGTGGCCTATGTGAAGACCTTCGCCGGCCCGTCCACCGGCATCATCGTCGAGCGCGAGCGCCTGGACAAGTTCGGCCGCCCGCTGCTGGGCGCCACCACCAAGCCCAAGCTGGGCCTGTCGGGCCGCAACTACGGCCGCGTGGTGTATGAGGGCCTGAAGGGCGGGCTGGACTTCATGAAGGATGACGAGAACATCAACTCGCAGCCCTTCATGCACTGGCGCGACCGCTTCCTGTTCGTGATGGACGCGGTCAACAAGGCCTCGGCCGCCACCGGCGAGGTCAAAGGCAGCTATCTCAACGTGACCGCCGGCACCATGGAAGAGATGTACCGGCGTGCCGAGTTCGCCAAGTCGCTGGGCTCGGTCATCATCATGATCGACCTGATCGTCGGCTGGACCTGTATCCAGTCCATGAGCAACTGGTGCCGGCAGAACGACGTGATCCTGCACCTGCACCGGGCGGGCCATGGCACCTACACCCGGCAGAAGAACCACGGCGTGTCGTTCCGCGTGATTGCCAAATGGCTGCGCCTGGCAGGCGTCGACCACATGCACACCGGCACCGCGGTGGGCAAGCTGGAAGGCGACCCGCTGACCGTGCAGGGCTACTACAACGTTTGCCGTGATGCCTACACCCACACCGACCTGTCGCGCGGGCTGTTCTTCGACCAGGACTGGGCTTCGCTGCGCAAGGTGATGCCGGTGGCCTCCGGCGGCATCCATGCCGGCCAGATGCACCAGCTGATCCACCTCTTTGGCGACGATGTGGTGCTGCAGTTCGGCGGCGGCACCATCGGCCACCCGCAGGGCATCCAGGCCGGCGCCACCGCCAACCGCGTTGCGCTGGAAGCCATGGTGCTGGCGCGCAACGAAGGCCGCGACATCCTCAACGAAGGGCCGGAGATCCTGCGCGATGCCGCGCGCTGGTGCGGACCGCTGCGGGCTGCGCTCGATACCTGGGGCGACATCAGCTTCAACTACACGCCGACCGACACCTCGGACTTCGCGCCCACCGCGTCGGTGGCCTGAGCCTTGGCGAGACGCCACCAAAGCACGACGAGCGAACCCAAAGAACGAGAGGACATCATGCGTATTACTCAAGGCACTTTCTCTTTCCTGCCCGACCTCACCGACGCGCAGATCACCAGCCAGCTTGAATACTGCCTGAACCAGGGCTGGGCGGTCGGCATCGAGTACACCGACGACCCGCATCCGCGCAATACCTACTGGGAGATGTTCGGCCTGCCGATGTTCGACCTGCGCGATGCCGCCGGCATCCTGCTGGAGATCAACAACGCGCGCAGCACCTTCCCCAACCACTACATCCGCGTCACGGCTTTCGATTCGACGCATACGGTAGAGTCGGTGGTGATGTCGTTCATCGTCAACCGTCCTGCGGACGAGCCCGGCTTCCGCCTGGTGCGCCAGGAAGAGCCCGGCCGCACCATGCGCTACTCGATCGAGAGCTACGCCGTGCAGGCACGCCCCGAGGGCAGCCGCTACTGAGCGGCGCCGGCTGAACCGCCGCGCGGCGCTGCCGCCGGCGCTTTTCCTGACTGTGCAATCCCACGGTTGCGCTGCCGCAAGGCCGCGCACCGGGGGGAGCTGCGCCTCGAATCTTCGAGCCGGATGCTCGAATGATCCTCACGGAGCCTGCCATGTCCGCACCTGAAACGACCGCACCGCTGCAGCCGCCAGCCGCTCCGGCCGGATCGCTGGCCGAGTCGCTGGCCAGCTCGGGCATCACCGAGCTGCTGGCCCAGCTTGACCGCGAGCTGATCGGACTGAAGCCGGTGAAAGCGCGTATCCGCGATATCGCCGCCTTGCTGCTGGTGGACAAGCTGCGCGCCGCGCGCGGCTTCAGCGCCGGTGCGCCCAGCCTGCATATGTGCTTCACCGGCAATCCCGGCACCGGCAAGACCACCGTGGCCATGCGCATGGCGCAGATCCTGCACCAGCTGGGCTACGTGCGCCGTGGCCACCTGGTGGCGGTGACCCGCGACGACCTGGTCGGCCAGTACATCGGCCACACCGCACCCAAGACCAAGGAGATCCTGAAGAAGGCCATGGGCGGGGTGCTCTTCATCGACGAGGCCTACTACCTCTACCGCCCGGAGAACGAGCGCGACTACGGCCAGGAGGCCATCGAGATCCTGCTGCAGGTGATGGAGAACAACCGCGACGACCTGGTGGTGATCCTGGCCGGCTACAAGGACCGCATGGACCGCTTCTTCGAGTCCAACCCGGGCATGTCCTCGCGCGTTGCCCACCATGTCGATTTCCCTGACTACCAGCTCGACGAGCTGCGCCAGATCGCCGACCTGATGCTGGCCGAGATGCAATACCGCTTCGACGACCAGAGCCGGGCCGTGTTTGCCGACTACCTGGCCCGGCGCATGGCGCAGCCGCATTTTGCCAATGCCCGCAGCGTGCGCAATGCGCTGGACCGCGCGCGGCTGCGCCATGCCTCGCGCCTGCTGGACGATGCCGGCACGGTTGTCGACGACCGTACCCTGACCACCATCACGGCGTCTGACTTGCTGGCCAGCCGCGTGTTTTCGAAGGCTGGGCCGGACGCACAGGCCCCGGCCAAGGAGTAAACCATGCAAGCCCTGATTTTCGATGTCGACGGCACGCTGGCCGATACCGAGAGCGCGCACCTGCAAGCCTTCAATGCCGCCTTCGCCGAGGTCGGCCTGGACTGGCACTGGGACGCGCCGCTCTACACGCGGCTGCTCAAGGTGGCCGGCGGCAAGGAACGCCTGATGCATTACTGGCGCATGGTCGACCCGGAAGAGGCCCGTGGCTGCAAGGTGAAGGAAACCATCGACGCCGTGCACGCCATCAAGACCCGCCACTATGCCGAGCGCGTGGGCGCGGGCGGCCTGCCGCTGCGCCCGGGCATCGCCCGCCTGATCGCCGAGGCCGGCAAGGCAGGGCTCCCGCTCGCGATAGCCACCACCACCACGCCGGCCAACCTCGACGCGCTGCTGCAGGCGCCGCTTGGCGCGGACTGGCGCCGTCGCTTTGCCGCCATCGGCGACGCCGGCACCACGGCCATCAAGAAGCCGGCGCCCGATGTCTACCTGGCCGTGCTGGAGCGGCTCGGCCTGCAAGGCGGTGACTGCCTGGCGATCGAGGACTCGGAGAACGGCCTGCGCGCTGCCCGGGCCGCCGGTATCCCCACTGTGGTCACGCCCACCGCGTTCAGCGGGCAGGACTCCTTCGAGGGCGCGCTGCTGGTGCTGCCGCATCTTGGCGACCCCGGCGAACCCATGCCCCAGCACGTGCCCGGCGCGGCGCACCGCTGGGCCGACCTTGCCGCGTTGCGCGCCTGGCACCACGGCACCCTGATCGAGGCGACCTGACATGCATGCCACTGAAACCAACACCGGCCATGGCAGCCTGCGTGCCATCCGCCTGGCGCCCTCCATCCTGTCGGCCGATTTCGCGCGCCTGGGCGAAGAGGTGTGTGCGATCGAGGCCGGCGGTGCAGACCTGGTGCACTTCGATGTGATGGACAACCACTATGTGCCCAACCTGACCATCGGCCCGCTGGTGTGCGAGGCGATCCGGCCGCTGGTTTCCATCCCCATCGACGTGCACCTGATGGTGGAACCGGTCGACGCGCTGATCCCGCTGTTTGCCAAGGCCGGCGCCAACATCATCAGCTTCCACCCGGAGGCGAGCCGCCATGTCGATCGCACCATCGGCCTGATTCGCGACCACGGCTGCAAGGCCGGCCTGGTGCTCAACCCGGCCACGCCGCTGGGCTGGCTGGACCATACGCTGGACAAGCTCGACCTGGTGCTGCTGATGAGCGTGAACCCGGGCTTCGGCGGCCAGGCCTTCATTCCGGGCGTGCTGGACAAGGTGCGCCAGGCACGCGCGCGCATCGACCGGCAGGTGGACGCCGGCGGGCGGCCGGTCTGGCTGGAGATCGACGGCGGCGTCAAGGCCGACAACATTGCCGGGATCGCCCGCGCGGGCGCCGACACCTTCGTGGCCGGCAGCGCCGTGTTCGGCGCGCCCGATGCCGACGGCGGCTACTGGAGCATCCTGCGCCGCTTGCGCGAGGCGGCCACGATCACATAGCGGCCACCCGCACCGGCACTACACAAGAACACATAGCCAATCTATAGGAGACCTGTCATGCCTGAAGTCCAAAGGATGACCCTGACGCAGTTCCTGATCGAGGAACGCCGCCGCTATCCGGATGCCAGCGGCGGCTTCAACGGCCTGATTCTCAACGTCGCCATGGCCTGCAAGGAAATTGCGCGCGCGGTTGCCTTCGGCGCGCTGGGGGGCTTGCACGGCAAGGCCAGCAATCAAGCTGGAGAAGCAGGGGCCGTCAACGTGCAGGGCGAAATCCAGCAGAAGCTGGACGTGCTGAGCAATACCACCTTCCTGCGCGTCAACGAGTGGGGCGGGTACCTGGCCGGCATGGCGTCGGAGGAGATGGAGGCGCCTTACCAGATCCCGGAACATTACCCGCGTGGCAAGTACCTGCTGGTGTTCGATCCGCTCGACGGCTCATCCAACATCGACGTCAATGTCTCGGTGGGCAGCATCTTCTCGGTGCTGCGCGCCCCGGAGGGTGCAAGTGCCGTGACCGAGCAGGATTTCCTGCAGGCCGGCAGCGCCCAGGTGGCGGCCGGCTATGCGCTCTACGGTCCTACCACCATGCTGGTGCTGACCGTCGGCAATGGCGTCAACGGCTTCACGCTCGATCCCAACCTGGGCGAATTTTTCCTGACGCACCCCAACCTGCGGGTGCCGGCCGATACTCAGGAATTCGCCATCAACGCGTCGAACAGCCGCTTCTGGGAAGCGCCGGTGCAGCGCTATATCGCCGAGTGCATGGCCGGCAAGAGCGGGCCGCGCGGCAAGGATTTCAATATGCGCTGGATCGCGTCGATGGTGGCCGAGGCGCACCGCATTCTGATGCGTGGCGGCGTCTTCATGTACCCGCGCGACTCCAAGGATCCCGCCAAGCCGGGCCGCCTGCGCCTGCTGTATGAGGCCAACCCGATCGCCTTCCTGATGGAGCAGGCCGGCGGGCGCGCCAGCACGGGCCGCCAGACGCTGATGTCGGTGGCGCCGGGCGCGCTGCACCAGCGCATCGGCGTGATCTTCGGCTCGCGCAATGAAGTGGAACGGATCGAGGGCTACCACACCGACCAGACCGATCCCGACCTTCCGAGTCCCCTGTTCAACGAGCGCAGCCTGTTCCGCGCGTCTGCCTGAGGTGCCTGGCCATGTCAGAACGTTATCCCATTATCGCCATCACCGGCTCCTCGGGCGCCGGTACCACGTCGGTGACCCGTACCTTCGAGAACATTTTCCGCCGCGAGGGCGTGAAGTCAGTGGTGATCGAAGGCGACAGCTTCCACCGCTACGACCGCGCCGAGATGAAGGTCAAGATGGCCGAGGCCGAGCGCACCGGCAATATGAACTTCAGCCACTTCGGCGAGGAGAACAACCTGTTCGGCGAGCTGGAGAACCTGTTCCGCTCCTATGCCGAAACCGGCACGGGCGTGCACCGGCACTACCTGCATAGCCCGGAGGAGGCGGCGCCGTTTGGGCAGGAACCCGGCACCTTCACCCAGTGGGAGCCGCTGCCGGCCGATACCGACCTGCTGTTCTATGAAGGTCTGCACGGCGGCGTGGTCACCGACACGGTCAATGTCGCGCAGTATCCCAACCTGCTGATCGGCGTGGTGCCGGTCATCAACCTGGAATGGATCCAGAAGCTCTGGCGCGACAAGAAGCAGCGCGGCTATTCGACGGAGGCCGTGACCGACACCATCCTGCGCCGCATGCCGGACTACGTGAACTACATCTGCCCGCAGTTCTCGCGCACGCATGTGAACTTCCAGCGCGTGCCGTGCGTGGATACGTCCAACCCCTTTATCTCGCGCGAAATCCCCGCGCCCGATGAAAGCATGGTGGTGATCCGCTTTGCCAATCCGAAGGGGATCGACTTCCAGTACCTGCTTAGCATGATCCACGACTCCTTCATGTCGCGCGCCAACACCATCGTGGTGCCCGGCGGCAAGATGGAACTGGCCATGCAGCTGATCTTCACGCCCTTCGTGCTGCGCATGATGGAGCGCCGCAAGCGCGCCGCGCTGTAAGGACCCGACCGTGAAACGCCGACTCGCGAGGATCTTCTGAATGAACGCCCCAGAACGCATCGATTCCGCAGCGCGCTGTGCCAATGCGCTGCGCTTCCTGGCCGCCGACGCGGTGGAGCAGGCCAAGTCCGGCCACCCCGGCGCTCCCATGGGCATGGCCGAGATGGCCGAAGTGCTGTGGCGGCGCCACCTGCGCCACAACCCGGCCAACCCGGCCTGGCCCGACCGTGACCGCTTCGTGCTGTCCAACGGCCATGCATCCATGCTGCAGTACGCACTGCTGCACCTGACCGGCTATGACCTGCCGATGTCGCAGCTGCGCCAGTTCCGCCAGCTGCACGCGGCCACGCCCGGCCATCCGGAGCTTGGCGTGACGCCGGGCGTGGAAACCACCACCGGGCCGCTGGGGCAGGGCCTGGCCAATGCCGTCGGCATGGCGCTGGCGGAGAAGCTGCTGGCTGCCACCTTCAACCGGCCCGGCTTCGACATCGTCGACCATCACACCTACGTCTTCCTTGGCGATGGCTGCCTGATGGAAGGCCTCAGCCACGAGGCCTGCTCGCTGGCGGGAACGCTCAGGCTGGGCAAGCTGATCTGCCTGTACGACGACAACGGCATCTCCATCGACGGCGAGGTGGCCGGCTGGTTTGCCGACGACACCCCGAAGCGCTTTGCCGCCTACGGCTGGCATGTGATTGCCGTCGACGGGCACGATGTGCAGGCCATCGACGCTGCGCTGCACGAGGCCAAGGCCGAGCGCGACCGGCCCACGCTGATCTGCTGCCGCACCGTGATCGGCAAGGGCGCGCCCGCCAAGGCCGGCGGCCACGATGTGCATGGCGCCCCGCTGGGCGCGCCGGAGATCGCCGCCATGCGCACCGCGCTGGGCTGGGAAGCCGAGCCCTTCACGGTGCCGGCGGATGTCGCCGACGCCTGGGACGCACGCGCGCAAGGCGCCGCGCGCGAGGCCGAATGGGAGGCGCGCTTCGTCAGCTATTGCGCCGCGCACCCCGAACTGGCCGAGGAGTTCGTGCGCCGCGTCAAGGGCCGCCTGCCGCAAGGCTTCGATGCCGAGCTGCTGGCGTTGCTGGACGCGCCGTCGCCGCTGCAAGGCAAGATCGCCACGCGCAAGGCATCGCAGCTGTGCCTGGAGGCGCTCACGCCCGCCTTGCCCGAGCTGCTGGGCGGCTCGGCCGACCTGACCGGCTCCAACCTGACCAATGTCAAGGCATCGGTCTGGGTCAACCATGCCGGGCATGGCAACTACGTGAGCTATGGCGTGCGTGAGTTCGGCATGGCCGCCGCCATGAACGGCATTGCGCTGCATGGGGGGCTGATCCCCTACGGCGGCACCTTCATGACCTTCTCGGACTATTCGCGCAATGCCATCCGCATGGCGGCGCTGATGCGCCTGCGCGTGGTCCACGTGCTGACCCATGACTCGATCGGGCTGGGCGAGGACGGTCCCACCCACCAGCCGGTGGAACACGCCGCCAGCCTGCGGCTGATCCCCAACAACCAGGTCTGGCGTCCCTGCGACGGCGCCGAGACCGCGTATGCGTGGCTGGCCGCGCTGCGGCGCGAGGATGGCCCGAGCTGCCTGGTGCTGTCGCGGCAGGCGCTGATGCCGTTCGAGCGCAATGCGGCCCAGCGCGCGGAGATTGCGCGAGGCGGCTATGTGCTGCGCGATGTGCCGGCGCCGCGCGTGGTGCTGATCGCCACCGGCTCCGAGGTGGAAATCGCCATGCGCGCGGCACTGGACCTGGCCGATGCCGGCATCGCCGCACGCGTGGTGTCCATGCCCTGCGTGGAGCTGTTCTACGCGCAGGACGTGGCGTACCGGGACACCGTGCTGCCGCCGGGATTGCCGCGCGTCAGCGTGGAGGCGGGCGGCACCTGGTTCTGGCGCGGCGTGGTGGGCGAGCAGGGCCTGGCGCTGGGCATCGACAGCTTCGGCGAATCTGCGCCGGCCGAGGCGCTGTACCAGCACTTCGGCCTGACCCCGACGCATGTCGCCGCGGCCGCGCGCGTGCTGCTGGAGGAGGCGTGATGGCTACCACATCCATGCCCTGCACCGCGGTGCTGATCGACCTGGACGGCACGCTGGTCGACAGCGCGCCCGACATTGTCGAGGCCGCCAACCGCATGCTGGCCGACCTCGGCAGCCCGGCATTGCCGTTCGACACCGTGGCCGGCTTTATCGGCCGCGGGGTGCCCAACCTGGTGCGGCGCGTGCTCGAGACCGCCGGGCTCGCGGCGCAGGTTGAGGCTGCCGATGCCGTGACGATGTTCCACCGCCACTATGCCGAGACCAACGGCCGCCTCGGATCGGTGTTCCCGGGCGTGGAGGCAGGCCTGGAGGCGCTCAGGCGGCAGGGCTACCGGCTTGCCTGCGTCACCAACAAGCCGCGCGCGCTGGCGGTGCCGCTGCTGGCGCTGACCGGGTTGTCGCAATACCTGGAAGTGCTGGTGGCGGGCGACTCGATCGCGCAGATGAAACCGGACCCCGAACCGCTGCGGCACGCCTGCAACCTGCTCGACGTCGATCCGGCGCAGGGCGTGCTGGTGGGGGATTCGGCGGTGGACGTGGCGGCGGCGCGCGCGGCCGGCATCCCGGTCTGCCTGGTGCGCTATGGCTACGCCGGGCCCGGCGGGCCCGCGGCGCTGGGCGCCGACGCGCTGCTCGACTCGCTGGAGGCGTTGCCGGCGCTGCTGACGCCGGCGCGGCTGGCGCCAGCAGCCTGATGTTGCGCCGGCGCGCCAGCGCGACGGGCAAGGATACCAAGACAAGTAAAGGAGACAGCATGACTATCAAGGTTGCCATCAACGGCTACGGACGCATCGGCCGCAACGTGCTGCGCGCCCACTATGAAGGCGGCAAGCGGCACGATATCGAGATCGTCGCCATCAACGACCTCGGCAACGCGGCCACCAATGCGCACCTGACCCAGTACGACACCGTCCACGGCCGCTTCCCGGGCGAGGTCTCGGTCGACGGCGATGCCTTCCGCGTCAACGGCGACCGCATCCGCGTGCTGGCCCAGCGCAACCCGGCCGAGCTGCCGTGGGGCGAGCTGGGCGTGGACGTGGTGATGGAATGCACCGGGCTCTTCACCAGCAAGGAAAAGGCCTCGGCCCACCTGAAGGGCGGCGCGAAGAAGGTGATCATCTCCGCCCCCGGCGGCAAGGACGTGGACGCCACCATCGTCTACGGCGTCAACCACGGCGTGCTGAAGGCCAGCGACACGGTGATCTCCAACGCCTCGTGCACCACCAACTGCCTGGCGCCGCTGGTCAAGCCGCTGCACGAGAAGCTGGGCGTGGTGAACGGCCTGATGACCACGGTGCACTCCTATACCAACGACCAGGTGCTGACCGACGTCTACCACGAAGACCTGCGCCGGGCGCGCTCGGCCACCATGTCGATGATCCCGACCAAGACCGGCGCCGCCGCCGCGGTCGGGCTGGTGATGCCTGAGCTGGACGGCCGGCTGGACGGCTTTGCCGTGCGCGTGCCGACCATCAATGTGTCGCTGGTCGACCTGTCCTTCGTGGCGGCGCGGCCCACCACGGTGGAGGAGGTGAACGGCATCCTGAAGGCAGCCGCTGAAGGCGAGCTCAAGGGCATCCTGGACTACAACACCGCGCCGCTGGTCTCGGTGGACTTCAACCACAACCCGGCGTCGTCCACCTTTGACGCCACCCTGACCAAGGTTAACGGCACGCTGGTCAAGGTGTCGGCCTGGTATGACAACGAATGGGGCTTCTCCAACCGCATGCTGGATACCGCGGTGGCGCTGGCCCACGCACGCTAGCAGGTTGCCATGATGAGCCTATCCCATGCTACGAACCCGCAACCGAAACCCGCGGCGGCGCCGCACACGCTGGCCGCACTGCTTGCAGCAGGCGGACTGGCTGGCAAGCGGGTCTTTATCCGCGCCGACCTCAACGTCCCGCAGGATGCAGCGGGCGCTATCACCGACGACACCCGCATCCGTGCTTCCGTGCCTGCCATCGCGGCCTGCCTGCAGGCGGGCGCCGCGGTGATGGTCACCTCGCACCTGGGCCGGCCGCAGGAGGGCGCGCCCGACCCGCGCCACAGCCTGGCACCGGTGGGCCGCCGCCTGTCGGAACTGCTGGGCCGCCAGGTGCCGCTCTTGTCCGGCTGGACCGAGGGCGGCTTCCAGGTGCCGCCCGGGCAGGTGGTGCTGCTGGAAAACTGCCGCATGAACACGGGCGAGAAGAAGAACAGCGACGAGCTGGCGCAGAAGATGGCCGCGCTGTGCGATGTCTACGTCAACGACGCCTTCGGCACCGCCCACCGTGCCGAGGCGACCACGCATGGCATCGCCAGGTACGCCCCCATCGCCTGCGCCGGCCCGCTGCTGGCCGCCGAGATCGACGCGCTGGGCAAGGCGCTGGGCCAGCCGGCGCGTCCGCTGGTGGCAATCGTGGCGGGCTCCAAGGTTTCGACCAAGCTGACCATCCTGAAGTCGCTGGCCGACAAGGTCGACAACCTGATCGTCGGCGGCGGCATCGCCAATACCTTCATGCTGGCCGCCGGCCTGAAGATCGGCAAGTCGCTGGCCGAGCCTGACCTGCTGGCCGATGCCAGGGCCATCATCGACATCATGGCTGCCCGCGGCGCCTCAGTGCCGATCCCGGTCGACGTCGTATGCGCCAAGGAATTCAGCGCCACCGCCGAGGCTACCGTGAAGGACGTGAAGGACGTGGCCGACGACGACATGGTCCTGGACATCGGCCCCAAGACCGCCGCCATGCTGGCCGAGCAACTCAAGGCCGCCGGCACCATCGTCTGGAACGGCCCGGTGGGTGTGTTCGAGTTCGACCAGTTCGGCAATGGCACCAGGGTGCTGGCCCAGGCCATCGCCGAATCGAAGGCGTTCTCGATCGCCGGCGGCGGCGACACGCTGGCGGCCATTGCCAAGTACGGCATTGCCGACCGCGTGGGCTACATCTCCACGGGCGGGGGTGCGTTCCTGGAATTCCTGGAGGGCAAGACGCTGCCCGCGCTGGCCGTGCTGGCACAGCGCGCCGCCTGAACCCGACCTCACCGATTCTGCAATCAGTAAAGGAGCTTCATCATGGCACTCATTTCCTTGCGCCAGCTGCTGGACCACGCGGGAGAGTTCGGCTACGGCGTGCCGGCTTTCAACGTCAACAACCTGGAACAGATCCACGCCATCATGGAGGCGGCCGAGGAAACCGACAGCCCGGTCATCCTGCAGGCCTCCGCCGGCGCCCGCAAGTACGCCGGCGAGGCTTACCTGCGCCATATGGTGCTGGCCGCGGCCGAGACCCATCCGGACATCCCCATCGTGCTGCACCAGGACCACGGCTCCAGCCCGGCGATCTGCCAGGCCTCGATCCGCTCCGGCTTCACCAGCGTGATGATGGACGGCTCGCTGCGCGAAGACATGAAGACCCCGTCCGACTACGACTACAACGTCGACGTCACGCGGCGCGTGTGCGAAATGGCGCATGCGATCGGCGTGTCGGTGGAGGGCGAACTGGGCTGCCTGGGCTCGCTCGAAACCGGCCAGGCCGGCGAAGAGGACGGCGTGGGCGCGGCGGGCACGCTGTCGCACGACATGATGCTGACCGACCCGGCCCAGGCGCGCGACTTTGTCGCCCGCACCGGCGTGGATGCGCTGGCGATTGCCATCGGCACCAGCCACGGCGCCTACAAGTTCTCGCGCAAGCCCACCGGTGACATCCTGGCTATGGACCGCATCCGCGAGATCCATGAGCAGATCCCTGACACCCACCTGGTGATGCACGGCTCCAGCTCGGTGCCGCAGGAATGGCTGGAGATCATCCGCCAGTACGGCGGCGACATCAAGGAGACCTACGGCGTGCCGGTCGAGGAGATCCTGCGCGGCATCAAGATGGGGGTGCGCAAGGTGAATATCGACACGGATATCCGCCTGGCGATGACCGGGGCGATCCGCAAGTCCTTGTCCGACGACCGCAGCGAGTTCGATCCGCGCAAGGCGCTGCTGGCGGCCAAGAAGGGCGCGAGGAGCGTGGTCAAGCTGCGCTTCGAGGCCTTCGGCTGCGCCGGGCAGGCTTCGCGGATCAAGCCGGTGCCGCTGGAGCGGGTGGCGAAGCTTTATTCCTGAAGGCGCCGCCTGATGGGCGAATGGCGGAGATCAGCAAAGTGGGCCGTCTGCAGTACCACGAACCCACGCATACGCTCCCCTCTCCCGCGCGCGGGAGAGGGGTGGGGGTGAGGGCCGGAGCATCAACGAAGTAAAAGCCGTCGGTATGCCTGGGCCTGCCCTCACCCCCGGCCCCTCTCCCGCAAGCGGGAGAGGGGAGCAAACCGGCGGCAGGAACAGCACGCGTGACTAACCCCAACGCCGTCACCAGCAACCTGGCGCGGCACAAGGAGCAAACATGGCCAATCGACGCGAAGTGCCTGGTATCCGGAAGTACGACGGTCCCGCCGGCGGCTGGGGTGCGCTGAAGGCAACCGCCACGGCGATCCGGACGCAGATGGATACCGTCAAGGCGCCGATCACGCTGATGCGGACCAACCAGCCTGACGGCTTCGATTGCCCCGGCTGCGCATGGCCCGACAAGGAGCACCGGTCGACCTTCCAGTTCTGCGAGAACGGCGCCAAGGCCGTGACGTGGGAGGCAACCACCAAACGGGTGCCCCCCGAGTTCTTTGCAGCCAATACCGTGTCGTCGCTGTTGAACCGCACGGACTACGAGCTCGAGGACTTTGGCCGGCTGACGCATCCCCTGGTCTACGACCGCGCCACCGACACCTTCCGCGCGGTGGAGTGGGAGGCAGCCTTCGCCCGCATCGGCGAGATCCTGCGCGGGCTGACGCCGGACCAGGTCGAGTTCTATACCTCGGGCAGGGCCTCCAACGAGGCCGCCTACCTGTACCAGCTGTTCGCGCGGGAATATGGCACGAACAATTTCCCCGATTGCTCGAACATGTGCCACGAGCCCACCAGCGTGGGCTTGCCGCGCTCGATCGGTATCGGCAAGGGCACGGTGTCGCTGGATGACTTTGACACGTGCGAGCTGATTATTTCGATCGGCCACAACCCGGGCACCAACCACCCGCGGATGATGGGGACCTTGCATGAGGCCTCGCGCCGCAAGGTGCCGATCCTGGTGTTCAACCCGCTGCGCGAGCGGGCGCTTGAGCGCTTCGCTGACCCGCAGAACATGGTGGAGATGGCCACCTATGGCTCCACCCGGATTGCGTCGTCCTACTTCCTGGTCCGCGCCGGTGGCGACGCTGCCGCCATAAAAGGGGTGATGAAGGCGCTGCTGGACCTGGAGGCCAGCCAGGGCAATGTGCTGGACCACGACTTCATCGCGGTCCACACCGAGGGCTTTGAGGCGCTGGCCGACGATCTGCGGTCGACCGAATGGGCGGATATCGAAAAGACCTGTGGCCTGACCCGCGCGGACCTGGAGCTGGTGGCGGCGGCCTATGCCAAATCGAATGCCACCATCGTCACCTACGGCATGGGCGTGACCCAGCACAACGAAGGCACGGCCAATGTGCGCCTGCTGTGCGACCTGCTGATGCTGCGAGGCAACTTCGGCAAGCCCGGCGCCGGCATCTGCCCCTTGCGCGGCCACTCCAATGTGCAGGGGAACCGGACTGTCGGCATTACCGAGAAGCCGTCGGCCGGCTTCCTGCAGCGGATCGAGGACACCTTCGGCTTCAGCCCGCCCGCCGGACACGGGCACGATGCCGTCAACGCGATGCAGGCGATGATCGACGGCAAGTCCAGGGCGCTGTTCTGCCTGGGCGGGAACTTCGCGGTCGCCTTGCCTGACCCCGAGCAGTGCTTCCCCGCCATGGGCAAGCTCGACCTGAGCGTGCATGTCGGGACCAAGCTCAATCGCACCCACTTGCTGGTGGCCAAGGAGACCTATGTGCTGCCTTGCCTGGGCCGCACCGAACTGGATGTGCAGGAGACCGGGCCGCAATCGGTGACGGTGGAGGATTCGATGTCGATGGTGCATGCGTCGGCCGGCAAGCTCGCGCCGGCGTCCGAGTTCCTGCGCTCCGAGCCGGCCATCGTGGCGGGCATGGCCACCGCGACCCTGCCTGACAGCAAGGTGCCATGGCTGGAACTGGTTGCCGACTACGACAGGATCCGCGACCTGATCGAGAAGACGGTGCCCGGCTTTGAGGACTTCAACACGCGCGTGCGGGTCCCTGGCGGATTCCGCATGCCCTTGCCGCCAACCGAGCGCAAATGGGAAACGCCGTCGGGCAAGGCCGAGTTCTACGTGTTCAAGGGGTTGCATGAAGACAAGGAAGTCCTTGCCGACGATGTCCTGCGGCTGGTGACGATCCGTAGCCATGACCAGTACAACACCACCATCTATGCCATGGACGACCGCTACCGGGGCGTGTTCGGGCGGCGCGACGTGCTGTTCATGAACCCAGCCGACCTGGCCGCGCGCGGCCTGGAGCATGGCGACCTGGTCGACATCGAGACCATCGCTGCGGGCCGGCAGCTGCGTTTCGAGAAGATCACTGCGATTGAATATGAAATTGCGCCCGGCTCCGTCGCCGCCTACTATCCGGAGGCAAATAGGCTGGTGCCGCTCGACTACATCGACGAGGACAGCGGCACCCCGTCCTACAAGTCAGTGCCCGTGCGCGTGGTGCGTTCGGAGGTGACGTAATGGCAGGCCAGCCCACCATCACGTAAGCACGGCTCATGCCCGCTTTTTAGCGCCGCTGCGCGCGGCCCTGAGCGCGCGCAACGTCCCCCTGTTGAAGCAATGTGACCTACCTGTGGAGGAAAGTCCATCATGCCGACCCTATGCGAAATCTGCAACGCACGTCCCGCCGTGGCACGGGTGACCGTGGTTCAGGACGGCGAGCGCAAGACGATGTCGATCTGCGACTACGACTACCGGCAGCTGCTGCGCCACCAGGACATGCTCAACCCGTTCGACTCCCTGCTGGGTGGCGGCGGCCTGTCCCGCTTCTTCCGCGGAATGGGAGGCGGGATGGATGACGACGAGCATCCCGGGTACTCCACCGAAGTTCCGCGCGAATCCGTCGACCCCACCGATGCCTTCAGCGAGCAGACCATGGAGCTGCTGCAGCGCGCCGCGGAGAAGGCCCACGAGCTGCGGCGCAATGAACTCGATACCGAGCACCTGCTCTACGTGCTCGCCGATACCGATGTCTGCACGGCGCTGCTCAAGGAGCTCAAACTCTCGCCGCAGGACATCAAGGGCTATATCGACGAGCATGCGCAGACCGGAACCGCCGAACCCGACGCGGCCATCGACCGGATGACGATCTCGCCGCGGCTGAAGAAGGCCTTCCAGTTTGCCTTCCAGGCCTCGCGCGACCTGGGGCATTCCTACGTTGGACCCGAGCACCTGCTGATCGGCCTGGCCTCGGTGCCGGACAGTATTGCCGGGACGCTGCTGAAAAAATACGGCGTGACCCCCGAGGCGCTGCGCCAGAAGGTGGTGAAGGTGGTCGGCAAAGGCGCTGAAGACGGCCGCGTCGACACGCCGACCGGCACGCCCACGCTGGACAAGTTCGGGCGCGACCTGACCGCGATTGCGCGGCAGGGCAAGCTCGATCCGGTGCTGGGCCGTGCGCAGGAGATCGAGAGCACGATCGAAGTGCTGGCGCGGCGCAAGAAGAACAACCCGGTGCTGATCGGCGAGCCAGGCGTGGGCAAGACCGCCATCGTGGAAGGCCTGGCGCAGCGCATCGTCAATGGCGATGTGCCGGAGGTGCTGCGCGGCAAGCGTCTGGTTGAGGTGAACATCAATTCGATGGTCGCCGGGGCCAAGTACCGCGGCGAGTTCGAGGAGCGTGCCAAGCAGCTGATCGATGAGGTCACGGCCAAGAACGACGAACTGATCCTGTTTATCGACGAACTGCACACCATCGTCGGCGCGGGGCAGGGCGGCGGCGAGGGCGGGCTCGATATCGCCAACGTGCTCAAGCCCGCGCTGGCGCGCGGGGAACTGAGCCTGATCGGCGCCACCACGCTGAACGAATACCAGAAATACATCGAGAAAGACGCGGCGCTGGAGCGGCGCTTCCAGCCGGTGCTGGTGCCGGAGCCGACTGTCGAGCAGACCATCGTCATCCTGCGCGGCCTGCGCGACAAGCTTGAGGCGCACCACCAGGTCACCTTCGCCGACGACGCCTTTGTCGCCGCGGCGGAACTGTCGGACCGCTACATCACCTCGCGCTTCCTGCCGGACAAGGCCATCGACCTGATCGACCAGGCCGCGGCGCGCGTGCGCATCGGCGCCACCTCGCGCCCCGCGGATATCCAGGAACTGGAGGCCGAGATCGCCCAGCTCAAGCGCGAGCAGGACTATGCGTCGTCGCGCAAGCGCTTTGACGAGGCCAAGGGCTTCGAGGACCGCATCAACGACAAGCAGAAGCGGCTTGATGAGCTGACCGAGGCATGGCAGCGCAAGACCGGGTCGGAGACCCTGGAGGTGACAGTCGCGGCCATTGCCGAAGTGGTGTCGCGCCTGACCGGCATCCCGGTGACCGACCTGACCCAGGAAGAGCGCCAGAAGCTGCTTAAGATGGAAGCGCGGCTGCGCGAGCGGGTGGTGGGGCAGGAGGACGCGGTGGTCGCGGTCAGCGACGCGGTGCGCTTGTCGCGTGCGGGCCTGGGCCAGGCCAACCGCCCGATCGCGACTTTCCTCTTCCTCGGGCCGACCGGCGTCGGCAAGACCGAGCTGGCCAAGGCCCTGGCGGAAACCGTGTTCGGCGACGAGCAGGCCATCATCCGCATCGACATGTCCGAGTACATGGAGCGCCATGCGGTGGCCCGGCTGATCGGCGCGCCCCCGGGCTATGTCGGTTACGACGAAGGCGGGCAGCTGACCGAGCGCGTGCGGCGCAAGCCCTATAGCGTGATCCTGTTGGATGAAATCGAGAAGGCCCACCCGGACGTGAACAACGTGCTGCTGCAGGTCTTCGATGATGGCCGCTTGACCGACGGCAAGGGCCGCGTGGTGGACTTCAGCAACACCGTCATCATCGCCACCAGCAACCTGGGCGCGCCGATCATCATGGATAACCTGGAGCAGCCCGAGGACAAGCGCATGCCTGAGAAGGACTTGCGCGAGGCGCTGATGAAGGTGCTGAAGGGACACTTCCGGCCCGAGTTCCTGAACCGCATCGACGACATCATCGTGTTCCATGCGCTGTCGCGCGAGAACATCCGCGCGATCGTGCAGATCCAGCTGGAGCGCGTGGTGCGCACCGCCGCCGCGCAGGACATCACGGTCAAGCTCGACGATGACCTGGTCGATCATCTGGTCGAGGTGGGCTACCAGCCTGAGTTCGGTGCGCGGGAGCTGCGGCGCCAGATCCGCCAGTCGGTCGAGACCGGTCTGGCCAAGGAGATTCTCGGCGACAAGCTGAAATCCGGCGACAGCGTCGAGCTCGGCTACGACAAGGCAAGCGACGCCGTGGTCTTCAGGAAGATGGAAGCCGTCCAGAAGCCGAAGGCAGGCAAAGCAGCGGCCAAGGGCGCTGCACCCAAGCAGGCGGATAGCACCGTCGCGGCAGGAGACTCCAGCGCTTGAGCGCACGAGCCAGGGCAATCACGACTTTCGTGGGAGATTCGCAAATGCAGGAGTACGACTTTTACATCAATCTGCTGAAACCGACGCTGGGGCTCTATGTGCGCAAGGGGGCAGGGCTTCAGGACCTCGCCGACGCAAAGGAGTGGCAACTTGAAGGGACGGTTCCGGAAAGCGCATTGCCACCCGGTATGTTGAAGGGGCTGGAAGCCAACGGGCACGCCTTTCAGGAGCTGGGCGGGTAACCCGCCACGCGCGGCCGCGGCCTGTTCCGATGGGTTGCGGCCGCACGGCTTCCTTCCTGCCAGCATCACTTCTCGTCGACAAAGAACTCGATACCCTCGTCGATGCATTCTTTCGGCTGGGCAAAGGTAATCCAGCCATGACCCCTGAGCGTGATTTCGTCACGGCGCAGGATGAGCGCGTTTTCGCCATCGATCTTCACGTGGGTGCCGTTCGAGCTTCTGTCGATCAGGACAAAGCGGCCGCCGCGCGGCTCCACCGTGGCCTGGAATCTCGACACCTGCCGGTCCGTGACCACAATGCTCATGGTCGTGTCCCGGCCAATGGTGACAGGCGGCGAGGCGGTGTTCATTTCGAAGACGGTTCCCCGATACCGTAGCGAGAGCAATGCCGAACGGGCCAATGCGAGATCCACCGGGGCCACCAGGGTCAGGTCGATGCTCTGCTGCCAGATCGCTTCATACAGCTCGATCACCTGGTGCTTGCCGCGCACCTGTATCGGATACAGGTAGCGTGTCATCTGGCGCAGCCCCGCGGACAGTTGCTCAACCGCGTTCTTGCTGGTGATGATCTGGCCCCGCGACGCGAGGCTGGCCAGTCGGGCGGCAAGGTTCACGGTGTCGCCGAACAGGTCGCCGGATTCGTCCGACAGGATCGGACCATGGTGGAAGCCGATATGAATTGCCAGCGGTGCGCCGATGATCGGCGGCAGCCCGGCGACGGCCTCCTGCATGTCCAGTGCCGCCCGCATCGCATTCTCCGCCGCGGGAAACAGCACCATGATTTCGTCACCGATGGTCTTGACCACCCGTCCTTGCGCGGCCGCGGAGTGGGACTTCATCAGCGCGAGGCACTGGCGGATTGCGCCAAGCGCCACGGCATCGCCGGCCTGCTCGTAGAGTCTGGTGCTGTCGCAGACGTCCGCGAACATCACCGATCCATCGGACGCGTCTTGTCGCGAATCTTGATCCATATGCATCACAGGCCGTTTGGTCGGAGCGCGCCATGCCCTTCAATCGGCAGTGCGCTTCGTCTGCATGATAGAACTTCATTGCGACATTGCAGCACTGGTGACCATCTCGAAAAAGTGCTGCTTGCCGATCCGGGCACCTCGATCCTCTCCTGCCGTTTCGCCTTGCCAGGGATCGCATCAGGCACTACAACGATCAAGCACGCCGACGACGGTGAAGGAGGAGGCCCCATGATGCATCACGCCCGCAACCCTCTCGTCGCCGCCACTCGCCAGCTTTTGGCGGGCTCCGTCCTGACGCTTCCGGCGCTCGCCTTTGCTGCCGGGCCCGGCGGAGCCTTCCAGCCCACGCAGGTTTCCGCCACGCCCGACCGCAACGCCGGGCTGCAGGCCTTCGCGCAGATCGAACGTGTGCTGCTGCATGCCCGCTGCCTGAATTGCCACGTGCCCGACGGCCCGCTGCAGGGCGATGCGAAACGGGTGCACTTTCCACCGGTGCAGCGTGGCGCCGACGGCAAAGGCGTGCCGCCACTGCAATGCGCCACCTGCCATGCCACCCAGAACAGTCCGCTCGCGCATGCGCCGCCCGGGCTCGATACCGACGGCCAGCCGGGCTGGCACATGCCGCCAGCGAAGATGAAGATGTCATGGTTGGGCCTGTCCGGGCCGGCGCTGTGCAAGGTCTTGCGCGACACCAGGACCAACGGCGGCCGCTCGCTGGCGATGCTCGAAGAACACATGGTGACCGACCACCTAGTGGCTTGGGGCTGGCAACCGGGGCCGGGGCGCGAATTGCCGCCGCTGGACAAGCCCGCGTTCGACGAGCAGGTGCGCCAGTGGATACGCAATGGTGCGCCGTGCGATACGCGCGAGCCGCTGCGTACCTCTGCCGGGCCCACGCGCGCCGCCGCCGACGAAGCCTTGCTGAAGAACCTGCGCGCCATCGCCGGATCGGGCGCCTTGACCCAGACGACGGGCACGAGCAACGGGAGCCAGCCATGATCTCCTTTCAACTGAACGGCAAGACCCAGCAGGTTGACGTGCCCGGCGACACGCCGGTGCTGTGGGTGCTGCGCGACACGCTGGGCCTGACCGGCACCAAGTTCGGCTGCGGCATCGCGGTGTGCGGCGCGTGCACGGTCCATGTCGATGGCCAGCAGCGCCGCGCGTGCGTGACGCCGGTGTCCTCCATCGCCGGCCGGCAGCTCACCACGATCGAGGGCATCGGCGAGGACCCGGTGGGGCGCGCGGTCGAAGAGGCCTGGGTGCGCAACGACGTCACGCAGTGCGGCTATTGCCAGAGCGGCCAGGTCATGTCGGCGGTGGCGCTGCTCAAGGTCAACCGGCGCCCGACCGATGCCGACATCGAACAGGCCATGAGCGCCAACCTGTGCCGCTGCGGCACCTACGCGCGCATCCATGCCGCGGTCAAGGATGCAGCCAAGGCCATCGGCTGAGGAGATGCCATGAGACTCATGCAGCAGGCAAGCGGCGGCATCGACCGGCGGACCTTCCTGAAACTGAGCGTCGGCTCAGGCTTCGCGCTCTGTGCCGTTCCGCTTGGCGCGCAGACGGAGGCGGCCGCGCAGCCCAAGGCGCCGGTGCAGCCGTCGGCCTTCGTCAGTATCGATGCCGACGGCACGGTGATGGTCACGATCGGCAAGCTTGAATTCGGGCAGGGCGTGCAGACGGCACTGCCGATGCTGGTGGCCGAGGAACTGGACGCGGACTGGAGCAAGGTGCGCTGCCAGCTGGCCCCGGCCGGCGAGGCCTATAAGGATCCGGTGTTCCATATCCAGATGGTCGGTGGCTCGACCAGCATGAAGAACTCGTGGACGCAGTATCGAGAGGTCGGCGCACGCATGCGCGCCATGCTGCTCGGGGCGGCCGCCAGGCGCTTCGGGGTGCCGGCCGGGCAGCTGAAGGCCGAGGCCGGCGTGGTGACCGCGCCCGACGGCCGCCGAGCCACGTACGGCGAGCTGGCCGCCGCGGCCCTGGCCGAGCCGGTGCCGGCGAGCGTGCAGCTGAAATCGCCGCAGCAGTTCAGGCTCATCGGCAAGCCCACCGGCCGGCTCGATGCGCGCGACAAGTCCACCGGCAGGCAGCAGTTCGGCATCGACATGGCGCTGCCCGGCACGCGCACCGTGGTCATGGTGCATCCGCCGGTGTTCGGCGCCAGGGTCGCGCGCTTCGACCCCGCGCGTGCCAAGGCCATCGCCGGCGTGGAAGAGGTCTACCAGGTGCCACTGGCCGGCGGCGCGACAGGGTTGGCGATCGTGGCCAATGGGTTCTGGCCGGCGCGCACGGCGCGCGAGGTGCTGCAGGTGGAATGGGACACCAGCGGTGTCGAGAAGCCGGACAGCGACGCACTGCTGGCGCGCTACCGCGAACTGGTCACCCGGCCCGGCGTGCAGGCCAGGGCGGCGGACACTTCGGCGCTTGCCACCGCACCACACAAGCTTACCGCAGAGTATGTCTTTCCCTACCTGGCGCACACGCCGATGGAGCCGCTCAACTGCACCATCGACTTTCGCGGCAACCAGTGCACGGTGTGGGCCGGCTCGCAGTTCCAGACTGTCGACCAGGCCAACGTCGCAGCCGTGCTCGGCCTGAAGCCGGAACAGGTGACGTTCAACACCATGATGGCCGGCGGCGGCTTCGGCCGGCGTGCCGTGCCCACGTCCGACTACCTGTTTGAGGCCGCCCAGGTGGCCAAGGCGCGCTATGCGGCCGGCCGGCGCGAGCCGATCAAGATGATCTGGACGCGCGAAGACGACGTGCGCGGCGGCTACTACCGCCCGATGCACCTGCACCGCGTTGAAATCGGCCACGACGGCAAGGGCAAGGTGCTGGCCTGGAAGCACGTGATCGTCGGCCAGTCCATAACCAGCGGCACCCCGTTCGAGTCCTTCACCGTGAAGAACGGGGTCGACTCGACCATGGTCGAGGGTGTGAGCGACAGTGCTTATCCGTTCCCGATCGCGCTCGAGATCCATCATCCCAAGGTCAATGTTCCGGTGCTGTGGTGGCGCTCGGTGGGGCACACGCACACGGCCTATGTGATGGAGACCCTGGTCGATGAACTGGCGCGCGCTGGCGGGATCGATCCGGTGGCGTACCGCCGCACGCTGCTGCGTGAGCACAAGCGTCACCTGGCGGCACTGGACCTGGCGGTCGAGCGCTCGGGCTACGGCAAACGGCGCCTCGCGGGCGGGCGGGCCTGGGGCGTGGCGGTGCATGAATCGTTCGACACCGTGGTCGCGTATATCGTCGAGGTCTCGATGCGCGGCAATCAGCCGGTGGTGCACCGGGTCACTGCGGCCGTCCACTGCAACATGCCGATCAATCCGCGCACGGTCGAGGCGCAGGTCCAGGGCGGCATGATGATGGGGCTGGGCACCACGCTGCCCGGCGCGCAGATCACGCTGAAGGATGGCGTGGTCCAGCAAGCGAACTGGAACGACTACCGGCTCGCCACGCATGCGGACATGCCGCCGCAGATCGCGGTGCATATCGTGCCGTCGGCCGACCCGCCGACCGGCATTGGCGAGACCGCGGTGCCGCCGATCGCGCCGGCACTGGCTAACGCCGTCGCGGCGCTCACCGGCAAGCGGCATCGCAGCCTGCCGTTCACCGCGTGATCTTCGAGCAAGTCGGTATGGCCAGCGTGGGGCTCCCCTCTCTCCCGCAAGGGGGAGAGGGGAGCCCCCAGACCGCTAGCCAACGGTTTTCGGTGCGCCAAAGCCGCCCGAACTAGCCTAAGCAAGGTGTTCTCCCTCTCCCCTCATGGGGAGAGGGCCGGGGTGAGGGGTGGTTTAGCTGGGAACCACATCAAGCGGGGCCTTCGGTTTTATCCAGCACAACGCCCGTTGAAGGCCCAACCCTCTCCCGCAAGCGGGAGAGGGAGCAAACACCCCGGCAGTGCAAGTGTCCATCGTGCACCAACGGCCATGCGGCGGCGGTGAACGGTGCATTCGGAAATGGCAGAGGCGGGCAATCCAATTAGCGGCGATCATGCAGCCTGATCCTGTCCGCATCCCGAGCCACCATGCACGTCCATCTGCAGTCCCACATGCACGTCAGCCTGCAGCAGCTGTTGCTGGCCTTCCCGCTGTCGGTCTCTACGGCCCACGGCAGGCTGGTGCTCAGGCGCCGCGGCTATGAGCGTCTGCTGCTGCCGGGCCAGCAGCTCACCATCGAACCGTTTGAAACCTTTGCGCTGCACCTGGATGGCAGCAGCACTCAGCCGGCCGCGTGCACCCTCGAAATCCAGCGCATGATCCCTGCGGCGCAGCAGGAATGCCTGCACCACCGCATCTGCAAGCGAGTTTTCCTGCAACCGCATTACGCCTGGAATGCTGCGTTTATCGCGGAACGGCTGGGCATGTCCACGGCACAGCTACGCCGCCTGCTGTTTTCGCAGGGCACGGCGCTGACCGACCTGTGCCGCACGCAACGGCTGATGCGGTTGCTGTTCGAGGTCATGGCCGGTGATGCCGGCATTGGCGATGCCCGGCGGCGAGTCGGCTGGCCAGCCAGCAGTGATCTGGACTGCGCTTTCTACGATCGCTTCGGCTTATCGATGGAGGCTGCCAGGCGGTTGGCGGTGGTGCGCGCGGCGCAGCGGCAGCGCTCGGTCGCCTGACTAGTTCCCAAAAATCTACCTGACGTTCGCAAGCATCCGGGATCAGGTCCCCGATGCGAGGGTGCCGGCCCCTGCAAATTGCGCGCGCCAGAGTGTACTGAGCGCCGCGCTTTGCGAGATAATCCGGCCCTACGCTGCGGAATGATGTCATGCGCTTTGATCTGGTCGACCTGAAACTGTTCACGCATATTGCGGAGGCCCAGAGCCTGACCGGCGGTGCGCAACGCTCACACCTGTCGCTGGCCGCGGCCAGCACGCGCATCAAGAACCTCGAGGAACACGTCGGCGTCAAGCTGCTGAGCCGCAGCAGCCAGGGCGTGAAGGTGACCGGGGCGGGGGAGACCCTGCTCGCCCATGCGCGCCGCGTGCTGCGCCAGCTGGAGCAGCTGAGCGGCGATCTGCAGGAATACGCGGCGGGCGTGAAAGGCCATGTGCGCGTGTTCGCCAACACCACCGCAATGAGCGAGTTCCTGCCGGCGGTGCTGCGCACTTATCTCGTCAGCCATCCGGACGTGACCATCGACATGCACGAGCGCTTGAGCCCGGATATCGTGCGCGCGGTGCAGGAGGGTATGGTGGACATCGGCATCATTGCCGGCAACGTGCGCACGGAAGGGCTGGAGGTGATGCCTTACCGGCGCGACCGCCTGGTGCTGGCCACCGCGCTGAGCCATCCGCTGGCCGAGCGCGGCAGCGTGGATTTCATCGATACGCTGGACTATGACTTCATCGGTCTGCCCGAGGCCAGCGCGATCCACAATTTCCTGATGCGGGCCGCGGCCGACCTGCAGCGCACGCTGCGCTGGCGCGTGCAGGTCAGCAACTTCGAGACCGCGTGCCGGATGATCGAGGCCAATGTCGGCGTCGGCGTGTTGCCGGAGACTACCGCCAGCCGCCATGCGAAGACGATGGCGCTGCGCATCGTCCAGCTCAACGATGAATGGGCCGAGCGCAAGCTGCAGGTATGCGTGGCCGACCTCGGCGCCTTGCCGCTGTTTGCGCGCAAGCTGGTGGACCTGCTGGTCGAGGACGGCCTGGGGCGCCAGGACTAGGGCTTGTCCGCCAGCATCTGCCGAAGCTGGTGCTTCAGTAGCTTACCGCTGGCCGTGGTGGGGATCGAGGCCACGCGCAGGATCCGCTCCGGGCGCTTGTACGGCGACAGGCGGTCGACCAGGTAGTCGTGCAGGGCCTGCGCGTCGAATTTCTCGCCATCCCTGATCTCGACGAAGGCGATCACTTCCTCGTTGCCGTCCACGGTGGGATGTCCGATGACGGCCGACACGCGCACGGACGGATGCGTGTTGATGACCGATTCGACTTCGATCGGGTAGACATTGAAGCCCGAGCGGATGATCAGGTCCTTGGTGCGGCCGACGATGAACAGCGCGCCGTCGGGGTCCAGCCGGCCGATGTCGCCGGTGTTGAGCCAGCCGTCGGGCCGCAGGGCCTCGGCGCTCAGGTCCGGTGCGCGGTAGTAGCCGCGCATCACGCCGGGCCCCCTGATCCATAGCTCGCCGGGTTCCCCCTGCGGTATCGGCTTGCCCTCCGGCCCAACCACCCGCAGTTCTGCGCCTTCGACGATCTCGCCCGCCGAGCAGTCGGTGCGCGGCCGGTCCATGCGGGTCACAAACAGCGACCCCGCATATTCGGTCATGCCGTAGCCATGGTGCAGCGGCTGGCCGAACATCGCCTCGACGTCGTGCTTGAGCGTCGGATCAAGCGGCCCGCCGCCGGTGTAGAGATAGCGCAGCCGCGGCGAAGGCTGCAGGGGCGCTCCCGTTGCCCGCACATGGGCGAGGATGCGGTTGAACATCGTCGGCACGCCCTGCAGCAGCGTGATCGCACCCTGCCGGATCGCAGCGGTGACGTCCGCGGCATTGAAGCGCGCGCTCAGGTACAGGCTGGCGCCGGCCTGCAGGGTCGAGACCAGCAGCGTCCCCAAGCCGAAGATATGCGACATGGGCATGACTGCATAGGCGCAGTCGTCTGCCTGCATGCGGCGCGACGCCACCGTGACCCGCGCAAAGTGCAGCAGGCCCCGGTGGGTGACCATCACCCCCTTGGGCTGTCCGGTGGTGCCTGAGGTGTAGATCAACGCGGCGACGTCACGCGCCAGCGCTTCAGGCTCGCGCTCGCCGGCCTCGTCGACAGCGCCTGCCATCAGCGGGCCGAGGCCGGCCGGGGCAATCTCCCTGGCCCGGTAGCGCACGCCGTGCCGCAGGGCATCGGGCGACACCGCGTGGGTGAACAGCATCAGGCGCGGCTGGCAGTGGGCGCGGATCACCTCGATTTCCCGCTCCGACAGGCGGGCGTTGACGACGACCGGCCACGCGCCCAGTTCTGACAAGGCGAACACCAGCGTGATCACTGCCAGGCAGTTCTCGGCCGTGATCAGCACCCGATCGCCGGTGCCGACGCCCTGCGCTTGCAGGTAGCGCTGCGCATCCTCGATGCCCGCCCACAGCTGCGCATAGGTGGTGGTCCGACCTTCCTCGAAGACGGCCACATGGCCGGGGGTCTCGGCGGCCCAGTGGCGTGGGATGTCGCTGATCCGTGGTGGGGTGTCTCGGTCCGGTGGCATCTCGCGGGAATCCTTGTGCTGGAAAAACCGTTCGGCAAGGCGGCGTGCCAGCCGAACGGCGCCAGTGTATGTGTGCCCGTTGCACGGTGCAATCGGTAATCGGCAAAGGCGGATTTCTTGCCTGCCGAAAGCCGCCTGGCCGCTTACACCACGCGCCTGGCGCGCAGTGCTTCCAGCTGCTGCGGGCTCAGCTTCAGGTACTCGCGCAGCACCTCGTCGGTGTGCTGGCCCAGGGCGGGCGGGGCATAGCGCAGCGTCGGGGGCGTCTCCGACAGGCGCAGCGGGCTGGCCGCGGTGACCACCTGGTTCACGGACTCGCCTGCGGGCGGCTGGGCTCCCGGATAGCGCTCTTGCTCGACGCGCAGGCCACGGTGCTGCACATGTGGGTCGGCGTGGGCCTGGGCGATGTTGTTGATGGGGCCGCAAGGCACGGAATTGGCTTCCAGCAGCGTGACCCATTCCGCCGTTGACCGGGTGCGCGTGAGCTCCATCATCATTGCGATCAGCGTCTTGCGGTTGTTGACGCGGCCGGTGTTGGTGGCATAGCGTTCGTCGCGCGCCCAGTCCACGCCCGCGGCGTCGCAGAAGCGTGCGAACTGCCCGTCGTTGCCGATGGCCAGCAGCATATTGCCGTCGGCGGTCGGGAAGTCCTGGTAGGGCACCACGCTGGGGTGGATATTGCCCTGGCGCCGGGGCACGTCGCCGGCGTTCAGGAAGCCCGCGCCCTGGTTGGCCAGCACTGCCATCGCCACATCCAGCAGGGCGATGTCGATATGCTGGCCGCGGCCGGTGAAATGGCGTGCTTCCAGCGCGCTCAGGATCGCGGTGGTGGCATACATGCCGGTGAACAGGTCGATCACGGCCACGCCCACCTTCATCGGGCCGCCGCCGGGCTCGCCGTCGGCGTGGCCGGTGATGCTCATCAGGCCGCTCATGGCCTGGATCAGCAGATCGTAGCCGGGCCGCGCCGCGTAGGGACCGGTGTGGCCAAACCCCGTGACCGAGCAATAGATCAGGCGCGGGTTGAGCGCGCTCAGGCTGTCATAGTCCAGCCCGTAGCGCTTGAGGCCGCCGGTCTTGAAGTTCTCCACCACCACATCGCTCTGCCGGGCCAGTTCGCGGATCAGCTCCTGCCCCTCCGGCGTGGCCATGTCCACCGTGACCGAGCGCTTGTTGCGGTTGGCGGCGGTGAAATAGCAAGCCTGCCGGGTCGGCGCGCCGGCCTCGTCAGCGAGGAACGGGGGCCCCCAGTGGCGCGTATCGTCGCCTTCGCCGGGTTTCTCGATCTTGATCACGTCGGCGCCCATGTCCGCCAGGTTCTGGGTGGACCACGGCCCGGCCAGCACGCGCGAGAGGTCAAGCACCCGCAGGTGGCTCAGGGCGCCGGTGCGGGGGGAGGGGGGAGGAAGGCCAGTGGCCGGCGTAGCGGTGGAATCTGTCATGTCAGGTCAGGCGGTCTCAAGGCAGGCTGCCTATCCTGGGGGCGGGCAGCGTTGCGCGTGGGCTTGGGTCAGGCGTCCTGGAACGGGGCGCGGTTCTTACGCGCCGCGGGCTTCACGGATCATGTTGCGCGCAATGATGACCTGCTGGATCTGCGTGGTGCCCTCATACAGGCGGAACAGGCGCACATCGCGGTAGAAGCGCTCGATGCCGAACTCGGAAATATAGCCGGAACCGCCAAGGATCTGCACCGCGCGGTCCGCCACGCGGCCCACCATCTCGGTGGCGAACATCTTGCAGCACGAGGCCTCGGTGGAGACGTTCTTGCCTTCGTCGCGGCGGCGCGCGGCGTCGATCACCATGCATTCGGCGGCATAAAGCTCGGCCTGGCTGTCCGCCAGCATGGCCTGGATCAGCTGGAACTCGCAGATCGGCTGGCCGAACTGCTGGCGCTCCAATGCGTAGTTCAGCGCGTCGCGCAGCACGCGCCTGGCCACCCCGACGCTGACCGCCGCAATGTGCAGCCGGCCCTTGTCGAGCACCTTCATCGCCGTCTTGAAGCCCTGGCCTTCCTTCAGGCCGATCAGGTTGGCCGCCGGTACGCGCACGTTGTCGAAGATCACGTCACAGGTGTGCGCGCCTTTCTGCCCCATCTTCACGTCGCGCTTGCCGAAGCTGATGCCCGGTGTCTTGGCATCGACGATAAATGCAGAGACGCCGGCCGAGCCCTTGATTTCAGGGTTGGTACGCGCCATCAGCGTGAACATGCCGGCCTGCGGCGCATTGGTGATAAAGCGCTTGGTGCCGTTGACCACGTAGTGGTCGCCATCCCTGACCGCGGTGGTGCGCAGCGAACCGGCGTCCGAGCCGGCTTCCGGTTCGGTCAGGGCAAAGGAGGCCAAGATCTCGCCGGTGGCCAGGCGGGGCAGCCACGCGGCCTGCTGCTCCGGCGTGCCGTCCATCAGGATGCCCTGCGAGCCGATGCCCACGGTGGTGCCCAGCAGCGAGCGGAAGGCCGGCGAGGTCTGACACAGCTCCATGACCACGCGCACCTCCTCTTCCATGGTCAGCTCCAGGCCGCCAAAACGCTCGGGGATGGTCATGCCGAACAGGCCCATCTCGCGCATGTCCTGCACGATGTCCTGCGGGATTTCGTCGGTCTCGGCGACCAGCGCCTCGGCGGGAACCAGGCGTTCGCGCACAAAGCGGCGCACGCTGTCGAGCAGGGCTTCGAGGATGTCGTTATCGCGGATCATGTCAGTTCTTCCTGGATGTCGGGTCGGTGTCGGTTCGAGGGTGGCGGGGCCATCAGTCCAGCGTCACGCCCTTGAGCACGCTGGCCCACTGCGTGCGCTCGCGCGCGGCGGTGTTCACGACGTCCTGCGTGGTGCCGCTCCACTGTTCGTAGCCCAGTTCGGCATAGCGCTTCCTGAGCTCCGCGTCTTCCACGGCCTGCCGCACTGCCGCGGCCAGCTTCTGGGTCTGCTCGGGGGTTACGCCCTTGGGGGCGTAGATGGCGTACCAGCCGCCGGCTTCATAGTCCTTGAGGCCGGCAATCCCGGATTCGCGGAAGGTGGGCACGCCGGGCAGCGATGCGCTGCGCTTGGGCGAGCCCACGGCGATGGGCTTGACCTTGCCGCTCTGCACATAGCCGCTGGCGGTGCTGATGATGTCGAACATCACGTCGATCTGGCCGCCGATGGTGTCGGTCATGGCCGGGGCATTGCCCTTGTAGGGAATATGGTTCAGCTCGACCTGTGCCTGCCGGGCGAACAAGGCCATGGCGACGTGGTTGGAGCTGCCCACGCCCGAAGAGCCGTAGCTGAGCTTGCCAGGATGCGCCTTGGCGTAGGCAACCAGGTCCTGGGTGCCCTTGAACGGCTCTTTGACGTTGGCCACCAGCATGTTGTAATAGCGCGCCACCGGTGCCACCGGGGCGAGGTCCTTCGCCGGGTCGTACGGCAGGCTCTTCATGATGTTGGGCGCGACCGTCAGCGCCGCGCTGGCGGCGAACCACAGCGTGGCGCCATCGGGCTTGGCGCGGACCACTTCATAGCCGGCCAGCGTGGCATTGGCGCCGGGCTTGTTGTCGACGATGACGTTGGCGTTGAGCGCCTTGCCCAACGCCACCGCAAACAGGCGCGCGGCCTGGTCGGCAGGGCCGCCGGCCGCGTAGCCGACCACGAGGCGCACCGGCTGGCCGTTGGGCTGCGCCGAGGCAGGGGGAGTGGCCAGAGTTGCGCCGCACAGGGCCAGGGCGGCCAGCATGGCGTGACGGCGTGAGATGGAAATCAAGATACTTCTCCTACGTAAAGCAAAGAGCCGATGGCAAAAGCCGAAAAGCAAAAGGCAAAAGGCGGGCGCAGCCCCCGCCGTCGCGCACGGGGGCTGTACGGCGAATGCAGTGGGTTTTCTCAGTAGCGTTCGAAGACCGCGGCAATACCCTGGCCGCCGCCGATGCACATGGTTTCCAGGCCATAGCGGCCGCCGCGGCGCTGCAGTTCGTGCAGCAGCGTGGCCAGGATGCGCACGCCGGTGGCGCCGATCGGATGGCCAAGCGAGATGCCCGAGCCGTTCACGTTGAGCTTCTGCTCGATCGCGTCCTGGTCATGCCATTCCCAGCCCTTGAGCACGGCCAGCACCTGGCAGGCGAAGGCTTCGTTCAGCTCGACCAGGTCCATCCGGTCCAGCGTCAGGTTCAGGCGCGCCAGCAGCTTCTTCACCGCGGGCACCGGGCCGATGCCCATGTGCGAGGGCTCGCAGCCAGCCGCCGCCCAGCCCACCAGCGAGGCCATGGGGGTGAGGCCCAATTCGGCCAGCTTGTCTTCGGCCACGATCAGGCACGCGGCCGAGGCGTCGTTCTGCTGGCTGGCGTTGCCGGCGGTGACGGTACCGTTCGGCATCAGCGTGCGCAGCTTGCCCAGGCTTTCACGCGTGGTTTCCGGGCGGAAACCTTCGTCGCGCGCGAACCGCACCGGATCGCCCTTGCGCTGGGGCACCTGCACGGGGACGACCTCGGCATCGAAGCGGCCGGCCTCCCAGGCTGCCGCGGCGCGTGCGTGGCTGCGGGCGGCGAAGACATCGGCCGCTTCGCGGCTGATGCCGTAGTCGCGCGCCAGGTTCTCGGCCGTCTCGATCATCCCGGAGATCTTGCCGAAGCGCTCGACCGGCTGGGAGCGTTCACGGCCGCGGTCGAGGCGGTCGAAGAAGCGCACATTGCCCGAGCGCGCGCCCCAGCGCATGTCGGTGGTGTAGTACTCGATATTGCTCATGCTCTCGACGCCGCCCGCGATCACCACGTCGGCGGCGCCGCTTTGCACCATCATCGAGGCCGTGACGATGGCCTGCAGGCCGCCGCCGCAGCGGCGGTCCAGCTGCATGCCCGGCACTTCGACCGGCAGGCCGGCCTGCAGCGCGGCCCAGCGGCCGACGCAGGGCACTTCGCTGTTGGCGTAGGACTGGGCAAAGACCACGTCATCGATACGCGCGGGATCGATGCCGCTGCGTTCCACCACGGCGCGCACGGCGGTGGCGGCCAGCTCCTCCACGGGCACCGGGCGCAGGCTGCCGCCGAAGGTGCCGACGGGCGTGCGGAGGGGAGTGACGATTGCAGCTCTGCGCATGGAAGTCTCCTTGGAACTCTGTGTTGGGGGTGAGCAAATAAGTCAGTCGGTCAGCGTGTGCCCGGGAAGGGCCACGAAGGCCGCGCCACACTGGCGCAGCATGACGTGGGCCTGGTGCTCCAGGTCCTCGCGGTGTTCGGGGGCGGCAATGTCCAGCATGCGGCGCACGCGCTGCGACAGCGTCTGGCCGCGCAGGTCGGCCACGCCGTGCTCGGTGACGATCAGGCCCGCATCCGAGCGGGGCGTGCTGACCGGGCCGGACAACTGCGCCACGATGCGGCTCGCGCCCTTGGCGGTCGCCGGCAGCGCGACGATGGGCAGGCCGCCGCGGCTGCGCGCGGCGCCGCGCAGGAAGTCCACGGCACCGCCGACGGCGCCGACATAGACGCCGGCGGCGACTTCGGCGTTCACCTGGCCGGTGAGGTCGACCTCGATGGCGGAGTTGATGGCGGTCAGCTTGTCGACGCTGGCCAGCACCTCGGGGTGATGGGTATAGGCGGTCTCGCGCAGCTGCAGTTGCGGATTGCGGTGCGCCCAGCGCCGCAGCCGTTCGCTGCCCATCAGGATGCCGGCAATGCCCACGCCCGTATCGATGCTCTTGCGTGCGTTGGTCAGCACCCCGGCTTCGGCCAGTGCCGCAATGCCGTCGCCGATCGCGCCACTGTGCAGCCCCAGGTCGCGGTGGCCATGCAGCGCAGCCACCACGGCCTCAGGGAGGTTGCCGATGCCCATCTGCAGGGTGGCGCCATCCTCCACCCAGCCGGCGATGTGGCGTGCAATCGCCTGTTCGGCCGGCCCGGGCGCGCTGCGGTCAAGGCTGATGGGCGGGTGCAGCGCTTCGACCTGCAGGTCGATATCGTCCGCGGTCAGGTAGCGGCTGCCGTGGGTCCACGGCACCTCCGGGTTCACCTCGGCGATGATGACGCGGGCGCGGTCGAGCGCCGCGGGGAGGTATTCATGCACCAGTCCCAGGCTGTGGCGCCCCTGCTCGTCGGCGGGCGAGACCTGCACCAGCGCCACGTCCGCCCGCAGCGTGCCCTGGCGGATCAGCCCGGGCAGGTGCGAATAGTGGCTGGGCACGATGTCCAGCACGCCGGCCCTGGCCAGTTGCCGGTGCGGACCGCTGGCGGCGTAGCCGAAGAAGTCGAGCACGTCGGCCTGGGCCGGCTGCAGGGTGTCTGACTGCCCGATGCCGACAAAGACACTGAGCCGTCCGCCCTGGGCGATGGCGTGGCGGTGTTCCACCAGCGCGCGCGTCAGCGTCAGCGGCTCGGCGGTGGCCTGCCCCCACCAGATATGGTCTCCGGGGCGGATCAGGGCTTTCAGGCGGGAGGCGAGGGTGTGCATGTCCACGGGGCAGCGGTCAGTCGGCGCATGCGCCAGATAGCCCGGAGCATGTCTCCAAAGCGGGGTTTGCGCTATTTGACAATGCCAATGGCGGACTTTGGCGAAAGCGAAAGGCCTTGACCGTCGCGGGGACTTAACCCCGGTGGAAGGCGCGCTTTCGGAAAGGCTGATTGTCCAACTGGCCGAACGCCGCGACTATTGCGGCTATCACAAGGAGGCGGCCGTCCGCCACAGACCGAACGCAAGCCAAGCGCCATGATCGAACAGACCCAATCGAACAACTTCCAAGAAATCCGCGACGCCATCCGCGCGCTTTGCGCGGAGTTTCCCGATGAGTACTTCCGCAAGGTGGACGAGCAGCGCGCCTATCCCGAGGCCTTTGTCAATGCGCTGACCGCGGCGGGCTGGCTGGCGGCGCTGATTCCGCAGGAATACGGTGGTTCCGGCCTGGGCCTGACCGAAGCCTCGGTCATCATGGAAGAGATCAATCGCTGCGGCGGCAACTCCGGCGCCTGCCACGGGCAGATGTACAACATGGGCACGCTGCTGCGGCACGGCTCCAAGGCACAGAAGGACAAGTACCTGCCGAAGATTGCCTCGGGGGAATGGCGCCTGCAGTCCATGGGCGTGACCGAGCCCACCACCGGCACGGACACCACCAAGATCAAGACCTCGGCGGTCAAGAAAGACGGACGCTACGTCATCAACGGCCAGAAAGTCTGGATCAGCCGCGTCCAGCACAGCGACTTCATGATCCTGCTGGCGCGCACCACGCCGCTGGCCGAGGTGAAGAAGAAGAGCGAAGGGATGTCGATCTTCATGGTGGACCTGCACGAGGCGCAGAAGAAGGGCCTGACCGTGCGCCCCATCCCCAATATGGTCAACCACGAGACCAATGAACTGTTCTTCGAGGACCTGGAAATCCCCGAGGAAAACCTGATCGGTGAAGAGGGCAAGGGCTTCAAGTACATCCTCGATGGCCTGAACGCCGAGCGCACGCTGATCGCGGCCGAGTGCATCGGCGACGGCTATTGGTTCATCGACCGCGTCACCAAGTACGTCAAGGAACGCGAGGTCTTCGGCCGCCCCATCGGCCAGAACCAGGGCGTGCAGTTCCCGATTGCCGAGTCCTTTATCGAACTGGAAGCGGCGAACCTGATGCGCTGGAAAGCCTGCGAACTGTTTGACAAGCACGAGCCCATGGGGGCCCAGGCCAACATGGCCAAGTACCTGGCGGCCAAGGCCAGCTGGGAGGCCGGCAACGCCTGCCTGCAGTTCCACGGCGGCTTTGGCTTTGCCTGCGAATACGACGTGGAGCGCAAGTTCCGGGAAACGCGGCTGTACCAGGTGGCACCGATCTCCACCAACCTGATCTACTCCTTCGTCGCCGAACACGTCCTGGGCCTGCCGCGCTCATTCTGAGCGATGGACTGCGCGCCAGCCCCAACATTCAAGGGGCTGGCCGGATGGAACCCCGGCAGCAACGGCGCCGGGGGTTCTGCTTCGCCCCAGGCCCCCGAATTTCCCCCTGTCTCCTCTCTTCGTCCGCGCAGCCGGATCCAGCCCGATCCTCAAATCGGAAACTGCGTCGTCGACAGCACCTGCTTGAGCACCATGAACGAGCGAATCTGCCGCACGCCCGGCAGATAGAGCAACTGCTCCGCGTGGAGGCGGTTGAAGCTCTCGCTGTCCTTCGTCCTGAGCATCATGATGTAGTCGAACTCGCCGGTGACTTCATGGCATTCCATGCAGCCTGACACCTTCTGCGCCGCTTTCTCAAAGGCGGCGAACGACTCGGGCGTGGACCTGTCCAGCACGACCCCGATGATGACCAGCATCCCCGCGTCCAGGGGAGCCGGGTTCAGCAGCGCCACGACGCCGCGGATCAGGCCATCCGCCTTCAGGCGTTCCACGCGGCGCAGGCATGCGGGCGGGCTGAGGCTGACCTTGGCCGCCAGGGCCAGGTTGGAGATGGATGCATCGCGCTGCAAGGCGCGGAGGATGGCCTTGTCCGTGCGATCCAGCACCGGCGCGGGCTGCGGGGAGGTCTCGGATTTCGTACGAAATTTTATTCTGGATGTGGCCATTTCTACGGAATAAAGAGAATTTTCTGGTGCTTCCGGCCTTTTTATCGTGCAAGAACTCGCAGATCTTTGCAAGCACCTTTCGTCCCAGCGTTCTTATGATGATTCCAGATGCGGCGTCGCGCAGCTTCCGTGCGAATGCCGGGCTTTGCGGCTGCCGGGCGCCCGCATGCCAACCACAACCTGGAGCCAGTCATGAACCTGAAGCAATTTCCGCGTCATTCCCTGACCTTCGGCCCGACGCCGATCCATCCGCTATCGCGGCTGAGCGAAAGCCTGGGTGGCAAGGTCGAGCTCTATGCCAAGCGCGAGGACTGCAACAGCGGCCTTGCCTTTGGCGGCAACAAGACGCGCAAGCTCGAATACGTCATTCCCGACGTCCTGGCGCAGGGCGCCGATACGCTGGTCTCGATCGGCGGGATCCAGTCGAACCACACGCGCCAGGTTGCCGCCATCGCGGCCCACCTGGGGCTGAAGTGCGTGCTGGTGCAGGAGAACTGGGTCAACTACTCAGACGCGGTCTATGACCGCGTGGGCAACATCCAGATGTCGCGCATCATGGGGGCCGACGTGCGCCTGGTCAGCGAAGGGTTTGACATCGGCATTCGCCCAAGCTGGGAAGATGCCATGGAGAGCGTGCGCAAGGCGGGCGGCAAGCCCTACCCGATTCCGGCAGGCTGCTCGGAGCACCCGCTCGGCGGTCTCGGCTACGTAGGGTTCGCCGAGGAAGTCCGGGAGCAGGAAGCCGAGCTCGGCTTCAGCTTCGACTACATCGTCGTCTGCTCGGTCACCGGCAGCACCCAGGCGGGCATGGTGGTGGGATTCGCTGCCGACGGCCGTGCGGACCGGGTCATCGGCATCGATGCATCGGCCAGGCCGGAACCGACGCGCGCGCAGATCCTGCGCATCGCACGCCATACCGCGGAGCTGGTCGGCCTCGGCCGCGACATCACTGAAGCGGACGTGGTGCTGGACACCCGCTATGGCGGCCCCGAATACGGCCTGCCTTCGGCGGGCACCCTGGAAGCCATCCGCCTCAGCGCCAGGCTGGAAGGCATGATGACCGACCCGGTCTATGAGGGCAAGTCCATGCAGGGCATGATCGACATGGTCCGTCGCGGCGAGTTTCCGCAAGGATCGAAAGTCCTCTTTGCTCACCTGGGCGGGGTGCCGGCGCTGAACGCCTACAGCTTCCTCTTCAAGGACGGGTGATTCCGTGCACAGTCTCGCAGCCGGGATTCCCCCGATGCCCGGCTAATTGCCGCCGGCCGCCTGCGCGCCGGCCCCAAAGCGTAGGCGCAGGCTCCGGTTGGCATCCTGCAGCGAACCGTCCGCCGCTTCCACCACGCGGTGCAGGTAGTCTTCGCTGGCGTCGAGCAACGCCCCATACAGGGTGTGGCACAAGCCGCGCGCGGTGCGGCCGGGCCAGTCTTGCGGCAGCATCGCTTCAGGCAGGTTGGGGTCGCGCAGCAGCACGCGCCGGTATTCATGCACCAGCAGCGTCCGCACGAAGAAGGCATCGGCCGGAGCAAGCCCGGCCGGCTCTTCGGCCAGCGGCGTAAAGCGGCGCAGCAGTGCCTGCCAGGCAGCGGCCACGTCGCCGAGCTTGAAGGTCTGGTGCATCAGCGCCTGCAGTGGCCGGATGGAAAACGCCTCGAGGCTGCTTGCCTCCATCACCGCCACATCGTCCTGCGCGCGCGCGGCCTGGATGATTTCGCGCAGCGAGGCGAGGTCCGCATTGGGGTGGGCCATCACCCCTGGCGCAATGGCGCCGAAGCCCTCCCACAGCAATTCCCGCTTCAGCTTCTGCCGGACCGTGGCGCGTACGTCACCGCGCACCATCACCAGGGTCCAGCGGCCGTCCCATTCGGATGCCTCACCGGCGTAGATGCGCTTGCCGGCGTGCAGTACACGCTGCAAACCGGCGTCAGACAGCCCGTAGTAGCTGCGCCGCCCGATCCTGGTAGCGGCCAGCCAGTCGTCGGCGGTAAGGCGGAAGGTGGCGGTTCGCACCAGCCGGTCATTGATGCCAAACGGCGCCGCCAGCCGGATCAGGCTGCCCAGCCAGATGGCCTGGGGCCGCGGCGCCACCACATCGCCGAACAAGGTCACCAGCATGGAATTGGCGCCCAGCTTCAGCCCGCGTGCCAACCGCGCCACGCGCGGAGAAACCGGATCGGTGCCTGACGTCGCCATTGGCCTGCCCCTTTAAGTGATACACAAACGCCGATTGATTGAATCAAATTGTATCACTACCATCCGTTGCAACTGATGATGTTGATGCAGGTCAAGACCCCGATTCAGAGCAACCAAGAGCGGAGCAAAGGATGTACGCACAGCTGGTGGAGACAGGAGCGACGAGGCTTCGCGCCATGGAAGAAATGGAGCCGCAGGAACGCGAGTTCCAGGCGCGCGTGGATGCCGGGATCAAGATCGAGGCCAAGGACTGGATGCCCGAGGCCTATCGCAAGACCCTGGTCCGCCAGATCTCACAGCATGCGCATTCGGAAATCGTGGGCCAGCTGCCGGAAGGCAACTGGGTCACCCGCGCGCCGACGCTAGAGCGCAAGGCAGTCTTGCTGGCCAAGATCCAGGATGAGGCCGGCCATGGCCTGTATCTCTACAGCGCGGCCGAGACGCTGGGCGTGTCGCGCGACCAGATGCTGGGCGACCTGCACACCGGCAAGGCCAAGTATTCCAGCATCTTCAACTACCCGACGCTGAGCTGGGCCGATATCGGCATGATCGGCTGGCTGGTCGACGGCTCGGCCATCATCAACCAGGTGCCGCTGTGCCGCTGCTCGTTTGGCCCGTATGCGCGCGCCATGGTGCGCGTGTGCAAGGAAGAGTCGTTCCACCAGCGCCAGGGCTACGACATCCTGCTGTCGTTGTGCAACGGCACGCCCGAGCAGAAGCAGATGGCGCAGGACGCGCTGAACCGCTGGTGGTGGCCGGCGTTGATGATGTTCGGCCCGTCCGACGGCGATTCGCCCAACAGCGCGCAATCCATGCAATGGCGCATCAAGCTGTTCTCCAACGACGAGCTGCGCCAGAAGATGGTCGACCAGACCGTGCCGCAGGCCGAGTACCTGGGTTTGGTCATTCCCGATCCCGAGCTGAAGTGGAACGAGGAGCGCGGCCACTATGACTTCGGCGAGATCGACTGGTCCGAGTTCTACAACGTCATCCAGGGCAACGGCCCGTGCAACCGCGACCGCCTGCGCACCCGCGTCAAGGCCTGGGAAGAGGGCGCGTGGTTCCGCGATGCCCTGGTGACCCACGCCGACAAGCAGGCGCAGCGGGCCGCCGCCTGACACCGCGGCGCGCGGCGCCGCCATCCATCCAACGCAATGACACAGGAGGTTGCCATGAAAGAGTGGCCGCTTTGGGAGATCTTTATCCGCAGCCAGCACGGCCTGGCCCACAAGCACGTGGGCAGCCTGCACGCGCCGGACGGCGAAATGGCGATCAATAACGCGCGCGACGTCTACACGCGCCGCAACGAAGGCGTCAGCGTCTGGGTGGTGAAGGCCGGCGACGTGGTCGCCAGCAGCCCCGGCGACAAGGGCCCGCTGTTCGAGCCGGCCAACAGCAAGGTCTACCGCCACCCGACGTTCTTCCCGATGCCGGAAGCCGTCAAGCACATCTGATACGGCCCGCATGATGGACAACCACAAGCTCGAATACCTGCTGCGCCTCGGCGATTCCACGCTAGTCCTCGGCCAGCGCCTGTCGGAATGGTGCGGCCGCGGCCCGGCGCTGGAAGAGGACATCGCGCTGACCAATGTCGCGCTCGACCTGATCGGCCAGACCCGGCTGTGGCTGGGCTACGCCGCGGAAGTGGAGGGCGCCGGCCGCACCGCCGACCAGCTGGCCTACCTGCGCGACGCGCACCAGTTCCGCAACCTGCTGCTTGCGGAGCAGCCTAACGGCAGCTATGCCGATACGCTGGCGCGGCAGTTCCTGTTCGACACCTGGCACTACTTCCTGCTCGACGGGCTGCAGCGCTCGACCGATGCTCGCATCGCGGAGATCGCCGCCAAGTCGCTCAAGGAAGTGACCTATCACGTGCGCCGCAGCGCCGACCTGGTGGTGCGCCTGGGCGACGGCAGCGAAGAGAGCCACCGCCGCATGCAGGATGCCTTCGACGACCTGTGGATGTTCAGCGGTGAGCTGTTCGAGTCCGACGCGGGCGACGCCGCGCTGGTGCAGGACGGCGTGGTGCCCGACCCCGCATCACTGGCCGAACCGTGGCAGCGCCACGTGGCCGCAGTGCTGGAAGAAGCCACGCTGCAATTGCCTGCCGGGACGTGGTCGCAGAGCGGCGGCCGCCACGGCCGCCATACCGAACACCTCGGCTACCTGCTGGCCGAAATGCAATTCCTGCAGCGCGCCTATCCGGGCGCCAGCTGGTGAACGCCATGACTGCGCAAGCCATCGCACGCCCGGCCATCGGGCAGGTCTGGACCTGGCTCGATACGGTGCCCGATCCCGAGATCCCGGTGATCTCGGTGGTGGATCTGGGCATCGTGCGCGACGTGGCATGGGAGGACGACGCCTGCATCGTCACCATCACCCCGACGTACTCCGGCTGCCCGGCCATGACCGTGATCCGGGAGGAGATCGAGCGCACGCTGGCCGCGCAGGGCATCGCCAGCGTGCGCGTGCGGACGCAGCTGGCGCCGGCCTGGACCACCGACTGGATGACGCCGCGCGGCAAGGCCAGCCTGGGCGGCTACGGCATTGCGCCGCCGGCCCAGCAGGTGATCGACATCAGCGGCATCAGCCGCAAGGTGGCGCCTGCGCTGGTGGTGGCCTGCCCGCACTGCGGCTCGCGGCACACGCGGCTGGTCAGCCAGTTCGGCTCGACCGCCTGCAAGGCCCTGTACCGCTGCGGCGACTGCAAGGAACCGTTCGATTACTTCAAGGCGCACTGAACCTGACCGGGGTAGTGAGATGAGCAAATTCCATGAACTGACCGTGGCCTCGGTCACCCGCGAAACCCGCGATGCCGTGGCCGTGACCTTTGCCGTGCCGGATGAACTGGCCGACACCTACCGATACATCCAGGGCCAGCACCTGACGCTGCGCACCGGCATCGGCGGCGAGGACGTGCGCCGCTCGTACTCGATCTGCTCGGCGGTGCAGGACGCGCAGCTGCGCGTGGCGATCAAGCGCGTCGACGGCGGCCTGTTCTCGAACTGGGCCAACGAACAGCTGCAGCCCGGCATGAAGCTGGAGGTGATGCCGCCATCCGGCCACTTCCACGTGCCGCTGTCTGCCGCGCAAGCGAGGCACTACGTGGCATTTGCCGCCGGCAGCGGCATCACGCCGATGCTGTCGATCATCAAGACCACGCTACAGGCCGAGCCGGAAAGCCGCTTCACGCTGTTCTACGGCAACCGCGCCTCGTCTTCCGTGTTGTTCAAGGAAGAGCTGGAAGACCTGAAGGACACCTACCTGCAGCGCTTCAACCTGGTGTTCGTGCTCAGCCGCGAGCAGCTGGATATCGACCTCTTCAACGGCCGCATCGACGGCGAGAAGGTCAATGCCTTGCTCAAGCACTGGGTCAAGCCGCAGGACATCGACATCGCCTTTATCTGCGGCCCGCATTCGATGATGGAGGAGGTGTCGCAGGCGCTGCTCGACAACGGCGTGGACAAGGCCCGCATCAAGCGCGAGCTGTTTGCCACCAGCATCCCCTCGGCACGCCCGGCCGCGCATGCGCACAAGCAGGTGGGTCAGCAGCAGTGCGAGGTGACGGTGATCCAGGACGGCCGCACGCGTTCCTTCACGCTGGAGAAGAACAAGGAGACGGTGCTGGATGCCGCGCTGGCGCAAGGCATCGAGCTGCCTTACTCATGCAAGGGCGGGGTCTGCTCGACCTGCCGCTGCAAGCGCATCGAAGGCGAGGTCGACATGGACGTCAACTTTGCGCTGGAGGACTACGAAGTCGCGCGCGGCTTCATCCTCAGCTGCCAGAGCTACGCCGTCAGCGACAAGCTGGTGATCGACTTCGACCAGGAAACCTGAGGCGTTTCCTGCTGCCGTCCCGACCCATACACAAATCATTCTGCCCCCGGAGCAAGCCGTGTCCCATCTGTTTTTTGAACGCCACCAGGCGCTGCTGGAACAAGCCACCCAAGCCATTGCCGAGCGCGGCTACTGGAGCCCGTTCACCGAAATGCCGAGCCCCAGGGTCTATGGCGAAACCGCCAACGCCGACGGCAAGGCTGCGTTTGAGGCCCGCCTGAACCGCCCGTTCGCGCTGTCGCAGCCGGGCACCGTCGGCCAAGCGGGCAAGGAAGTCTCGCCCTACGGCGCGGAACTGGGCATCACCTATCCGAAGCCCGACCTCGACCAGCTCTTTGCCGGCGTGGCCGAAGGCATGCCGGCCTGGCGCAAGGCCGGGCCGGAAGCCTGGGTCGGCGTGTCGCTGGAAATCCTGCAGCGCCTGAACCGCCGCAGCTTCGAGATTGCCTACGCAGTGATGCACACCACCGGCCAGGCCTTCATGATGGCCTTCCAGGCCGGCGGCCCGCACGCGCAGGACCGCGGGCTGGAAGCCGTTGCCTACGCCTGGGACGAGATGCGCCGCATCCCGAAGCAGGCCATCTGGGAGAAGCCGCAGGGCAAGAACGAGCCGCTGCGCATGGAGAAGCGCTACAGCGTGGTGCCGCGCGGCGTGGGCCTGGTGATCGGCTGCTGCACCTTCCCGACCTGGAACGGCTATCCCGGCCTGTTCGCCAGCCTGGCGACCGGCAACGCGGTGGTGGTCAAGCCGCACCCGGGCGCGATCCTGCCGCTGGCGATCACCGTCGAGGTGGCGCGCGAGGTGCTGCAGGAAGCCGGCTTCGACCCCAACCTGGTCACGCTGGTGGCCAACGACCCGACCGAGCGCATGGCGTCCACGCTAGCGCTGCGCCCGGAAGTGCGCCTGATCGACTTCACCGGCAGCAGCGCCAATGGCGACTGGCTGGAGCGCAATGCGCACCAGGCCCAGGTCTATACCGAGAAGGCCGGCGTCAACCAGATCGTGATCGACTCCACCGGCGACTTCAAGGGCATGGTGCGCAATATCGCGTTCTCGCTGGCGCTGTACTCGGGCCAGATGTGCACGGCACCGCAGAACATCTATGTGCCGACGGACGGCATCGACACGCCGGAAGGGCACCTCAGCTTCGACCAGGTGGCCGCGGCGATCGGGGAGGGCGTGGTCAGGCTCACCAGCGATGCGGCCAAGGCGGTGGAGTTGCTGGGCGCGATCCAGAACGACGGGGTGGTGCAGCGCATCGAATCGTCGCGCGCACTGGGCGAGATCGTCGCCGACAGCCGCGTGCTGGAGCACCCGGAGTTCCCCGGCGCGCGCATCCGCACGCCGCTGGTGCTCAAGGTGGACGCCAGCGACGAGGGCAAGATCATGCAGGAGCTGTTCGGCCCGATCTCCTTCATCGTCGCCACCGACAACACCGCGCACAGCATCGCGCTGGCGCACCGCGGCGCGAAGGAACATGGCGCACTGACGTTGTCGGCCTACACCACCGATGCCGGCGTGAATGAGGCCATCCGCGATGCCGCCGAGGACGCGGGCGTGGCCCTGTCGCTGAACCTGACCGGGGGCGTGTTCGTCAACCAGTCGGCCGCGTTCAGCGACTTCCATGCCACCGGCGCCAACCCGGCAGCCAATGCCTCGCTGTCGGATGCGGCCTTCGTCGCCAACCGCTTCCGCGTGGTGCAGAGCCGTTCCCATATCTGATGTACTAGCTAGCAGTCGCAGTACCCGGCGCCGGCCCCCAAATACGTATGCGGCGCGATCATAACGATGATGGAGTAGACAATGGTTCAACGCATCCCCAACCCCAACGAGCTGGAGCCGATCGAGCGCGCCAGCCGCGACGAACTGCAGGCGCTGCAGCTGGAACGGCTGAAATGGAGCGTGCGCCATGCCTACGACAACGTGCCGCATTACCGCAAGGCCTTCCATGCGGCCGGGGTGCATCCGGACGACCTGCAGTCGCTGTCAGACCTGTCGAAGTTTCCATTCCTGACCAAGCAGGACCTGCGCGACAACTATCCCTTCGGCATGTTCGCTGTGCCGCGCGAGAAGGTGGCGCGCGTGCATGCGTCGAGCGGCACCACGGGCAAGCCGACCGTGGTCGGCTATACCGCGAAGGATATCGATACCTGGGCCAGCGTGGTGGCGCGCTCCATCCGCGCCGCCGGCGGCCGCGCCGGCGACCTGGTCCATGTCAGCTATGGCTATGGCCTGTTCACGGGCGGCCTGGGTGCCCACTATGGCGCCGAGAAGGCCGGCTGCACGGTGATCCCCATGTCCGGCGGGCAGACCGAGAAACAGGTACAGCTGATCCGCGAGTTCCAGCCCAACATCATCATGGTGACGCCGTCGTACATGCTGAACCTGATCGAGGAGATGGAGCGCCAGGGCATGGATCCGTCGGAAAGCTCGCTCAAGGTCGGCATCTTCGGCGCCGAGCCGTGGACGGATGCGATGCGCGCCGAGATCGAGGCCCGCGCCGGTATCGACGCGGTGGACATCTACGGACTGTCTGAAGTCATGGGGCCGGGTGTCGCATGCGAATGCATCGAGAGCAAGGACGGCCCGGTGATCTGGGAAGACCACTTCTACGCCGAGATCATCGATCCGGTGACCGGCGAGGTGCTGCCGGATGGCGAAGAGGGCGAACTGGTGTTCACCTCGCTCACCAAGGAAGCGCTGCCGGTGATCCGCTACCGCACGCGCGACCTGACGCGCCTGCTGCCGCCCACCTCGCGTTCGATGCGCCGCATCGGCAAGATCACCGGCCGCTCGGACGACATGCTGATCATCCGCGGCGTCAATGTGTTCCCGTCGCAGATCGAGGAGCTAATCCTGAAGACGCCGGCCCTGGCGCCGCAGTACCAGCTGGTGGTGACCCGCGACGGCCACCTGGACAAGCTGGAAGTTCGGGTCGAAGCGCGGCCCGGACCTTCGGCAGCCCTCTGCGCCGACGATCGCGCGACGTTGGAGCGCGAGCTGAAGGCGCAGATCAAGACCTACGTGGGCGTGACCACGCGCGTGCAGGTGGTGGATGCGGACGGCATCGAGCGCACCACTGTGGGCAAGGCGCGGCGGGTGCTCGATATGCGGCCGAAGGTCACGCACGAGCAGCCGGTCGGGGCGATCTGAAGCACTGTCCTCTACCAACACCCGTGGCAAACGCTCCCCTCTCCCGCCTGCGGGAGAGGGGAGCAAACCGCCGGCAGATTCAACGCCGCAGCAATTCATCCAACGATGGCGCTCACCCAGAGGCGCCGCGCCCCCTGCGCCAAAGGAGACCACCATGGACGCGCGACAACTGGAAACCATCCAGAACCACCCCGATTTCATCCGGCTGACCAACGGGCGGACCCGCCTGGGCTGGTCGCTGACGCTGGTCATGCTGGTGATCTACTTCGGCTTTATCCTGCTGCTGGCGTTCTCGCCGGCCACGCTCGGCACGCCGCTCGGCGCAGGTGTGATGACCGTGGGAATTCCCGTCGGCGTGGCCGTCATCGTCTCGGCTGTGCTGCTGACCGGGATCTACGTGTACCGGGCCAACCGCGACCTGGACCCGCTCAACGAACGCGTGCGCAAGGAGTGCCAGGCATGAAGCCCGCCAACCGTTACCTGTGCGCGGCCCTGCTCGGGCTTGCCAGCATGGCCGCCTCGGCGGCACCCGCAATCCAGGGCGATGCCGCGCCGCGGCCGCTGAACTGGAGCGCCATCGTGATGTTCCTGCTGTTCGTGCTGTTCACGCTCGGCATTACCCGCTGGGCGGCGCGCCGCACGCGCTCGGCATCCGACTTCTATGCCGCCGGGGGTGGGCTGAGCGGCTTCCAGAACGGACTGGCAATTGCCGGCGACATGGTTTCCGCGGCCTCTTTCCTCGGCATCTCCGCGATGATGTTCGACAAGGGCTATGACGGGCTGATCTACGCGCTGGGCGTGGTGGCCGGCTGGCCGATCATCCTGTTCATCGTCGCCGAACGGCTGCGCAACCTTGGTCGCTATACCTTTGCCGACGTGGTGTCATATCGGCTGGCGCAGAAGCCGGTGCGGATCACCGCCGCCTGCGGCACGCTGACGGTGGTGATCATGTACCTGGTGGCGCAGATGGTCGGCGCCGGCAAGCTGATCGAGCTGCTGTTCGGCACCAGCTATGAGTCCGCCGTGGTGATCGTCGGCCTTCTGATGGTGCTCTATGTGATGTTCGGCGGCATGCTGGCCACCACCTGGGTGCAGATCATCAAGGCCGCGCTGCTGCTGGGCGGCGTGACCTTCATGGCCGTGATGGTGCTGGCGTATTTCGGCTTCAGCCCGGAAGCCATGTTCGCCGGCGCGGCGAAGGTGCATGACAAGGGGCTGGCGATCCTGTCGCCGGGCGGGCTGGTGTCGAATCCCATCGATGCGATCTCGCTGGGGGTGGGCATGATGTTCGGCACCGCGGGCCTGCCGCACATCCTGATGCGCTTCTTCACCGTGGCCGACGCCCGCGAGGCGCGCAAGTCCGTGCTCTACGCCACCGGCTTCATCGGCTACTTCTACGTGTTGATCCTGGTGGTGGGCTTCGGTGCGATCGTGATGGTGGGGGCGGATCCGGCCTACCGCGACGCGGCCGGCAAGATCATCGGCGGCAGCAATATGGTGGCGGTGCACCTGTCGCATGCGATCGGCGGCGATCTCTTCCTGGGCTTTATCTCGGCGGTGGCGTTCGCGACCATCCTCGCGGTGGTGGCGGGCCTGGCCCTGTCGGGCGCTTCGGCAGTCTCGCACGACCTCTATGCCAACGTGTTCCGCCGCGGGCAGGCCAACGAGAAGGATGAGATCCGGGTGTCCAAGGCGGCCACGCTCGTGATTGGCGTGCTGGCCATGGTGCTGGGCGTGATGTTCGAGAAGCAGAACATCGCCTTCCTGTCCGGCCTGGTGCTGGCGATCGCGGCCTCGGTCAACTTCCCGGTGCTGTTCCTGTCGATGTTCTGGAAAGGCCTGACCACGCGCGGCGCGGTGGCGGGCAGCCTGGCCGGTCTGGTGTCGGCGGTGGCGCTGCTGGTGCTGGGCCCGACGGTCTGGGTGGGCATCCTGCATCATGACAAGGCGATCTTCCCGTATGCCAACCCGGCGCTGTTCTCGATGACGCTGGCCTTCGCCAGCGCCTGGCTGGCGTCGGTGCTGGACCGCTCCACCCAGGCCAGCACGGAGCGCCAGCGCTATGGTGCGCAGTTCGTGCGTGCGATGACCGGGATTGGCGCTGCCGGGGCGAGTCAGCATTGATCCTGAGGGCAGGGCAGCGTAGCAGTGAGGCTATTTCCTGGACCATCCTCGGCGTGGCCGCATTGGCCAGGCGGTCGCTCTTTGTCGAAATCAGGGCAGTGGCCGCGACACGCGCTGCGTGATCGGCAGGGGAGATCACGCCCCTCCCCCAGTGCGATCTCTAAGAGAAGAGGACCAGCGTTGCCCTCAACCCCGGGTGATTGTCGGTCAGTTCAAGGGCGCCGCCATGCAGCTTTGCAACGGCGGCACGATGGTGAGTGCCTCCACGAACTCGACCAGCGAGGCGGTGCCGGCCTGGCGTTGCTTGCGGTGGTGGCGCTCGGCGTGTGGCTGCATCGGCCGCTGGCCAATGTTCCGGAGAATGCCCTCAAGTTCGGCGTCGGTGTCATGCTCGCGGCTTTCGGCACCTTCTGGGCAGGCGAGGGCATCGGCCTGTCGTGGTTGGGTGAAGACTGGGCAATCCTGGCACTGATCGGCGTTTTCGCCGTGGTTGCGCTGGCAATGGTTCATCTCTTCAAACGAGTGATGGGGCTTTTCGTGGATGACGGCTGGCTGGCCATCGGCGTGGTGGCCTGGGTGATGGCGTCGTGGGAGATGGAGGCCATGCATGCCGTCACTGCAGCCAGGGCGGGGCCGCTGTTCGCGGTCGGACTGACGGTGCTACTGGCGGCCAGCGCGGTCCGCCGTGCGCGCACCTGAGGAGCAGCCCCCGGCATCGCAAGCGCCCGAACCGCACAGCGAAGTCGACTGACGAGGGTCCGATTCAGCGCGCAACCAGGGCGCCGTTGATACTCCCTCGCCGATTCAGTAGCAAGACGCATGGCATAAACAAAAACTTATGGACAGTAGAAGAATGTTTAATTGTTATTAATGTGTTGCCGGACATAGGCTTTACTCAAGTTCACCTGATCGCTTGTGCATTCGAACATGGGCCAGCCAACCTCCAACCAACGTCGCACCGCCAGCGCAGCCGTGGCACAGCGACCCCTCGATGCCGGCGCAGAACCGCCGCTCGGTGCCCATCTCGTCACCCCGCGGCGCGGCTACAGCCACCATGGCATCTATGTAGGCGACGGCAAAGTGGTGCATTACGCCGGACTTGCCGGCTCGCTGCGTCGCGGCCCCGTCGAGGAAATCAGCATCACGCATTTCGCTGGCGGATTCGAAGTCCTGATCGAACCAAGTGCTGATCCGGTGTACGTCAGGCATGAAGCCGTGCGGCGTGCTCGCTCGCGGTTAGGCGAGAATCGCTACAGGCTGCTGACCAACAACTGCGAGCATTTCTGCGCCTGGTGCCTGTATGGGGAAAGCCGTAGCGAACAGGTGCTCGCGTGCCTCATCGACCCGCGCGCAGCCCTTCGGACCGCGTTATGTCTGTTCGCGGCATGCCTTGCGGCGGCATGGCCGATGCGGCGCATCGGCGCTTACGTGACCTGACCGGCCCCGGTTCTTCCCATGCCGTACAGCGCGGTCGCGGTAAACCCGATGAATGAGGCTCTGTATTTGACGGCGTTGTCGGCGCGCCCCGGCGACGATGCCATCACTGGGCATCAGACGGGGTCCTAACGATTACAGCCTTGTCACGCATTTGCCGAAGCTGTTCGACCGGTTTTTCCGTGCGGACCCCACCCGGGCCAACTCCGGCGAGTCATCAGGCATCGGGCTCGCCATCGTTAAGACCATCATGGACCGGCACCATGGCACCGCGCAGGCGGAATTGACACCGGGGCAGGTGACCTGCTTCCGGCTGGTCTTTCCGGGCCGCGCGGAGCCGGGCCAATGACTCAGGCCTGCGCAGGCAGGTGGGCGCCATCGAGGTAGGGATCGCGTGCGCTGTTGTCGGCGCCGTCCGTGAAGGGGTCGCGCTGGCGGTGGACCTGGTCGGCGGTGGTCCCGTTGGCATCGTTGGCGGGATCGACAGCCGCTGAGGCAAAAGGCGCTGCGGAGCCCAGTACGGTGAGCAGCAGGGCGGCAATGAGGATTCGGCGGGTAGGCATCATGACACTCTCCGGCTGATCCATGCGGCGCGCGGATCGTCGCGCCGTGCACAGCAGTCTATGTATCCGATGCCAACCGATGCATTGCTGCTTGATGACAGAGTTGTAAGTCTCGGCCTACGCAAGCTGCCAGCGCCAGGTCCTAGCATTCGCCTGTTCGCCACCTTGGGCCAACAGCTCCCGTAGCGCGGTCTTGAGTACCTTGCCGTTGCTGTTCTTCGGCAACGCATTGACGAACAGATAGGCTTTCGGCCGCTTGAATCTGGCGATCCGGTGCAGGCACCACTGATCCAGTTCGGACTGGGTCATCCGCATCCCGGCCTTGAGCACGACGACGGCCACCACTTCCTCTCCCCAGACGGGATGCCTGCGGCCGAGCACGGAGACTTCAGCCACCGCGGCATGGGCGAGCAGGGCGTCCTCCACCTCGCGCGGGTAGATGTTGGAGCCACCGCTGATAATCGTGTCCTTGCTGCGGTCCTTCAGCGTGAGCTGCCCCTGCTCGTCCACGCACCCGACATCGCCGGTATGCAGCCAGCCATTGCGCAGCGTCGCCACACTGGCCTCCGGGTTGTTCCAATAGCCTTGCATCACGGTGGGCCCGCGCACCAGGACTTCACCGACTTCCCCCACCGGGAGCGCACGGTCCCCGGCATCGGCGATGCGAATCTCCACGCCGGGCAGGGTCCGCCCGACCGAAGCCAGCGCCTTGAGGTCGCCGACGGCGTAGGCGCGGCCGATTTCGTGGGACGACTGGGCGGTGATGGTCATCGGACTTTCGCCCTGGCCGTAGATCTGCGCGATGCGGGGGCCCAGGCATTCGATTGCGGCGAGCTCGTCCTCCACATAGAGGGGCGCACCGCCACAGACTACGACCTTGAGATTGGAGAGGTCGGCCCGGGTCCGGCGTGTGTATTCGACCAGGCGGTTGAGCATGGTCGGCGCAGCGAAGAAGCTCGGGCGCTGGTGTGCGGCGACGAGGCCCGCCAGTTCGGCGACGTCGAAGCCGCCTGAAGGTGGAATCACCTGACTCGCACCTTCGGCCATGTGGGGGACCACGTAGAGTCCCGACCCATGGGACATTGGCGCAGCGTGAATCAGGCTGTCGCCTGGAAGGATGCGGGTGACCGCGCTGGCATAGGCGCGCGACATGGCGCCTAGATTGCGGTGCGAGAGCATGACCCCTTTGGGCTTGCCGGTCGTGCCGCTGGTGTAGAACAGCCAGGCGAGGGCGTCTTCGGACACATCGGTGACCGGAATGCCATGTGCCGCAAACAGGGCATGGTAGTCGGTGGAACCGACCACGATGGTCCGGGCGCCAGACACTGCTTGGGCGTCGGCGGAGAAGCTGAGGCGGGCGCCGCTGTCCTGCAGGATGCCCTGGATTTCGCGCGGATGCAGCCTGGCGTTGATCGGCACGGCACACAGGCCGGCATGCCAGATGCCGTACAAAAGCTCGACGTACTGCGGGCAGTTCTTCATGACCAACGCGACCCGGTCCCCGGCCTGCAGGCCGAGCCAGTCACGCAGGCCGCAGGCGCAGCGTGCCACGCGGTCGGCGAGTTGCCCGAAGGTACATAGCAGCTCGGTGCCGAGATAGAGCGCTGCCTGATCGGGATAGGCGCGGGCCGTGCGAACGAGCATTTGCGCAAGGTTGGGGTTCATGCTGCCTCCCGTTTTTGCCGTTGTCTGCGGGGGACAGGCCCTGCCTGCCCCCGCTCTTCACGCTGCGATCAGTCCGGGGCGCGCTCCGGAACCGGCAAGTGCACCCATTCCTTATAGAAAGCCTCGATGTCCGGCTCGAAGTCATGGATCACCGGATACCACGGGGTGGGCGCCTCGACGTCATGCATGGTGCCGCACGCCGGGCAGTAGTACTCGCGATATACCTGCCACTGGGTGTCGGGGGCCATGAGCCTGGGATAGACCTCGGTCATGGCCTCCTCGGTGTCGCGCACGTAGATCGAGGCATGCAGCTTCCAGTTCTCGCGGTAATCGCAGAACTCATGGCCGCAATCGCACTTGACCAGCCACTTCTTGTTGCTGGCCGATTGCACGATGTGCATATGCGGGCCGAGCGGAAGCACGATGCGGTCCGGAAAGCTCACCTTGGCCTGCAGGGCCGCCAGGTACTGCTCGAACCGGCTGTCATCCTTGGGCATCGAGAGCATGCGGAAGGTGGTTTCCCAGTCCAGGGAGCCTTCGACGAGGTGGGCAACCTGTTCATTGGTGTAGGCAGACATTGTTCAGCTCCTTGATTCGGTGATTACTCTTCGACCTGGACGACGGTGGTGACGTCGGGCAGCAGGGAGAGGTCCATGCGGTGCTTGGCGCCGTATGACGGCACGCCCAGTTCTTCCTCCAGCAACTGCCAGTCCGCGGGGAGGTTCCAGAATGCCTTGAACTCCCGCGTGAACTTCTCCGACAGGGCAAAGCTGGTGGCGAACATGTGTTGCACCTGGACGGACGAGTGCTTGTTGAGGATGCGTTCGCGCTCTTCCTTCATCCATTCGCGGGTTGGCAGGGACCGGGCCAGGCGTTCCTTGCGGATCTCGGCACGGCGGGCCTGGGTCTTGCCTGCATCTACCGTGAACACGCCCTTGGCGTCCTGGGTAAAGACGGCGCCATAGACCTTCTGCGCATATTCCGGCAGCAGGAACTTCTGGTTGAGGTCCGCTTCGATGGCCTTCGGATCCCGGTCGATCGGGTCACCAAAGCCCGGCCCCCCACGCAGATAGTTGAGGTACAGGTCGTGGTTGGCGTAGCAGTCCTCGGTGGTGATGCACTGCTTGTCACGCTTGACCACGGCAGTGGCATCGATGTGGCGCTCGTAGTCCGGGTCGCCCGGATCGATGTCGCCGCCCAGAGGCAAGGAGTCGCCGATGGCGATGCGCTTGTCCAGCCCAGTCTTGTGTGCCTCGAAGCGATAGCCGGTGGCTGAAGGATAGCCGCCCATCATGCCCCAATCGCTGTTCATGAACCCGTTGCCCATGAAGAACATGGTCCAGTCCTGGGCGTTCCACACCATGCGCAGCGTCTCGAAGCCGCAACCGCCACGGTACTTGCCATACCCGCCGGAGTTGGCCTTGACGTTCCGGCCAAGGTAGAGCAGTGGCTCGGCCATCTCCCAGATCTCGATGTCGCCCATGTCGCCTTCCGGGTTCCAGATCGCAGCGGCATGGTTGAGGCCATCCTTGACCGCGCAGGCACCAGTGCCGCAGGAGCTGGCCTCGAAGCTGTTGACCGCATGAATCTCGCCATCCTGATTGATGCCGCCGCCCTGCAGCCAGTTGGAGGTGTTGGCGTTACCGGCGTTGACCTCTTCCAGATAGCCGCGGCTGAAATAGGACTGGGAGAGACCGCGCCACAGCGCCGCCCAGCCGGAGACCAGGAAGTGCCAGGCGTAGGCATGGCCGGTGCGGCGGTCGTCCGGGTTGCACCACGTACCCTTTGGCAAGCGGAACTCGGTGGCGAAGTAGGCGCCGTCGTTGATGCGCTGGGTGGGCACTAGGGTCTGGCACATCATCACCCAGATTCCGGAAGTAAATGCCACCTGGTGGGCGTTGAAGGTATGCCAGCCCCAGCGGCTCGCACCTTCGAAGTCGAGGCGCCACTTGCCGTCCGGCTTGATGGTCATTTCCACCGGCGAATGCATGATGGAGTCGAGCTTGGCGAAGGCGTTGGAGACCTGCACGTCATCATGCTTGTATGGCACGTCGACAAAGGAGACCTTGCGGTACTTGCCCGGCAGGGTCATGGCCTTGATACGGCTCTGCAGTCCGCGGCGGCCTTCTTCGATGACCTCGTAGGTGAATTTCTCGTAAGCCTCGATGCCGTCGGCACGAATCACCTCCTCCACCAGGTCGCGAATCATGTGGCAGCCGGCGATGCGGGTCTTTTCGTCGAGGATCCAGTACTTGGGCGTGCGCACTGAGCGCTGGGACTCGTGCAGCCAGTCGCGCAGCGGCTCGTCATTCACCCCGGTCTTGCGGCAGGTGATCATGTAGCCGTCGCCGAAGCGCTGGGTCTGGCCGGTGGACATCGAGCCCGGCGTCACCGAGCCGGTGTCGATGACGTGCGTGACGCCGCCCACCCAGCCGATCAGCCGGCCCTTCCAGAAGATCGGCACGATGGTGGCGATGTCGCAGGGGTGGACGTTGCCGATGGCGCAGTCATTGGTCGTGAACATGTCGCCGGGGTTGATGCAGGGGTTGGCTTCCCAGTTGTTCTCGATCATGTACTTGATCGCCGCGCCCATGGTGCCGACGTGGATGATGATCCCGGTCGAAGTCAGGACGCAGTCGCCGGCGGCGTTGTAGAGCGTGAAGCAGAGTTCGCCTTCCTGCTCGACGATGGGACTGGCGGCGATCTTCTTGGCAGTCTCGCGGGCATGCACCAGGCCGCCGCGCAGCTTGGAGAACAGCTTCTCGTAGCCGATCGGGTCGCTGTCACGGAATTCCAGTTTCTCGAGGCCGTTGTAGTGGCCGGTGGCCTTGGTGCGCTCGATGATGCCGTCGCGGTGCTGCTTGAGCGTCTGGCCGTTCTGCAGCAGGTCGGCGAAGCCGACTTCTTTATTGCTCATCATGTTCATGGCGGGTCTCCTTACTTCACTTCCTTGAGATGGAACAGGCGGTGCTTGTCGATCGTGGTTTCGAAGCCGTCGGGCACGACGAAGGTCGTGGCGTCGGATTCGATGATGGCGGGACCCACGATGTGGTTGCCGGCCTTGAGGGCTTCCATCTTCCAGAGCGCGGCATCCACCCACTTCTTGTGGCGGTAGAAGGGACGGGTTCCGAGATAGGCTTCCCTGGGCGGCGTCGGGCCGGCATCCGGGTCTTCCGGCAGCACCGGCTTCTGGGTCACGACGGTGCCGCGCAGGATGGCGCCGGTGATCGAGAAGCCCAGTTCCGGCGAGCGGGCGGAGCTCGCATAGACGCGGCCGTAGGTGTTCTCGAAGGCCTCGACGATCTGGTCCCAGTCGGCGGCAGTGGCGGCGCTGGTCACCGGAGAGACGATTTCGAGGTCATTGAGCTGGCCCATGTACTGCATCTTGTAGCCGGGAATCAGCAGCACGTCCTCGGCCTTGTAGCCGTTGAGGACGAATTCCTCGATGACCTTGACTGCCAGTTCAGACCAGGCTTCCTGCAGGCTTTTGCAGGCGGCTTCCTTGTCGGCTTCGGGGGCGTGCTGGGCAACACCAAGGTCCACTGACTTGTCGTAGCGGTACTCGAAGTCGGCGCAGGCGCAGCCGAAGGCCGAGAAGCCGGCCGCCCAGGCCGGCACGACGACGTCCTTGAAGCCGACGCCCCCGGTGTAGCCGTAGGTGTGCACCGGGCCGGCGCCGCCGTATGAGAAGCAGGTGAATTCCGCCGGGTTGTAGCCCTTGGCACTGATGTTGGCGCGCAGGTACTCGGAGAGCGTGAGATCGAGCAGCTCAATGACGCCGGCGGCGGCATCCTCGACCGACAGGCCGAGCGGGTCGGCGATCTGCGCCTTGATGTGGTCGCGGGCGCGCTGCACGTCGAGCTTGATGGCACCGCCCAAGAAGTTCTCCGGGTTCAGGTAGCCGAGCACGACGTGGCAGTCGGAAACGGACACCGTGTCGAGGCCGCTTTCCGGCCAGCAGGTGCCGACGCGGTAGCCGGCGCTGTCGGGGCCAAGCTTGATCGACTTGCTGTAAGGGTCGAGGCGCACGAAGCTGCCAGCGCCGGCGCCGACCGAGTCCATTGCCACCAGGGGCAGGGAGAGCACCAGGCGGGCCATGTCGGGATCGGACTTGATGGCGAAATTGCCCTTGGTGATCAAGGCCACGTCGAAGCTGGTGCCGCCGATGTCGGAGCAGGCAATGTTCTCGTCGCCCAGGTACTCACCCAACAGCTTGGAGCCGATGACGCCGCCGATGGGGCCGGACACGATCGTGCGCGCGAGCTCCTTGGCCTTCCAGCTGATGGTGCCGCCATGCGTGGCCATCACCCGCAGGTCGAACCTGGCACCGTGCTTCTTGAAGCGATCGCTGACCTTCTTCAGGGTCTGCCGCGAAGGCTCCGCGCCGTAAGCTTCAAGGATGGTGGTATTCATCCTGTGGCTCTCCTTGCGCGACGGGTAATAGTCCACCGAGGCGAAGACCGGGATATCCGCCTTCAGCTTTTTGAGCTCCTCGCGCACGATGTCACGGGCGCGTTGCTCGCTGGATTCGTTCTTGTGGGATTGCAGCAGGCAAATGACGATGGCTTGCGAGCCGGCCTCCACCAGATCCCGGGTTGCCTGGCGGACTTCGTCTTCACGCAGCGGGATGACCACCTTCCCCTGCACGTCGGTACGCTCGGTGACGCCGCGCGTGCGCGAGACGGGCACCAGCGGCTCGTCGTAGCGGTGGGTGTTCAGGTGAATGCGGTCCTCCAGGGCATAGCCCAGGTAGCTCTGCAGCGCACGGCCCATCGAATGGATCTGCTCGAAGCCGCGGTTGCAGATCAGGCCGACGGCAAGGCCCTTGCGCATGAGAATGCGGTTGAGCATTGCCGTCCCGGAGTAAACACAAGTCACCAGCTCCGGATAGACGTCGTCCACGGTCCGCTCCCAGTGGGCGAGGGCGTCTTCGGAAGAGTTGTAGATGGCAAGGGATTCGTCGCCGGGATTGCTCTGCGCCTTGCCGACCACGAAGCGGCCATCGGAGCGCACGAAGAATGTGTCGGTCATCGTGCCGCCAGCATCGATGCCCATCACCTGTACGGTGGACTGCGGTTGCATGTTGCCTCCTGTCATTGGTGTAGTCATGGTGGGAGTTCCCACGAACCATCCATGGCAAGGTGCGTGCCAAGCCTGACGGGCACCGGTGAGCAGCCTCGTACGCGATGGAAATCAACGGGTTGCCCGCATTCCCTGGCCAAACCGCTGGTAGCAGGGCGCTGCTGTCACTGTCCGGATTCCCGACACCCTGCACGGCGGTGTCCGGGAATCGGACGCCCTCTGGCCAGTAATTCAATGCGGTTGTCCTCAGGCAAGCACCGGCTTCAGCCGTGGCCGCATTGACGACTGCCCGGCGCGGATCGCGCCGGGCCTGGGGAAGGGCGCTTGCCTGTCGCTGCTGCGATGCACTTTGGCTTTCTTGTTCTCCACCACGCAGGCCGCTTGCTGCGCTGGCACGCCTTGTGCGCTGGTTCCATGCGAATGACAGCGAAACGTGGTGAAGCTCATGAAAGATTCAACGAAGACAAGTCGCCTGATTGTCGAAGGGCTTGCCGACACGGACCCGGCGATCGGAGCCCATCTCGTCACCGATCGCCTTGGCTACACGCATCATGGCGTCTATGCGGGGAGCGGCAAGGTCGTGCACTACGCGGGTCTGTCGCGGTCACTGCGTCGCGGCCCGGTGCACGAGGTCACGCTTGCGGAATTCGCGCAAGGACGTCCGGTCTGGGTCCGGCAAAGCCCCGGAGCCAGGTTCGCTGGGGTCGAGGCCGTCCAGCGCGCCTACTCCCGCCTCGGCGAGGATCGCTATCGCCTGATTTCCAATAACTGCGAGCACTTCTGTATGTGGTGCTTATATGGCGAGAGCTGCAGCGATCAGATCGAGGTCTGGAAATCCTGGGCAAACGATGTGCTGGCTGCGTGCCGCAACGCTATCAGGCCGCTCGCGCTCAGAGCCTCGCGAAGCGTGCCGGTGGTGCGAGCGGCTTCCCGATTCGGATTCGAGTGAGGGACGTTCGGGGATTCACCGCAAGCCACTGCCTGAACCCGTGCCCTGGCGCGTCGGGAAAGACCAATGTCGCTGTCCGGTTTCCGGACACCTGAAGCCACGATGACCGGAAACCGGACACCTTCTGGTTGCTTTGCTGCAGAGCACAAATCATTCTGAAAAGAGCTTGTTGACTTGGGGATAGCAAGGGCTTACGGTTACTGCAGTCAACGGATAGTGATCGCCCCGATGCCATCTTCACATTTCGGCGCCCTGATCCCCCGCATCGGCGACGAACTGGTTGTGGCGTCGGCTTGGGAGCGTTTTCTGCAGGACCAGCCCCTGGAAGCGAAGGGGGTGCGAAGCGTTGTCCTCGCATCCTGGCAGCGATGTCGGTCCGAGGCCGTTGATCCTGCCAAGCACTCCGCACCGGGCGCAGCCACCGAACATGTCCGCCAGTTGCAGCGGCAGAGCCGGGATCTGTGCGATGCCGCGCGCCCGGCACTCGAGGGCCTGCGCGAGATCCTGCGCGAATGCGGTACCCTCATCATGCTCTGCGACCCCGGCGGCACCATTCTGCAGCTCAATGGCGAGACCCGGGCGCGCAGCGTCGGTGAGAGGATCAACCTGGCCACCGGCGGCTGCTGGAATGAGGACGTCATCGGTACCAATGCCATCGGCACCGCCATTGCCACCGCCGCTCCGGTTCAGATTCATGCCAACGAGCATTTCTGCCTGGACGTCAAACGCTGGACCTGCGCCGCGGCCCCCATTTTTGACCCCTTTGGTCGCACCCTGCTGGGCGTGGTGGATATATCCGGCGTCAAGGAAACTTTCCATGGCCACACCCTGGGCCTGGTGGTGGCTGCCGCCAGCCAGATCGAATGCGAACTGGCCCGCCGCAACGTTGCCCTGCACGAGCGTCTGCTCACCCGGTCGATCGATCATTTCATCCGTTACGCCAGCGACTACGTTGTGCTCGTCGACAGCCGCGGGCGCATTGTCCGTACCAACGGCAATGCGCAGGCGGCGCGGGAGAGCTATGACGTGCGGCTGCCCTGCGAAGTTGGCGGGCAGGTGCCAGGACTCGACCTGACACTGCCCGATATCGACCGGTGTTGCCAACGCCCGCAATGGCTGCGATCCGAATGGCTGCACCCCATCAAGGACCATGACGGCATGCTGGGTACGATGCTGGTGATCCCGCTCGGGGCGCGCCAGCATCGACCCGCCGTATCGCTGCCCATGGCCACGGCACCGATGGCAGCCAACGATGCATTTGGCGAGATCATCGGGACCAGCGAGGTGCTGGAGGCGACCAAGGCGCGCGCGCGCCGTATCGCCCCTCTCGACCTGCCGGTACTGCTGCTGGGCGAGACCGGAGCCGGGAAGGAACTCTTTGCCCGGGCGTTGCATCGCGCGGGAAATCGCCCCGAGGGTCCGTTCATTGCCGTCAACTGCGGCGCTTTCACCCGTGAGCTGCTGGCCAGCGAACTCTTCGGCTATACCGATGGCGCCTTTACAGGCGCCCGCCGTGGTGGCCTGGCGGGCAAGTTTGAGCAGGCCGACGGCGGTACGCTGTTTCTGGACGAAGTCGGCGAGATGCCGCTTGAAATGCAGCCCCACTTGCTGCGCGTGCTGCAGGATGGCGTTGTGGTCCGCCTGGGCGATACCCGCGAGCGGCGCGTTTCGGTGCGCATCGTCGCTGCCACTAACCGCGATCTGCAGAAGGAGATCGCCGCCGGGCGCTTCCGCGAAGACCTGTACCACCGCCTCTGCGTCGTCAGCCTGCTACTGCCGCCGCTGCGCGACCGGCCTGGCGATATCGAGGCAATCATTGCGCATCTCAACAGCAAGCTGGCGCGCAAGTATGGCTGTGCGCCCAAGCAGCCTGAACCCGCCGTGTGGCAGGCGCTTCTGCGCTACCGCTGGCCGGGCAACATACGTGAGCTGCAGAATGTGTTCGAGGTGATGTTCGCGCTCAGCGAAGGCCACATCATCGATACGTCTCTATTACCCCCGAGCATCGCGCAGACGCCAAAGGACTCGGTTTCCACCTCGCCTTCAATGGCTGCCCCGCCCGGTCGTCTTGAGGAAATGGAAAGACAAGCGATACTCGATGCGATCGCGAATTCCCACGGCAATATTTCCATGGCCGCCAGGACGCTGGGAATTTCGCGGAGCACGTTGTATGTCAAACTGGCCGCAATCCAGTCCGACCTTGGCAGCTCAGGCCGGCATGTAGCGGTTTGATTGAGCCGCGGCGTGACATCCTTGCGCTGCTTCGGCCAGTGGATTCTGCGGCACTCCATGCCACCACGCCGGGCTACGCCGAACTAGAGATCGAACCGCTGGAGACGCCGCTGGGCCGCAAACGGCAGATCAACCAGTCTTCGTGCAACAAGGACCTGTAGTGCGTGCGCGGCTTCTGCCCCAGCTTTGCCACGCTCGATGGCGCCAGGCCGCGCCGGCCACAGCGCGGCAAGGACGGCGACCTGACGATTCCCGCGCTGCCGGACGTTGAGATCCCCGGCGATTTCGCGCCGACGGCAATCCTGGTGGCGGGCATCGGCGGCACTGGCGGGGTCACCATCGGCGCGGTGCTGACCATGGCGGCGCACCTGGACGGCAAGGCCGGCAGCTCGCTCGACGTCACCGGGCTCTCGCAGAAGTATGGCGCGGTCGGCTCCCACATCCGCATTGCGCCGCGCGCCGAACTGCTGCACGCCGCGCGCATCGGCAGTGCGGAGACCGATGTCCTGCTGGGATGCGACCCGATTGTCGCCGCGGGCGCGGACGCGCTGTCCTGACTGCGAGCGGGACAGGCGCGCGCCTTCGTCAACACCGGGATCGTGCCCACCAGCGACTTCACCAGCCAGCCGGACTGGTCGGCGGATGAGGCCGGCCTGAGGCAGCGGTTGAGCGGGGCGCTGGGCGTGCGCGCGGAGTTCGTCGATGTGGCGGCGCTCGCGCAGCAGCTCCTTGGCGACGCCATCCTCTCCAACATGCTGCTGCTCGGGTATGCCTGGCAGAAGGGCGTGATCCCGGTGCGGCGCGCGGCGATGGAGAAAGCCATCGAACTCAACGGCGTGGCGACCGGCACCAACCACAAGGCATTCACGCTGGGTCGATGGCTGGCGCACGACCACGCCGCAGTGCGGCGCCTGCAGGCGCCCGCGCAGGTGGTCCAGTTCCTGAAGAAGGCCGACGGACCGCTGGCCGAACTGATCGAGGACCGGGCCCGGAGCCTCGTCGACTACCAGAACGCGGCGCTGGCCACGTGCTACCGCGCACGGATCGAGGTAGTGCGCCGGATGCTGGCGGGCCGCAGCGATGCGCACGCGCTGCTGCGGGAGGTGGCAACGCAGTACTACCGTGTGCTGGCGGTCAAGGACGAGTTCGAGGTGGCGCGCCTGTATTCGCCCCCGGCGTTCATGCAGTCCTTGCGCGACGGCTTCGAGGGCGACTTCAAGGTCAGCTTCCATCTCGCGGGTGGCCCCTTCGGCAAGCTGGACAAGGTGACGGGGAAGATCGGCAAGACCGCCGTCGGGGCGTGGGTCCGGCCCGCGTTCCGCCTGCTGGCCGGTGCGCGCTTCCTGCGCGGCAGCCGGCTCGATCCGTTCGCGCGGGGCGCCGAAGCCCAGCTCAATCGCCGCGTGCTGGCGGCCTATGAGGCAGACCTTGACCTGCTCGGGCACGCCGCGGCGCAGTGGCCGACCGAACGCTTGCAGGCCTTGCTTGGCTGGCCAGCCAGCGTGCGCGGTTACGGCCACGTGCGCGAACGGCTGGCGCAGGCGGGCTTTGCCATACGGGACCGGGCACGCGAGGAGTGGGGCGGCGATGCCAGCCGGTAGCGACAACGGCATCCGTGCGATGTCATCACCGAAAGCGGAAACACCATGAACAAAGTCATCATCACCTGCGCCATCACCGGTTCGATCCACACCCCGTCCATGTCGGCCCACCTGCCGGTTACGCCGGATGACATCGCGGCAAGCGCAATCGACGCCGCGCGGGCCGGTGCCGCCATCGTCCACCTGCACGCGCGCGATCCGGCGGACGGGCGCCCGTCGCAGGACCCGGCACTGTTCCGCCGGTTCGCGCCAACCATCAAGGCGGCATCGGACGTGGTGATCAACCTGACAACCGGCGGTGCGCCGACGATGAGCGTGGAGGAGCGCCTGCAGCCGGCACTGCAATTGCGCCCGGAAGTCGCCTCGCTCAATATGGGCTCGATGAACTTCGGACTGTACGAATTGCTGGACCGCTTCAAGGCATTCCGACACGACTGGGAACGGCCTTATCTCGCGCAAAGCTATGACGGCATCTTCAGGAACACCTTCAAGGATATCGCCTACATTCTTCAGTCCTGCAGCGAGAACCAGACTCGCTTCGAGATCGAGTGCTACGACATCGGGCACCTGTACACGGCCGCCCATTTTCTCGATCGCGCGCTGCTGACGCCGCCGCTGCTGATCCAGTCCGTATTCGGGCTGCGAGGCGGCATCGGCGCGCACATGGAGGACTTGATGCATATGCGCCGCACGGCGGACCGGCTGTTCGGCAAGGACTATGTCTGGTCAGTGCTGGGCGCCGGCCGCAGCCAGATGCCGCTGGCGGCGATCTCCGCGGCGATGGGCGGCAACGTACGCGTCGGGCTGGAGGACTCGCTGTGGGACGGACCCGGGAAGCTGGCCGACAGCAATGCCGCGCAGGTCCTGCGCGTGCGCAGTGTGATTGAAGCGCTTTCGCTGGAGGTTGCCACGCAGGAAGAGGCGCGTACGTTGCTGAAGCTCAAGGGGCGGCAGAATGTTGGATTCTGAACGCAAGGCGCCGGAGGGCAGGGAGTGAGCAATCTGCACAGTTTTTTTGGGTAAGGGGTATCCAGGTGCCGCCAACCAGCGTATAGTTCGCCCCGCGGGGTGGAGCAGTTGGCAGCTCGTCGGGCTCATAACCCGAAGGTCGCAGGTTCAAGTCCTGCCCCCGCAACCAGATTCGTCCAAGCCCCGCCGGAGCCATCCGCGCGGGGCTTTTGCTTTAGTTCACGCTCAGGTCCAGTGCAGATGTGGCAGGAAGTCGCCGTGCTCGTCAATGCCGACTCCACCCATCTCGTATAGCAGTGTCTTGATCGTTTCCTTCTCGGAAGATTTGCATCCGACGATCATGATGATTTCGTCCTGCGACAAGAGTGCGGCGGCCCGCGCCAGCCGCTGTCGCGGCAACATTGAGCCCAACAACGCACCAAGGAGCCAGCCACAGACGCCGAAGGCCACGAAGCCAAGGCCATAGGTGGTAAGGCCGCTCAGCGGGGCGGAATGGTCGCCGTAATACCCTGCCAGCGCCAGGCCAAGTATTGCAAAGCTGGCATAGCCGGCGATCGAGCCTTCATGCCGGAAGGTGGTGTGCGTGGCGTCCGCACCTGGAAAGCTCTCGACCGGAAGCAGGCCCAGGCCCACGAACCAGGGGCCAGCCACATGGGCAGGCGCACGCACGAGGGGAAGCAGTTTTGCCCAGCCGTTACGGGCGGAAGCGGCATTCTTGAAGCGAAGACAGAGCAGGGTACGCATGATGTATCTCGACTGGCCGGCCGTGCTGATGCCCGGAAGGGGACATCCGGAGCGAAGCTGGGCCACCGCTTCCGCTCAGCGCAGATGTCCGCCAAACAGTCCCAGCAGGCCGATGACGATAAGGTAAATGGCGACGATGTAGTTGAGCAGCCGCGGCATGACAAGAATCAGGATGCCGGCGATCAGCGATATGAGAGGACCAGCGCTGGTGATGATGTTCACGATGACTCCATGGGATTGGCGTGCTCACGCAGTATTCCTCTGCCAGCGGCAGGAGGCTGTACAGCGTCCTAGTCTGGAAATGATTCAGCGTACGCCAATGCGTATGTGAATGCGGTACGACAGCGTACGGAGGCGGCGAAAAGCGTGCCGATGCAGGGGACCATGCTGCGCGCGGCGATAAGCGTTGCTGTCCGTTTGAGGAGTGCCGTGCTGCCTGCCTCGGCAACAACATCAGCCGAACACGCGCGATTTCAGGTCGTCCTCGAAATCGACCGTCCATTGCGCGCCCAGGTTTCCGTTGTATTGGCGGATTTCTCTCCCGAAGCCTACCGAGACGGTGCGGCCGCCTGCCGCGTCTTCAACTGCGGTCACGGTAAATCCGTCGGGTGCAACGCCATTGCGCAGGCAGGTCTCGCGGAAAGCCTCCTGCTCCATCGGAGGGAATTGATTCAGCATCGTGTCCAGCATGGGTGTCTCCTGGCGTCGGCATGTATCGAGGGAAAGCCGAATCGGGAGAAGGCGGCCAGCTGACTGGCCGCCTTTCCCATCCCCGCCGGGGCTGCGCCGGTTCGGGTGCTCGCCCCTCTCTCCGTATTGCTCTATTCCGCCTTCTTGATATCCGCCTTGACGTCGCCATACGCTGCCTGCGTCTTGCCGATATCCTTCTTCAGGGTTCCCGCCACTTGCGTTTGCCTGTTTCCAGTCATCTTGCCAAAGGCTTCCTTGACTTTCCCGGCGGCCTCCGTGACCCGGCCCTTCACTTGATCCTTGTTCATGATGTATTCCTCTTCATTGGTGTGTCCTGTTCAAAGCGTAGTTCGGATGGGATCTCGCGTCGGTCCGGTGCCGTACGCTTGACGAGGCGCCGGTACGGATTGATTGACCGGATACGGGGGAGCTAGACCAGGACCAGCAGCGTGTGCTCGCCCCCATCAAGCGGGACGCCAGCCTGGCCGTCCTTACAGGGGATGCTGACGCCGTCAAGGAGCGCCTGCGAGACACCGTCGGCGCGGTGCAATGACGTTTCCACGTTGATCTCATAGCGGGTAGACGCCACGTTCACTGTGGCCTTGAAGCCTGGCCACGAGGCCGGAATGCAAGGGGCAACGACCAGCCGCCCGCCCTCGATCCGGATCCCCAGGATGCCCTCCACCCCGGCGCGATACATCAATCCCGCGGCACCCGTGTACCAGGTCCAGCCGCCTCGGCCGATGTGGGGCTCCACCGAGTAGACGTCGCCCGCCACCACATAGGGCTCGACCTTGTAGCGCCCGACCGCTACGGGTGTCAGCGCATGGTTGATCGGGTTGAGCAGAGAGAACAGTTTGACCGCCTTGTCGGCCTCGCCGAGCCTGGCGAATGCGAGGACTGCCCACATCGCTGCATGGCTGTATTGCCCGCCGTTCTCGCGCAGGCCGGGCGGGTAGCCTTTGATGTAGCCGGGATTGAGGGCGCCTTTGTCGAAGGGTGGTGTGAACAGCAATGCCAGCCCGTCGTCGCGGCGCACCAGGTACTTTTCCAGCGATGCCATCGCGGCACGGGCACGAGTGGGATCGGCCGCGCCCGACAGCACGGCCCATGACTGCGCGATGGCGTCGATACGGCATTCCTCACGGTCTTTCGAGCCGAGCCAGGTGCCGTTGTCGAAGCTCGCGCGGCAATACCAGTCGCCGTCCCAGGCGGCACGCTCCAGCGCCTCGCGCAGCAAGGCCGCATGCGCGCGCCAGCGGTTGGCGCGCCCGGCATCGCGGGTCTGCGCCAACGGTGCAAACATGGCGAGGGTGCGTGCCAGCAGCCAGCCCAGCCAGACGCTTTCGCCCTTGCCGCCCGCGCCGACGAGGTTCATGCCATCGTTCCAGTCGCCGCCGCCAATCAGCGGCAGCCCGTGCTCGCCGGTATGCGCAATGCAGCCGTCGATCCCGCGCGCGCAATGTTCGAACAGTGAGGCTGATACATCCGAGACCATCGGCTGGAAGAAGGCGTCGGCCTCGGTGGGGCCCAGCAGTTGGCCCTCCAGGAACGGAACCGTCTCGTCCAGCACGCCGGTGTCATCCGAGCTGGCGATATAGCTGGCGGTAGCGAACGCTAGCCACACGCGGTCGTCGGAAATCCGGGTCCGCACGCCTTGCCCGGAATGCGGCAACCACCAGTGCTGGACGTCGCCTTCGACAAACTGCCGCCCGGCGGCGCGCAGCAGGTGCCGCCGCGTGGCGTCGGGACTGGCAAGGGTGAGCGCCATATGGTCCTGCAACTGGTCGCGGAATCCATAGGCCCCGCTTGCCTGGTAGAAGGCCGCGCGCGCCCAGATGCGGCAGGCCAGCGTCTGATAGAGAAGCCAGCCGTTGAGCATGATGTCCATGGCGCGGTCCGGTGTGCTGACCTGTACCGCGCCAAGCAGGCGCTGCCAGTGCCGGGTCACTGTCGCCAGTACGGCGTCGAGATCTGCCTGGCGATAGCGCGCAATCAGCGCGCTGGCCTCGGCGGCCGAGGCGCATTGTCCGATGAACGAAGCGACTTCAACGGTTTCGCCGGCCGCCAGCTCGACCTTGCACTGCAAGGCCGTGCAGGGGTCGAGGCCAGCCCCGGTCGTGCCGGACAAGGGTGCCTTGCCGAGCAGCGCCGCGGGCGCGTCCGGGCCGCCATTCCGGCCAAGGAACTCGGTACGATCGGCGGTCCAGGCGGTCTGCCTGCCGCCCAGATCGGCAAAAGCCACGCGACCCGCAAACGCCGTGCTCCACGGGTTGCGGACCAGGATGGCGCCGGTGGCCTGGTCCGGCGCCGTCGTGATAAATGGCGCCGAAGCCCCCCGGGAGGTACCAAGCACCCATTCCGTATAGGCCGTCACGGAAAGCCGGCGCGGGGTGCCGGAGAGATTGCGCAGCGTCAGCCGCGAAATCTTGATCGGATCGTCCAGCGCAACGTACTGCAGCAGCGACAGCGCGATCCCATCGGCATCATGGGTGAAGCAGCTGTAACCGTGGCCATGGCGCGCCGTGTAGGTGCCGTTGTCCCGGATCGGCTGCGCGGTGGCGCTCCAGACCTGGAAGCTGTTCTCGTCGCGGATATAGATTGCCTCGCCACATGGGTCCGCGACAGCGTCATTGGACCAGGGCGTCAGCTGGTTGTCGCGGCTGTTCTCTGCCCAGGTGCAGCCGCTGCCGCTGGCCGACGCGTGGAAGCCAAAGCCGGGATTCGCCATCACGTTGATCCATGGGGCGGGAGTCGACCGCTCGGCGTTCTGCACCACGACATATTCCCGGCCGTCCCGGTCGAAGCCACCCAGGCCGTTGAAGAACTCGAGCTCGGCTGGTGCCGGCACTGTCGGCAGTGACGGTGGCGCGCGCTGACGGCGCCGGGCCGGTACGGCAAGCGGGGCCGCCGCGCCGGGCAGTCGGGCTAGCTGGTCCGCGATGGAACCGCGTCGGGCAATCAGCGCGACGCGCGCGACCGACTGGAGCAGGGCGCGGGCTTCGGGAGTCATCATGTCGGCACGCAAGGTATAGACCGATCCGCGCACCGCTTCCTCGCCCGTCTGGCTTTGCGAATGGCTGCTGCGAACCGCGGTCTCGATCGCCATCTGCAGGTCCTGGATATAGGACGAGGCGCGCTCGTTGACGATGACCAGATCGACACCAAGCCCCTTCATGCGCCAGTATTCGTGGGCGCGCAACAACTGGCGCACCTGGACGATGTCCTCGATCTCGTCGATGCGCAGGAGGACAACCGGCAAGTCGCCGGAGATCGCCAGCGGCCACAGTCCCGACTGCGGACCCGCGCCGCGCAGGATGGCGTCGGGCGGGGCCCTGAAGCGGGCATCGGCGTAGAGCAGCGGGGCTGCGAGGCGCTGGAAGTCGGCCGCTTCCGCCGCGTCGACGTCAAGGTGGCGAAGCTCGACCTGGGCTTGCGTCCAGGCCAGGGTCTTGGCCCGGTCGAAGGCGTTGCGGTCCTGGTGCTTGTCGATCAGGTCCAGCAGACCGGCGCGCGACGACGCAACGACGGTCCAGAAGGCCACCCGCGCGCTGCCCCCGGGCGCAATCCGCACGCGCTGCCTGAGCGAGAAGATCGGGTCGAGGACCGTACCGACCGTGTTCGAGAGCGGCAGTCCGGCTGTGACGACTGCACACGCGGCGGGCGTGCGGCCATCTTTCAGGAAGCGTGCGCGGTCTGACTCGTACTGCGGATCGGCGACAAGCTCGCCTTCCAGCACGCTGAAATGGGCAGCCCACACCGGCGGCTCCCCGGGCGAGCGCGGGCGGCGTGTCGCGGTCAGCGCACCGGACTCGGGCAGGTGTGCGGTCTGGATGAACATCCTGGAAAAGGCCGGATGCGCGTCGTAGGACGCGCGCGCGGCGAGCACGACTTCGGCATAGGAAGTGAGCTCGATCTCGCGTGGGCGGCGCCCGTTGTTGACCAGCGATACGCGGCGGACCTCGCCGTCGTCCTCGCCGGAAACCAGGACTTCCAGGATGGTTGTCAGGCTGCCGTCGTGCCGGACGAACTCGGCGCAATCTTCGGCGAACACCACTTCGCCGCCGCGCTCGCCATCGGCCGCCATCTGCGCGCTGGCAGACCAGGTGGTGCCGCTTTGCGTATCGCGCAGGAAGATGAAGGAGCCCGAATCGTCGCGGGTTGCATCTTCCCGCCAGCGCGTGACGGCCAGGTCCCGCCAGCGGCTGTAGCCCATTCCCGTGGTGGTCAGCATCACGGTGTAGCGTCCGTTGGACAGCAGATGGGTGACGGGGTTGCCAGTTGCCGGCGCCGTGAAGCGCCGCACCGCAGCGTCCTGCGGCTGTACCGCGGCCGCCGAGACCTTCACTTCCTCGGCGCGGGGGTGCGCCACGGCGACGTTGCGCGGCATGCGTTCCTGCAGCAGCAGTTCGCAGGCCTGGATCATCGGCTCGCGATGGAAGCGCCCGCGCATGCGGCCGTCGTCGAGGGCGTTGGCGATGGCAACGATGGTCATGCCCTGGTGGTGCGCCATGAAGCTGCGCACGATGGCGACCGTCTCGCCCTCGGCCAGGCGTGCGCGTGTGTAGTCCAGCGCCTCGTAGAACCCGTAGCGTCCAAGGGCGCCGAGTTCGGCCAGGCGCCGGTAGTTGTCGCGTGCGGCCTGCGGATCGACCATGGCCGCCAGCCCAGTGGCATAGGGGGCGATCACCGCGTTCTCGGACAGGCCCCGCTTGAGCCCCAGGCCGGGGACGCCGAAGTTCGAGTACTGGTAGGTGAACTCCCTGTCGCGGGCGTTGTACGCAGATTCGGATACGCCCCAGGGAATCCCCAGCGACTGCCCGTAGCCCTGCTGGCGCGCAACCACCAGGCGCGCGGTCTGCTCGAGCAGGCTGCCCGCGGGGGCGCGCATCACCAGCGACGGCATCAGGTACTCGAACATCGAGCCCGACCACGAAATCAGTGCCGAGCCCTTGCCAAGTGGTGTCGCCATGCGCCCCAGCCGGAACCAGTGCGGGGTCGACACATCGCCCTTGGCAATGGCGAACAGGCTGGCGAGCCGCGCTTCGGAGGCGAGCAGGTCGTAGCAACTGACATCGGGCCGGTTGTCGGCAAGCGAATAGCCGATCGACAGCAGCTTGCGCGCCGGATCGAGCAGGAAGGCAAAGTCCATCGCCAGCGCCAGTTCGCGCGCAGTGTGGGCGAGCACCGTCAGCCTGGCGGCCAACGCCTGCGGCGCTTCAGCCTGCTGCAGCTGGTCGCGCTCATGCTCGGTGACGGCGCGCTGCAGCGCACTGGCCCAGAAGGCCAGGTCGGCAACAGTGTCATCGTCGGCGGCCGGCTCGATGTCATGCGCCAGCGTGACAACCTTCTCCGTAAGTCGCCCGAGCGCCGGTGCCCGCGTCGCCCCTGCCGCCATGTCGAGTGAGCCAGCGAGCATGGTGTCGATCTCGGCCAGTAGTCCGCCGAGCTGCCGTCCGGAGGCGCTGTGTGCGAGGGGCAGTGCAGCCAGGGCCTCGCTTGCCAGGCGCGCAGTGTCCGCCAGTCCGTGGCAGGGATCTGGCGCAGGGGAGGTCGTCCATTCTTCGCAAGCGTTGGCGACCACGATCAGGTGCGCGGCGAGGTTGCCGCTGTCGACCGACGAAACATAAGCGGGATGCAGCGCCTGCAGGCCCAGCGTCTCGTACCAGTTGTGGAAGTGGCCCCGGTAGCGCGGCAGCTTGCGCATCGCTGCGAACGCCGCTTCCATGCGCTCTACCGTTTCGGTGGTCCCGGCCCAGCCGAAGTCGCGCGCGGCGATGGCCGACAGCAGGTAGAGCCCGATATTGGTCGGCGAAGTCCGGTGCGCCACCACGGGCCTGGGCGTCTCCTGGAAGTTGTCGGGCGGCAGCATGTTGTCCGCTGGCGTGACGAAGGTCTCGAAGAAGCGCCAGGTGCGGCGCGCGGTGAGGCGCAGCGCAAGCGCGTCGGTCGCCGGCAGGGCAAGCCGGCGCGCAACGGCCGGCGCACGGCTGGTCCACAGGGCAAGGGCTGGCGCCGTCAGCCATAGCAGGGCAAAGGGCAGCACGAGCGGCAATGACGATGGCAGCAGCCCCACGCCGGCGGCGGCCATCGACAGCGCGAGCAGCGTGCCGCCGGCCATCAGCCGGTAAAAGCCGGCCAGGTCCAGCCGCGGGCGCGTGGCGGACTGCGCGGCCGTGGTCCAGTCGAGCAGATGGCGGTGCGTGAAAAACAGCCGCGCCAGCGTTCTGGCGATGGCGTCACCCGTGCGCCAGGCCTGGTCGGGCACGAAGGCCAGCCCCAGCAAGGTCTGGGTGGCGGCTAGCCGCAGGTCTGCGAGCAGCGCCTGCACATGGTTGCGCAGGCGCATGCCGCTGCGGTGCCGCAGACCGGACAAGATGCCCGGCAGGACGGCCGGAATGGCAATGGCAGCCAGCGGCAGGACAGTCGCCAGCAGCCCCGCCGGCCAGGGCAGGAACCAGCACAGCACCAGGCTCAGGAGCAAAAAGGGCGCGAGCAGCGAGCGGCGCAGGTTGTCCAGCATCTTCCAGCGGCCGATGGCCGGTACCGCGTGGATGCCTTGGTGGTGCCCGAAGATCCAGCCTAGCAGTTGCCAGTCTCCGCGCGTCCACCGATGCTGTCGCCTGGCCGCCACGTCGTAGCGCGGAGGAAACTCCTCCACCACCTCGACGTCGGAGGCCAGCCCGGCACGGGCGAACACCCCTTCGAACAGGTCATGGCTGAGCAACGCGTTCTCCGGGACCCGGCCGCTGAGCGCGGCTTCAAAAGCATCGACATCATAGATGCCCTTGCCCGTAAAGGATCCCTCGCCAAAGAGATCCTGGTAGACGTCGGAGGCGGCCGCCGCGTAGGGGTCGATGCCGCCCGGCCCGGAGAAAATCCGCTGGAAGAGCGACCCCTCACGGCCGATCGGCAGCGAAGGCGTGACACGCGGCTGGAGAATGCCATAGCCGCCCACGACGCGCTGCCGGGCCGCATCGAACCGTGGCCGGTTCAGCGGATGGGCCATCTTGCCGATCAGGCGCAGCGCGGCGTCGCGTGGCAGCCGCGTGTCGGCGTCGAGGGTGATGACGTAGCGCACACCGGCCGGCACCCGCGGCGCCTGACCATCGACGGCGACGTAGCTCGTGTCGGTCGCGCCGCGCAGCAGCCGGTTCAGCTCGAGCAGCTTGCCGCGTTTGCGCTCCCATCCCATCCACCGGCCTTGCGCGGCATTGAAGAGGCGCCGGCGGTGAAGCAGCAGGAAGCGGTCGCCGGCCGGACCCGGGCCATGGCGTTGGTTCAGCCGGGCGATCGCCGCGCTGGCGACGGCAAGCAGGTGGGCGTCGGCAGGCAGCACCTCCTGGTCGGCGTCGACGCCATCGGTCAGCAAAGCAAAGCTCAGGTCGCCGCCTGCGCCGGCGAGGTGGTGCACCTCCAGCCGCTCGATCTGCTCGCTCAGCTCGGCCTCGCCGGTCAGCAGCGTTGGCACGACCACCAGCGTGCGCAGCGAGGGCGGAACGCCCGCCTTGAGCTCCAGGCCGGGCAGGATCGTCGCACCCAGTCGCCCGGCAAGCGCGCGATTGACCAGCGTTGCAGCGACCTCGCTGGCCGGTACGATCCAGATCAGTCCCAGCAGGACAAGCCAGCCGGGCGCCAGGCTGGCAGCCGGCAAGATCCATAGAGCGAACGCCAGCAGGCCGGCAGTGGCGAGCAGGAGTGCGCCGACGTAGCCGCCGATGCCCAGTTGCTTGCTGAAGCGGCTGATCCACAGGCGGGGCGGGGCGCGAAACCCGATGGCTCGTTCGAGCGCACAGCGGCCTGGGCCGATCAGGTGATAGCCCGGATCGGCCTGATGACCGGCCTCGGTCGCGTCGACCCTATCGTCCACCTCACCCGCTGAGGACGCCGACATTGGCGTGGCGCTGAGCGCCAGATCGGCAACCCTGAGTTCCGGGCACGAGGCACCGCGCGCGAGTTCCTCGATTGCGTTGCGGTACAGGTTGCGGGTCGGAAAATCCATCCCGGCAAAAGCGCTGCCCGCGCGCAGCCGCGCGTCGACCAGGCTGACGCTCTCGAACCACTCGGCCCAGTCGATATCGGACATCAGCCGCATGCTCGTGATGATGTTGCGCACCGTCACGTTGGAGGCGCCTTGCCGCTGCTGCGCGTGCAGCACCACCTCATCGACCGAAGTACCCTGCAGCCCGAGGCGCTTCTCAAGCCAGCCCAGTGCCGGCATGGTTCTCGGGTCCTGGTCGCGCAGGCGCCTGGCGAGTTGCGCGGCGAACAACTCGGACAGCGGCGCAGCAGGGCGTGCGGCAATATCGGTTTCGAGTGCCGTGCGGGCGCCCCCTGTGGCCAGCAGCCGCACGGCCAGCGCATCCGCATCGGCGCGGGCAACCCGGCCGGCGGTGATCTGCCCGGTGAGCCTGCGCAGGTTCTCGACCAGGACAATGCGCAGCGTGATCGCAACCGCCCACAACTCGCCGATCGTCAGCGGCTGGACGCGCTGATAGGCGGCGATAAAGCGGCGCAGGATGTCGGGGTCGAGGTAGCTGTCAGTATGGGCGACAAAGGCCCAGGCCACCCCGAAAACGCGTGGATAGCCAGCGAATGGCCCGTCGGCGAGCTTGGGCAACTGGCGATAGTAGCCGGGGGACAGGTCGTCCCGGATCTCGCGGATCTGCTCCTCGACGATGTGATAGTTGTCGAGTAGCCATTCCGCCGCCGGCGCCACCTCGGCGCCGCCTTCCACCTCGGCAGCGCTCGCCCGATAGGCGGCCAGCAGGACAGTCGCATTGTCGCTGAGCCGGCTGCGCAGGGATGGCACGCGTGGCGGCGATGCGGTTACCGGCTGGGCGGCGGCGAGGCTTTGCGCGTGCTGCTCCAGCCGTTCTATGCCGAACAACTCCTCCCGTACCGGCGCCATGCTGTCCCATGGTGGCGGCACGGAGGGCGCGCCAGATGCGTGCAGCATGAATGAGAGGTTCAGGTTCATGGACGGGACATTGCTCGGTTCCGGAAGCAAAAAAACGCCGTGGCACCGTTGTTGCCGCGGGAACTTTCGTCAGCCACGGCCTTGTTTCACGAGGCTAGAAAGAGGCGCACCGCTGTGAAATATGAGCCAGGGTGCGGAGGAATGCCGTCCGCAGGCGTACGGATCGGGGCATTTATTCCATTGCAGTCAGATCGCCCGAGCGGGCAGGGGGCGAAACCCGAGAGCGCCCATCCGCGGAAGTGGGCATGACTTGCAGTGCACTCTTGTCTGGCATTTGCCTTGTCTACCCGCTGACCTATATTGACAAGGGCAAGTGATCCTCTACCGTCCCGTAGTCTGGGCGCCAAGCCTTGGGCAAGGTCGGATTCACTGATATCAACCTGTTATGAGCGGTGAGATGCAGTCATGAGCGTCACGCACGATCCGAAGTCCAATCACCTTCTCGCTGCACTGCCGGCTGTCGACTGGGAGCGCCTCGCACCACACCTGGCGCTGGTGGAGCTGCCGCTGGCCCATGTCGTCTACGAGTCAGGAGATCAACAGGGCTACGTCTATTTCCCGACCGATTCGATCATTTCACTACTGTACGTGATGGAAGATGGGGCCTCCGCCGAGATTGCAATCGTGGGCAATGAGGGGATGGTAGGGATTGCCATTTTCATGGGGGGCGAAACGACCCCGAGCCGCGCCATCGTGCAAAGCGCCGGGCACGGATACCGCCTGAGCGCAACGCTCCTGAAGCACGAGTTCGTGCGGGGCGGATCTTTGCAGCGCCTGTTGCTGCGCTATACCCAGGCCCTCATTACCCAGATGGCGCAAACCGCGGTATGCAACCGCCATCACTCCATCGATCAGCAACTGTGCCGATGGCTGCTGCTGAGCATCGACCGGCTGCCCTCCAACGACCTGACGATGACGCAGGAACTCATTGCCAACATGCTCGGGGTGCGGCGCTCCGGCGTGACCGAGGCCGCCTTGAAACTCCAGGCCGCCGGTCTGATCCGCTACAGCCATGGGCATATTGCTGTACTCGACCGGGTGGGGCTGGAAAAACGCGTATGCGAATGCTACGCGGTCGTGAAGCGGGAGTTTGATCGCTTGTTGCCTGACCTGTCTGCGACTTGAGTGCAAAGGTTGGGGCACCTGGCACGCTGCTCTGCCTGCAAGCCGCCGCCATTACGAAATGGTGTATGTATTGCGCGCGCCCGGCGTATATATATTTTTTGCCAGCAACAATATCCGCTCGCGATGCCGGTCGAATGTAGCCAGAAAGGCAGCTTCTTCGGAAGCCACCTCCTGACTCAGGCGCAAAAGGAGATTGTCAGAGACTTGAAATGCGACCTCGCGGGCGTTGTCGTAGCCCCAGAAGCATACGCAGTGCCGCGCCGCATCGTAGCTGCGGCTGGGGTTGGGGAAATTCAGTGCCATGGTGGACTCCTACGATCCAGTGATGGCACGCCGGGCGCTCCTTGACTACAGGCATCCGCACAGCGGTGCTACCCTAGTATGCGCCGGTTTCCTGATCCGAAGCGGGGTTTCGATCACTGCGCGAGCTGAACAGCGGAGTAGCCGCTAAAACGTCGCAATGTCGTTACGTGCCTTTGCCTCGCCGTAATCAAGCGCAGTATCAATGGTTGGAAAGTGTTCCGTACCGTCTATCAGCTCATAGGACTGTACGCTCAGGAGACCATTCCTGACCGGCCGCCCGTCGGTACGCGCAATCGAATAGCGCACCGTATACCCGATCGCAACTGCAGGCGCGGCAGGATCGTATTTTTGCTCCACTTCGATCGAAACCTGATGGTCACCGACAGTGACACGTCGTTGCATGACTGTCCCCTTTCCTGATGGGCTCTAGTTATTCGATCCTAGTACACGAAGAGAGCCACGCGCAGGAGCGTGGCGGCCCAAGAGAAGTCTCCACCAGGAATTGGACGTCCCGGCTCCTGCTTCTCCAGTCGGGCAAGCGCTGGCTAACGGGGCATCGACGGCCTTTTTTGCTGTGCGCAGGATTGTGACATCGTCATAGTCGCCGGGGGCGTCGATAATTTCACGGGGCAGACCGGCAGGGTAGATGACAGAAAGAATCTCATGAATTGCATTTTCGCTGTCAAACGGGCCAAGCCGGCAGATACACGTCGTTGGATCAACCTCCGCAAAATACCAATTGCGGGGGCTGTCGTGAAAAATGACGATGACGGTAGTGGGGTAATCTGTTGGCATTTTCCTCGCCTTTTCAAGAAGGCCGGCACGATATCCGAAAACCCCCGGAAACAGTCACTTCAAATCGACATAAAAGGTCCAGTCAAAGAGACCGGCCACTCACGCGATTAGTCCGGCCTCTTAATCCGGAAGGAAAATAATGGTGTGTTGCCCGCGAGCAATGGTACACGGATATCCCGTGCATCCAATCGGCCGCGAGCACTGCATCGGATTTATATATAGCTCACACTTGAGCCGGGTGCCGTCCGCTAGCGCACAGTTCGGATAATATATTTTCCTGTGGCCAGATCCGGTCAAAAACTCAGTGCATGCGGCTCTCCTATTACCGGACGATGCCTTTCCTTCGTATCACCTTCTTGCTGAGCTATATTTCAATAGTGATCTTCTGCCGTTCCGCAGTGTTGCCCGCGCCCGGATCAATGTGACGAGTATGTAATCCTTTCTGTTCTGGGAGTTGTGACATGAGCGTGGTTAACGATCCGAGGCCGCACGGCAGTCCAGCGTCTGCGAACAGTATTGACGCTTCCAGCCGTCATCTGTGGACTCGATTCTGGGCCATTGCAAAGCCTTACTGGTTCTCCCGGGATAAATGGACGGCAGCTGGTTTTCTTGTTCTGTTGATACTGTTGCTGCTGGGGCAAACCGAAACCAATGTACTGTTCAACGAGCAATCCGGGGAATTTACATCGGCATTGGCGGCAAAAAATGTTGATCGTTTCTGGACCTCCATCGCAAAGTGCATTTACATTCTGATTCTGGCGGTGCCGATCTATGCATTTTATTATTATGTTAGAAACAAACTCGGCATTCGCTGGAGACGCTGGCTGACCAATCACTATCTGGACGGATATTTCAAGGACAGGATTTTCTACAAACTCAATTCAGATGCCACGACAGATAATCCGGATCAACGGATGACAGAGGACATCAATACATTTACGCAGCAGTCTCTATATTTCCTGCTGGTCAGCATGAGTGCACTGCTGCAACTCATTGCGTTCAGCAACGTCCTGTGGTCGATCTCCAGGTCGCTTGTCCTCTTTCTTGTTCTCTACGCCGTCGCTGGCACCTCGATATCGATATATTTCTTCGGGCGGGTCCTGATTGGTCTGAACTTTTATCAGTTAAAGCGGGAGGCGGATTTTCGATTCAGCCTGATCCGAGTTCGTGAGAACGCTGAGTCTATTGCGTTCTATCGGGGTGAAGCCCGGGAGTCTTTTCATGTGCGGGGGCGTTTTGAACAGGCCTTCCGCAACTTCAACAAACTCATCAACTGGCAACTGAATCTGAATTTGTTTCAGTATGGCTATGGCTTCCTGACCATCATGCTGCCCAGCGCCATTGTCGCTTCGCGCGTGCTTTCGGGCGAGCTCGAAGTCGGTCGCGCCATCCAGGCTGCCGGCGCGTTTGCGGCCATACTGAGCGTATTGGCTGTGATCGTTGACAACTTTGAAAACCTGAGCCGATTTGTGGCGGGGTTGGATCGACTGGACACATTCTCAATCTCCCTGACCACGAAGGCGGCAGCATCCCCTACTGCGGGGGGCGCGATCAAAGCCATGCAGGACTCCCGCCTGGCGCTATCACATGTCACCTTGCAGACGCCGAATCATGAGAGGACGCTGGTCAGGGACTTGACCGTGTCGATCAACCCGGGGGAGGGGCTGCTCATTGTCGGTGCCAGCGGAGGTGGGAAGAGTTCTCTGATGCGCGCGATCGCGGGCTTGTGGAGGTGCGGCACGGGATGCATCATGCGGCCCAAGCCGGACGAAATGTTGTTTTTGCCGCAACACCCTTACATGGTGGTCGGCAGCCTGCGCGACCAGCTGCTATATCCGAACAACAATGATAGGGAGATATCCGACGAGGAACTTCTGTTGCTGTTGGAGATGGTCAACCTGCCGGATATCGTCGGCAGATTTGGCGGGCTGGACGCGGAGCTGGATTGGGGCAAAGTGTTGTCCGTTGGAGAGCAACAGCGCCTCACAATCGGGCGTGTACTGCTCGCAAAGCCGCGCTATGCCATGCTGGATGAGGCTACTAGCGCCTTGGATATTGGCAACGAGGAAGGTCTGTACTTGCAGCTGGCCGGCATGTCGACGACGCTTGGCAGCGTCAGTCATCGACCCACACTCCTCAAATATCACCACCAGGTTCTGGAGCTGCCCGGGGACGGGAGATGGCAACTGCATCCAACCAGAGACTACCGCTTTGACTGGTAGTGCCTCCCAAGAATCCGCTTCATCCGGCCAGGGCAAACTGCGACGCGCAGACCCTGCAGGCCGTACCACATGCCACCTTGCCGCCGCCAGCCATCCAATGTGGTGTTGACCGTTACCGTACAGACGTTTCCGTGTCGTGTGTGACAAAGTGGCACTACCCCTGCGAAAAGCCATGGGCACCTCCCATGGTATGTCCGTGCGGACAGATTCACATCGCGCCTACTGCTCATGCAGGGGAATAGTTCAAGGAGCGCATTATGAATAACATCATCTGGCTTGTCGGAGCCGTCGTCATCATTTTGTTCGTGCTTGGATACTTCGGATTGAGATAGCGCTTTCTGGAGTTCGGACAGATCTCTGAGGCTTATCGACGCCGAAACTGTTACAAAGGAGCCGGCGATGCACCTCGGCTTTCTTAGTCTCCCCTGGTGGGGTTACGCGCTTGTGACGCTGGGCTTGACCCACGTCACCATCGCGTCGGTCACGATCTTCCTGCACCGTCACCAGGCTCACCGCGCCCTTGATCTGCATCCCATCGCCAGCCACTTCTTGCGCTTCTGGCTGTGGCTGACCACCGGCATGGTGACCAGGGAGTGGGTGGCGATCCATCGCAAGCACCACGCCAAGTGCGAAACCCCGGAAGACCCGCACAGCCCGCAGTTCTACGGCATCTGGCGAGTGCTGTTGGAAGGTGCCGAACTCTATCGCAGTGAGACCAGGAACGCAGCAACGCTGCAGAGGTATGGACACGACACCCCGGACGACTGGATTGAGCGCAATCTTTATGCGAAGCACGTCGGGCTAGGGATCGGCATCATGCTGGTGATCGACCTGTTGCTGTTCGGCCCGATCGGACTGAGCATCTGGGCCGTGCAGATGCTGTGGGTCCCATTCTTCGCCGCGGGCGTGATCAACGGCATCGGCCACTACTGGGGCTACCGCACGTACGCGCCAAATGACACTTCCACGAATATCGTGCCGTGGGGCATTCTGATCGGCGGCGAGGAACTGCATAACAACCATCATGCCTACGTCAGCTCAGCCAGGCTGTCCAGTAAGTGGTGGGAAATTGACCTTGGTTGGGCGTACATCCGCTTGCTGGTGGCGCTCCGTCTTGCCAGGGTACGCAGGGTGGCGCCAAAGATCCGCTTCAATCCGGCCAGGACAAGCTGCGACGCGCAGACCCTGCAGGCCATCTCCACGCACCGCTACCACGTACTGGCAAAGTTCGCCAGCACCCTGCGGAAAACCGCATTGGGGGAAATCCGCACCCTGCGAGCGCGTGCCCTACCGGGTCTGAATGAGGCCAAGGCGAAGGAAGCGCTCAAGCACTGGCTACAAAGGGAGGCGGGCGCCCTACCGGCGCGTGAGCGCGCAGTCCTGCACCAGGCGCTGCATGCCAGTGCGTTGCTGCGCACCGTCTACGCGATGCGCCAAGACCTCACCGCGATGTGGAGCCGCTCTGCCATCCCGGAGGAGCAACTGGTCAAGCAGCTGGAAGACTGGTGCCGGCGCGCCGACCAAAGCGGAATCCGTGCGTTGCAGGAGTTTTCCAGGAAGCTCCGCTGCTATTCCTGACTGTTGGGAGACATGAAATGACATTGGGAACAATACTATTGATCGTGCTCATCTTACTGCTGATCGGCGCGTTCCCAGCCTGGCCGCACAGCCGGGGGTGGGGCTACGGTCCCAGCGGCGGTCTTGGGCTGGTGCTGGTAATCCTGCTCGTACTGTTGCTGATGGGCAAGATATAGCGCGTTGCGCCGCGGTCGCGCTACTGACGCCGTTCATGAGACAGCGAGATCCACGTTTTCTTTTTTTCAAGCAATAGAGCTTGCATTCGGGGGGGGGGGACTCTCGACTCGGATCGAACTTCGAGAGGGATTTTCGCATTGTCATTCATCTGGAGGGCCTAGCCATGACATACCTAAACCGTCTTTCCGCCTTTTTCCTAACCGTCCTGATGGCCTTCTCCCTGGGGTGCGCATCGACGCCCAAGCAAGAAGGGACTGGAGAGTATGTCGACGACACGGTCCTTACCACGAAAGTAAAGGCGGCAGTTTTGAATGAGCCGACCTTGAAGTCCGCCGAAATCAACGTCGAAACCTTCAAAGGTGTTGTCCAACTGAGCGGCTTTGTCAGGTCCCAGGCCGACGCCAGCAAGGCAGTCGAGGTTGCACGTGGCGTCAAGGGGGTGAAGTCGGTCAAGAATGACATGCGGATCAAATGACAGTCGCTGGCCGCGAGCGATTGCCGGTCTGCGCCTCACGTCCACCGGTGAGAGCGCGGTCCGTTGCCACGCGTAAGTGATCACGCGATGGAGTCGCCTCAAACCAGTCGCCTGATCGCAGGCAAGGCTGAACCGGTTCGTCGCAACCGAACGGGGGGGCGTCGCGTAGATCACGCTACACGGTGAGCTTGGTCGGAAGCGGGTGAGTGGGCCCTACCATGACGCAGTTGGCTGGTCGGACTCCGAGAGATATTTGCAATTGACGGAGGCAGCCTTGTTTCTTGAGTGGATTCACCGGTGCGATTGGCTGGGCAGGGCTGCGGGATGGCTGGCTATCTCGCTTGTCGTCACTGGCGGATGCAGTGTGCTGCCGACCATTGTCCCGGATATGAGGAGCCGCCCCGACCAGCCCGTTCAACTCGGGGGCGCGCACGGTCCGCTTTCGGCCCAGCAGAGCAAGGAAATTCTCAGCCGCCTCAAGAGCCACAGCGATGAAACCAACATCTTTGATCGGCATCTGGCGCTCGAAGCGGCCATCGTCGGCAGCCCGTTGGTGGTGGGTAACAAGGTGCTTCTGCTGCAGGACGGTCCGGCCACGTTTCAGGCCATGTTTGCCGCCATCCGCAGTGCGAAAGACCATATCAACATGGAAACCTACATTATCGAAGACGATGCGGTAGGGAATCGCTTTGCCGATGCGCTCATTGAGAAGCAGGCCCAGGGTGTACAGGTGAATCTCATCTACGATAGCGTGGGGGCGATCAACTCACCGAAGGAGTATTTCATGCGCCTTTCCGACAGCGGAATCAAGGTGCTGGAGTTCAATCCGGTCAACCCACTGTCCGCAAAGAAGGGGTGGGAGGTCAATCAACGCGATCACCGCAAACTGTTGATTGTCGATGGTCGGATCGCCTTCCTTGGCGGGATCAATATCAGCAGCGTCTATTCCAGCGGATCCTTCCGGCCCCAATCCAAGCGTCGGCTCGATGGAAGTCCTCCCTGGCGCGATACCCACCTGAAAGTGGAGGGGCCGGTGGTCCGCGAGTTTCAGAAGCTGTTTCTGGAAACGTGGGGTAAGCAAAAAGGGGAACCGCTTGCGCCGAGGAACTATTTTCCACAACTCGGTAATACAGGAACGGAGGTCGTGCGCGCCATCGGCAGTTCGCCTGATGAGCCCTACAGTCTCATCTACGCGACACTGCTCTCGGCAATCGGCAGCGCGGTAACCAGCGTATATTTGACCAACGCATATTTCGTTCCCGACCCGCAGTTGCTAGCCGCGCTCAAGGATGCCGCATCTCGTGGTGTTGATGTCAAACTCATCCTCCCGAGCAAGACCGATTCGTGGCTGGTGTTCTTCGCCGGACGCTCCTTTTACGAAGAGCTGTTGCGCTCCGGCGTAAAGCTCTACGAGCGGCGTGACGTACTGCTGCATTCGAAGACAGCGGTTATCGACGGTGTCTGGTCCACCATCGGATCGACCAACCTCGACTGGCGCAGCTTCTTGCACAACGACGAGGTCAACGCCGTCGTCCTCGGGCAGGAGTTCGGGGCGCAGATGCAAGCCATGTTCGAGGTGGATCTCGCCGCGTCCAATCCCATCACACTTGAACAATGGAACGACCGTTCGATCGGTATGCGTATGAAGGAGATGACCGCGCGCGTGTGGGCTTACTGGTTGTAGATTGCATGACTGGTATGCCCGGAAGATAGGGGCGGCAGCCCCTGGCCGGCACCGATGTGGCACCGGCTCTCACGTCGTCATGTGTGCGGGCTATGCTCGGTCTGTGGGAGTTGTCCGACGCGAGTTTCGGAATTTTGACTCTGACGCGAGGCATGCAAGCGATGTTGCGTCGCCGATGTGCATACTCTGGCGCATCGAGGCGTGATGGTGGCGGCCTGCGCCGCCGGCGGTGTGGCTGCGACCGCAACCTCGCCAAGGGTCTGGTAGTGGCGAGGAAAATCATGATTGAATCAACTGATCCGAAGGCTCTGGCTTCCGTTGCAGACAATATCCCCATGAACCGTACGCCGAAGACGGCTCGATACGCAACATGGTTTGCGGTACTGCTGTGTTCAGCTTATCCATATCCCGCCTTTTCGCAATCGGTTCATATACAGATTCTAGGCATTCGAAGCAGCACAGGCATGGTGGCCTGCACTCTCTTTGAATCGCCAGTCGGATTCCCTGCAGACTATCTGCATTCAGCGAGGAACATCATGTCAGTAAGGGTTAAGAATAATCAAGCGCAATGCAATTTTGAAGGAATTCCGCCGGGAACGTATGCCATAGCCGTCGCACATGATGAGAATATGAACGGCAAGCTGGATACCAACGGGCTTGGCATTCCTGCCGAAGGATATGGTTTTTCAAACAATGCAGTAGGATGGCTCGGCGCACCATCGTTTTCCGACGCCAGCTTCTCCTACGATGGGGGGAACTTGAATTTGACGATTAGATTGCATTACTGAACACGATTTTTTTATAATGACACCTTATATGCAATTACTTTTTTCGATTGCTGCCTTCCAGTCCCTCAAAAGTTCGGCCATCCTAATTGACGCCAGATTAGTTAGATCCAAAAACCCTCTGCCGAGACTGATTACGGCAACTGGGCCATATAATTAGAATTGGTTCTGACCGGATATTCACCAGAAAGCGGGCGAGATCGCATTCGTGCTTCCGCTGAGCACTACTTTTTTATCCACTGACCTTCAGGAGTCTTGATGAAGGATCCTGGCGCCGCTTTTTCGATGGCTTTCTGTCCCGCCAGGATCGCCACTTGCTCCAGGGTGGCACCGTTCTTCTTGGCAATGGCGTCGTACGCCGCGCGGCGCTTCGCATTGATATCCGCGGCAAGCTCCACTGCGTCCGGGGTCGCCTTGACAACACCCAGATAACCATCCGGTTGCTCCCCCACGAGCCCCTGTGACTTGGCACTATCCAGGCCCAATGCCATGACCAGCGCACTGCCAGACAGCAGTAGCGCCGCCATCAATCGTGTCGCCATTTTCATGGTTGGCTCCTAGAACAATGTGCGGTCTTCACTGATGAGTTTATCCACATCTTTTTCTACCTTGAGGCGAATCTCATGATCAATCTTCACATTCAGATTGATGGTGATCGGGTCTTTGGGGGCCTCAAGGGCGATCCGAGGCGTGCAGGCGGCCAGCGTCAGTAAAGCGACAAGCAAAACGGGTTTCATGGCGTGTCCTCCACGTCATCGCTGCGTGAGCCTTCTGCAGGCATCTGGTTCAGTACCCGCCGGGAGATATCATCCCCAATGCGCAAGCTGCGCAATAGTTCGAACACGTTCTCCCGGTGCGTGTAGTTTAGTACGATTGGCAAGCTCTTCTTCTGCGGGTTCTGGCCTTTGATGGTGACCGCGGCGTCCAGCCAGCCGTCCGGTTTCATATTCAGACGCGCCTCGAATTCGTCAATTGCCAGATTGCTCAGAGCATCGAGCGCCAGTTCCACCGCGCGATTGGATTGGCCTATCGCGGTGACCCCGGCAGATGGCAAGACCTTGAGTAGCAAGGGGCCCTCGTTGCTCACGTGACCCGACCGCAAGGCCAGGGAGTCCTTCGTCAGTTGTAGTGGCAGATTGCCGCCCACGCGGCCAGCGAGTTGAACGGTCGGGTTCGGATCGCTTTGCAGCGCGGCCACCTCTGCGAGGTTGATGCGGCCGATGGTCACGGCCTGAAGCTGAGAGGACGGCCATTGCAAGGTGGGAGCGTGCATATGGCCTCCTAGCACGTCGGCGGAAACATCGACGGCGTGCCAGGTGGTCAAGTCAGATTGGACCGTCATGCGGATATTGCGCACCAGGGTGCCCACATCCAGTTCGGCGAGCATGATCGGGCCGATGCTTGTGAGCGCTACGCCATTTCTGTGCAGCTCAATATGCGCTGCCCCATTGCCACCCGTGGCCAGAATGCCTCCCCAGTCCAGCGCCAGCCCGGACACGAATATGTCGCCTTGCAGCCGCCAGTCATCCTGCCACTGCCAGTGGCCTTGGCCATTGAGCGTGCCTTGCTTCAAGGTGAAGCCGAGGCTGCGGCTCATGGATGCAGACAGCGGTGTCCTGATCTCCATCATGCCTTTCACTCCGGCGTTCCTTCCGCGGCCAGCCAGCTCTGCTGTGAAGGTCAGCTCGGATTGCCAGGCCGGTGCGCGCAGCGTGGCCCTGCCTTGCTGCCCGGCGAAGGCGATTTTCCCAGTGACGGTGGGCAGTACCCAGCGGGTTGCAACGATGCCCTCCGCCTTGACCTCCAGCTTGCCGAATACGCCTTGGGGCCCGACGCGCAGAGGCGTTGTGGCGACCACGGCGATCGGCTTGATCAATATCGTTCCGACCAGCCCGCCGGCTATCGTTGCGCGACTGCCAGTGCCCAGGTACCACTGCCCGTCCTTGCCAAACCAGGGCGCGACGAGCTTCAGCCCCCCGCCCCGCGCGTAGAAGGGGAGCCGCGAGTCGGCTTCAACCGTACCTTCCCAGCGTCCTCGCGCAAAGCGGGCGCTGAGCGCCCCCGTGACAAGGGCGTTGCCATAGTGGCCATTGAACTCCGCGCGCGTGGTCCAACTCGGCGCCTGCAAGCCGGTCACCGGCACGCTCACTGCCAGCAACAGCTCTGGTCCCCTGACCGTGAGGCTAGCCGGTTCCCCCGCCAGCCCGGAGGCTTCGATGCGGCCTTGCCAAGACCCGGTCAGGTCGTATCCGGCGGTTTTGCCTGCCAGGTCAACCCGTCCTTGCCAGTTCCACTTGGCTCCCTGCCAGGCTAACCGTCCGTCGACGGTTTTGACTTCCATATCGCGATACTGAAGCTCGGCCGAGATTGCGCTTTCACCGGCCAATGCCAGCGGCAGTATCAAAGGCCGAGGCCAGCGCAGCAGAAGCCCCTCAGGGAGTTGTATCGACGCCGGCAACAGTTCCAACCCTTGCCGGTTCCAGCGAATCGGCACTCTGCCAGCTAGCGAGGGCCCGGCCAGCGTCAGCATGCCCTGGCCGCGTGCTACGCCGGTGCCCTCGGTATCCAGGGTCAGCACTATGGTGCCTTGCGGGCCTGCCGCTCGCAGGTCCAGGCGCAGGGACTCGACCCCCTCCAGATTGCCGCTGGCCCGTAGCACTTGCCGGGCTTCCAGGCTCCAGTCACCGCCGAGCGTCAACGGTGCCCCTAGCTCGGCATTCAAATGCCATCTTTTGGCGGCGAGGCTCGCCTCGAGCCTCATGTCGGACCGTTGAGGTTGATCACGATGACCCAGTTGTTGCGCCTGCGCCTGTAAATCGCCGTCCAGTCGGCTGGCTTGCCACAACCCATGTCCCGTGAAGGTCAGCGCGCCCAGGAACCCGGGCGCGATGTCAACCGCCTGAATCTGGCCCTGCGCGCTCCAGCGCCCGGAAAAGCGGTCATAGGTAGCGGTCGCATTGCTGTGCTGATACTTTCCCCATGCCTGCCAGCGCTGATCGCGCTGGCGGACGGTGACCGCTATCGGCGGCAAGCCGGGAATGGAAAGTGCATTGACGATGAGATCGAATGGCGGCGTCCATGGGGGAGGGGGTGTCTCGCCGCCAGCTTGGCAGTCGGCCAGGCTCACGCTGGCTACGGCGATCGTCACGGGCCGCCAGCCGGTGATCCGCAATCGTTCGCCGCGGGCCTGCACGCAGCCGTTTTGTAGTCTTTGCCAATGCGCCAGCTCCAGCCCGCCCTGCCAACCGAGCCCCTGGACACGTACACCCAGCGCAAATGCCGTGATTACCACCGCCAACAACATCCACACTGGCAGCAGCGCCAAGATGATCAGCCAGACATTGTTGCGACGCAAGAATGCAAGCGTTGGAGAATATTGCCGGGAGAGGAGCATGTCGCAGCCCGTCTACGTTATTGAGCTGACACTGTGATTCTTCCCTTGCCTTGGCAAACAGGTTCTATGTTCCCATGTCGCCAGGGAGTGGCTCAGGATCGATCGCATTTTCGGTTCTGACCGTGGCCAGAGATGCGTCAACCATACTCCGAACCGAAGTAGCATAGTGATTGGCGCCCATTGCGCTCTGGAGCGTTTCGCTCCACTGATCCGTATCACCTCTTGGCGAGAGGCCGACGACGATCGAAGCATCAGGGAAACGCTGCTGCACACGCCGGACAAGGTAGTGCAAGTGGGACGGGATGCCTTAAATGCTCAAATAGAAAATACACACAATCGTCGGCACGGTGACGTCCAGACCTTGCATCCGGGTGCGCGAGGCAGCGTCATGAGGGACAAGCCTGCAATCTGTCTGTTTGATGCGGTGGCTTACCGATGACAGCCGAGCCGGTATTGTTGGTCGCGCAAGGCCCGGTGGTTTTGCTTCAACTGGTCAATCTGCTGCCATGCATTCAGTTGGCGCTGCTGGCTCTCGTTGGCACGTATATGTGCGTCGATGGCTGAGCATTGACCGCGCAATTGGTTTTGCTCTTGCGCGTATTGGGCCTGTAGCTGTGCCTGCTGGTTTTGAAACTGCTTTTCTTCTGTCGCCCGCATGCGTAGATATTCCTGCTCAGCTTTGCGGACGTTTTCAGACTTGCCCATGGTGGACACGGTGCCGCCCATGGGTGAGGTGATGTCGGTGTATCCGCTGGGACAGTACCGGTCTTGGGTGTAGAGAATGCTCTTGCCACTGCGGCATTTGGCGGCGTGAGCAGTGGGCGTGCAGGCGATAGCTAGGGCAATGGCGAGAGTCTTGTACATAGGGTTCACGCTTGGGGCCAAGGCCGTCACCATCTGTTGGAGAGCTTGCTGCGTCAACCCCTCGTAAGACTTATGTAGGGCGGCTGGCGGCTGTCGATCATCTGTGCCGGAGCGAAGACGAAACGCGAGCCGTGGCGCGAGAAATTTGGCATTTGTACTACTTCATTCGGACGCTTCGGCGGGGTCTGCAAGATGCACCCAGACGGGGCGGTATTACCGCAAGATCGCGGCCACAAAAAAAACGCCTGCAGGAAGCAGGCGTTTCGAAGCGAGAGGTGTTGGATTTGCTGGCTGCTGCCGGTCAGCCGGGTGCGGGTTCCGGGCTTGTCTGGACTGTTCGCAGCGCTTGCTGTGGCAGGCGCCAGAAACGTCTACGATTTGACATAACACTTATTATGCGCAACGCTGTTGTAAGGGCCAAACCAGAATGTCCGGTTCTGGCTAAGTTCAAATGTCCGAGTGTGGCAGGCGCTTGAGATAGCCATCTGCCAGCGCTTGAACGACCTTGAGCCGGTCGATCTGCCGCACCGTCATGGCAATGGCTCCTGCTGACATGACGGGCTCCGGTCTCGGACGGACGGAAAGCCGTCAAGCTTCCCGACTTCGGCCCGACGCTGGCCTGCGAGAGAGCCTCTCTTCCGCGCCCCAGGATGAGCTTGGTGCCAGACCGCCGCTTGCTGGGCCAATGGCGCGGCATGCACTAGAGTGATGTCATGTGGACCTCGGACGGGGGCGACATGACCACACGCAGAGCGTTTCTCAAGCGCGGAGCCGGACTGCTGGCCGCCGGCACTGGGCCATTGCTGCCGGCACCGCTTTTCGCGGCGATCGCAGACATGCCGCCCGAACTGCCTGAAGGCGCGCGGGAATCAGCGGTGTTGGACGCGCTGCCGGGCAAGCTGCCACTCATCAAGCGGACTTACCGGCCACCGAACTACGAAACGCCACTGGCATATTTCGGTGAGGCCTTCACCCCCAACAATGCATTCTTCGTGCGCTATCACCTCGCTTCCATTCCCGAGGTGAACGAGGCCGACTGGCGGCTGCGAATTGGCGGAGAGGCGGCCACAAGTCCGTTCGAGCTGACGCTTTCCCAACTGAAGAAGGACTTCGAGCCGTTCGAGGTGGCGGCGGTTTGCCAGTGCTCAGGCAACCGGCGGGGCCTGTTCCAGCCTCACGTGCCGGGCGTGGAATGGGGGCCAGGCGCGATGGGCAATGCAAAATGGCGCGGCGCAAGGCTCAGGGACGTACTAGCCAAGGCCGGGATCGGCAAGGACGCCGTGGAGATTGCCTTCGACGGCGCGGACAGACCCGTGATCGCGCAGACGCCGGACTTCGTCAAGAGCATACCGGCATGGAAGGCGATGGAGGAAAGCGCCCTGATCGCCTGGGAAATGAATGGCGCCCCGCTGCCGCACTGGAACGGCTACCCTGCTCGCATCGTCGTGCCCGGCTGGACCGCGACGTACTGGGTCAAGCACATCGTCTCGATCAATGCGCTGGCCAAGCCCCTGTCCGGGTTCTGGATGAACCCCGCCTATCGCATCCCCAAGGGCAAGTTTCCGCAGGTCGACCGCTTTGTCAGCCAGGAAACCGACGTCAACATGCCAATCACTGAGATGGTGGTGAACTCGCTGCTGACGAATCCGCTGCCGGGCCAGCGCATACGGCGCGGCACGGTGCTGGAGGTGAAGGGGATCGCCTGGGACGGCGGTTACGGCATCTATCGCGTGGAAGTTTCGACCGACGGCGGGCGAAGCTGGCAAGCAAGCGAGCTTGGGCCGGAGCATGGGCGCTACGCCTTCCGGCTCTTCAGCCTGCGGTTCACGCCCGGCAAGAGCGGCAAGCTTGCCGTCATGGCCAGGGCCATCAACCGCGCCGGCGCCACCCAGACGTTCGAGCTGATCCACAATCCCGCGGGCTATCACCACAATGTGGTCCAGCGGGTCGAAGTCGAAATCGTGTGAGGGAGATGCCATGAAAGCCATGCTGCTCAGCCTCATCCTGGTGACGGGCAATGCGCTGGCCGATGAGGCGAGCATCAGGATCAAGGACGGTGCCGGCAAGGACAAGGTCATGGCCAACTGCATCAGCTGCCATAGCATCGACTACATCCCGATGAACTCGGTCTTCCTCGATCGCAACGGCTGGACCGCCACGGTGAACAAGATGGTCAAGGCGTTCGGCGCCCCCATCAAGGACGAAGACATCCCTCAGATCGTGGACTACCTCAGCCGGTACTATGGCAAGGGATGAGGCGGGCGAAGGCGGTCAGGAGGCGAAACGCGGCACCCATTGCTGTGGTGGCACTCAGGGCCTTCTGGCTTCCCGCCTGACGCGCAAGTGGTCAGCTTACTTGTCGCCGTCGTGGTAGCGGCAGCTGACAATGCGTAGCGCTTCATTATCCGCCGCATAGACCAGGCGGTTCGTGTCGTCGATGCGGCGCGACCAGAAGCCCGACAGGTTGCCCTTCAAGCCTTCGGGCTTGCCGATGCCCGCCGGAGGTAGTCTCGATACAATATCGAAGTTCGCTATACAAGGGCCGGCAGGCACTGGGGGCTTTGCGCCCACGGCTCGCGGAACTGGTCGATGAAACCTTAACCGAGAACACCGCCGATGCCCCCCAGCCCCGCTCAGGACACAAACCGCGCCGCTGACGCCGCAACACGTGGCACGGTTCCAGAGGTTCTTCGGACGTTCCTGAAACTTGGCCTGACTTCGTTCGGCGGCCCGATCGCGCACCTGGGTTACTTCCGCACCGAATTCGTGGAGCGCCGCCGCTGGCTGGACGACAAGAGCTACTCGGACCTGGTCGCGCTATGTCAATTCCTGCCGGGACCTGCCAGCAGCCAGGTTGGCATGGCGCTGGGGCTGCAGCGGGCGGGCTGGCTTGGCGCGCTGGCCGCCTGGGCGGGCTTTACCCTGCCCTCCGCGATTGCACTTGTCCTGTTTGCCTTCGGCGTTGCGCGCTGGTCCGGCGTAGCGGATTCCGGGGCAGTCCACGGCCTGAAGGTGGCGGCCGTGGCAGTTGTCGCACAGGCGGTATGGGGCATGGCCAGGTCGCTGTGTCCGGACCGGCTGCGCGCGGGCATCGCGGTCGCGGCCGCGCTTCTGGTCCTCGCGGTGCCAGGTGCGGTGGGCCAGATTGCTGCCATTGTGCTGGGTGGCCTGGTTGCGCGCTGGACCTTGCAGCTGAACCATCTGCCTCCTGCCCAGCATCTCAACTACGGTGTGAGTCGCCGGGTCGGCGTTCTGCTTCTCGCGCTGTTCGCCGTGCTGCTGGTGCTGCTCCCGGCCCTTGCCGCTGTGACCGGCTCCATGACGGTGTCGGCCGTGTCGGTCTTCTATCAGGCCGGAGCGCTGGTTTTCGGGGGGGGGCATGTCGTACTGCCGCTGCTGCAGGCTGGCGTGGTGCCCCCTGGCTGGGTCGGCAATGATGCATTCCTGGCGGGCTACGGTGCAGCACAAGCTGTTCCGGGCCCCCTGTTCACCTTTGCCGCGTACCTCGGGGCGCTCTCCCCCGCGCCATTGGGTGGATGGGTGGGCGCGCTGGTACTGCTTCTCGCGATCTTTGCGCCGGCGTTTCTGCTGGTGGCCGGCGCATTGCCATTCTGGGAAAGCCTGCGCCAGCGCGATGGGGTGCAGAGCGCGATGGGTGGCATCAATGCATCCGTGGTTGGCGTCTTGGCCGCCGCGCTGTACGACCCCGTATGGACCAGCGCGATTCACTCGAAGGCGGATTTCGGCCTGGCGCTGGCGGCCTTCGGCCTGCTCGTCTACGGCCGCGTGTCCCCCGTGCTGGTGGTGGCTGGCGCGGCGCTGGGCGGATGGATCCTGGCGCTCTAGCCGGGGATCCGCCAACCCAGGTCACCAGGGGCTCAACTCACGGCACGCTCACCAACACCGCCGTAGCCGGATCCGCCGCCGCATCGCCCTCCATGACGATCAGCTTCGCTGGGGTGGCGCTCTTTGGCGAAAGCGTCGTCACGACTTCGCGCAGCGGGCCAATGGCGGTGCCATTGGCCATGCCGGCCGCATTGGTGCGGAAGCTTGCCACGGGCGTGGCCTGTCCTGCGACATAGACGCTGTAGGTGGTTTGCGGCTTCAGCTTGAACAGGGATACTTCCAACGCGTCGACAACACCGAGATTGCGCGCAACCACAAAGCCCTTGGCATCGCCATTGACCGGCCTGAGGGCGATGTTGACCGGATCGCTGTTCGCTCTCGGCACAAGGTTCGCGGTCCCTTCGCCGCCTGGCACGGCGTTGGAGACATAGACCAGTGCCTGCGGCGCCTGGCCCACCTGCACGCGGCTCATGACCTGGTTCGTTGCGGTGTCGATCACGTCCACGGCATCGCCGTTTTCCAGGCCGACATAGATGCGTGAACTGTCGTCGGCAGCCCAGATGCCGTGCGGCAGCGCGCCGACCGGAATGGTCGCGGCCAGCCGCGGTTCGGCCTCGGTTGTGAATACCTTGACCACGTTTTCGCCGCCCACCGTCACATAGGCGAACGTGCCGCGTGCAGTCCTGGCAAAGGCAAGGTGATTGGTGATGAAGCCGGTGTCGAAGACGCCCTTCACTTCCAGTTTTTCGGTGTCGATGCGGGTAACCTTGCCCACGTCCTTGTGCGTCATCCATACCTCGCGGGAGTCCGGCGTGAACTGCAGGAACGGTGAAAACGGGCTGGTGACATTGAGCCGCTTGACCACCTTGTGTGCCTTGACATCGATGACATCCACCACGGGGTTGAAGCTGGAGACTACGAAGGCGAGCTTGCCGGCAGGATGGAACAGCACCATGCCCGGCCCTGCCGTGGTCTGGATGCGGCGGGTTTCCCGGAACGTCACCGGGTTGATGACGGAGATATAGTCTTCGCCGCGGACGACTACCCACACCTCTTTTCCATCCGCGGTAAAGAAGCCCTCATGCGGTGAGCGGCCGATATAGGCAATGCCCTTGACTTTGTTGGTTGCGGTATCGATGAACGCAACGGAATTCGAGCCGTTCGAGATCGCGATCAGGGTCCGATGGTCAGGCGAGAAGCCAAGACCATGGACATTGAGCTCGCCCTTGTATAGCGGCGACAGCACGTCCGGCCGCGCGTTGCCGAGGCGGATCTGCCCAAGCAAGGTGTTGCTCACCGGATTGATCACTGAAACGGTGTTGCTGTTCTGGTCAGCGGTATAAACGCGATCCTGTGGCTGCGGCGCGGCGACTGCGAGAGGCGCGGCCACGGCAAGGATAAGGGCATGTCTTTTCATGAGTCGGTCCTGATGCGGGCGGTGTATGTCCGTGGGTTAGCGAGGATTGGCGGCGCCAGGTGTCCTGGCCTGGCTGCGCTGGAGCCAGGCTTGCATCAGGCGGATCTCATTTTGCTGCTCGGTGATGATGCCCTGGGCAAGATTGCGCAGTTCCGGGTCCTTGCCATACAGCAGCAGCGCCTTGGCCATGTCGATCGCGCCCTGGTGGTGCGGAATCATCATGGTGACAAAGTCGTGGTCGGGGATGCCGTTCATGGCTGCCTGCGCCATGCCGTGATCCATCACGGCCATGGCGTCACCCATCAGGCCGGAAAACGGCTTTGCGGTGCTGGCGACAAAGGGCGGCGGTGCCTGCCCCGGGGTGGTTTGGTGATGCCGGTAGGCATCCTGGGCTGGCGCGGCAAAGCTTGCAGCCCATAGGAACAGCGCCGGCACGATGCGTGCCGCAGTGCCGACGCCATTGCGTGGGGTTCTCCGTTGCATTGCAGGGTCTCCTGTTTTCCGGGCCTGGCGTTCGCCGGCGGCCGGGGGATTACCTGCGTATACACGCGGGGCGCGTGAACTATTCCATGGAGAACCGGATATTTTTGCGCGCTAGCCGTTGGGGTACGCCGCCGCGATAGCCATGGCGCGCAGCCTCTGCACCTGGGCGGACATGTCGTGCAGCAGGTAGAGGTCGCGCCGACGCGTCCAGGACTGGCCCGATTGCGCGTCGTATTCGCCAGGCATTTCCACACCTTCCGGGGCAAAGGCATTCATGCCGCGGTCGCGCGAGGTCAGCACGCAGCGCTTGACGTGGTCACGGAAGCCAATGACCCCCACTACCCCCATGCCGGCGGCATTGTTCTGTTCGAGTTCCACCACCTTTGCGGCAACGCCATCGGTGCTCAGGTAGGTGATGCTGCCATCCGGATTGGTCACCGGCTCGATCGATACCATATCGGTCAGGCCGTACTTGGACTTCAGGAAGCGCGCAATCTCCCACTGCGCGTAGACCTTTACCGGGTGCTGCTGATAGATGGCATGGACGGTGTCGGCGAGCTTTTCATTGACGGGGCCCGGGTCCGGCAGTGCGGCCTGGTTCCCGCCATTGGTCGGCGTGTTGCCGCTTTGCGCGTTCGGCCGGTTGCCGAACCCGTACGCCACGATGCGGTTCAGCCGGGATACCGCGATGGTCGGAGGCTGCCAGGTGAGCGCAAAGTCCAGCACGTGGGGCGAGATCTGCTCCGCAGCTGCGGTGTCTTTAAGCTGAACCGCCAGGCGCGCGTTCATCTGGCGCTGCAGTTCCGTATCGGAGATCGCGGCAGGTGCGTCGGCGGCATTACCGTCCCCGCAGGCGCTCAGGATGGTGGTGGCGATCGGGGCCGCAATGGCCGCGGAGGTGGATGCAAGGAAACGGCGGCGTTCAAGCATGAGTGGACTTCATCGGATAAGAATCAGGGCGACGATGCCTTGCCGGATCAACCGGCAAGAGCGGTCCAGGCAGCTTGCCTGGGCAACGTGTCGCCTTGATGAAGGGCGTGCCCTCCCCTTACCGGCTGCCGGCCCCTGCTGGCACACCGTCCAGTACCGCCAGTATCCGAAACGCTGCCTTTACCCGCTCCGGCACCGGGAAGTTCTTGTTCGCCAGCATCACGATGCCAATCCGCTTCGCCGGCACAAAGACCACGTAGGCGCCAAAGCCATTGGTCGAACCGGTCTTGTTGACCAGCACATCGGCGGGCGATGACAGCGGCGGCTCCAGCCGGCTCACCGGGTTCGCCTCGAGCACGACCTGCGGTGAACTGCCGGCCAGCACGCTGTCGACCCGGGTGGGCCAGGCGTACATTTCCCAGCCCAGCCCCTGCACCATGTCTCCGACCTTGAAGTATCCGGTGTGCGTCCCGGCAATGGCACGCCGCAGCTTGTCGTCCAGGCCGGCGCTGTCGATGTTGGCTTCGACGAAGCGGATCATGTCTGCCGCCGTGGTTTTCACGCCGTAGGCTTCGGCATCCAGCACGCCGGGCGCCACCCGGACCGGCTTGCCGTCTTTCGAATAGCCATAGGCATAGTCGCCCATGCGCGCTTTCGGCACCCTGATGTAGGTGTGGGCCAGGCCCAGCGCCGGGAACAGCGTCTTCTCCATCAGGTCATCGAAGGGCTGGCCCATGCTGCTGGCAGCCAGGTAGCCGAACAAGCCGATGCTGGGATTCGAATACTGGCGATGGGTGCCGGCGGCATATCTGGGGCGCCAGCCCCGGAAATAGTCGACCATCGACCTGGTATCGGTGACCGCATCCGGAAACTGCAGCGGCAGCCCGCCGGCTGCATAGGTGCCAAGATCGAGCAGGCTGGTCGCGCCCAGGCTGCTTCCCGCGAGCGCCGGCAGGTATTTCCCGGCAGGGTCGGCCAGAGACAGGGCGCCGCGGGCCTGTCCATAGGACGCAAGCGTCGCGGTGAAAGTCTTGCTGACCGAGCCGATCTCGAAGAGCGTGTCGCCGTCGACCTTGCGCCCGCCCGCCTTCGACGCGACGCCGTAGTTGAAGACATAGCGCTTGCCGCCGGCCGTGACGGCAACGGCCATGCCGGGGACGCCGTGCGCCGCCATCAGGGGGCGGATGGCATCGTTCACAGCGCGTTCGACCTGGCGCTGGCTGACACTGTCGGCGGCACTGGCATTGGCTGCGAAGAGGCTGCAAGCCATGGCGAAGGTAGCGATGCGGGCAACAGGAATCCGTTTCATATCTGACGCTTTGCGATCATGCTGGGGCGCGGCGCCGGTCCATGGCGGCACGGGCGCGCACCTGGAACGGCTGCAGAGGGATGAAGCTTAACAGCCGCAGCCGGAGCATGTGGAGTCCCGCACCGGTTCGCCCCGCCGGGCCTGCAGGGCGAACCGGACGATATCAGAGCGAGGACGGCGCAGGCTTGTCCGTGTCGATGCCGTAGCGCGCGATCGCCTCGGCCACCACCGACGCCGGCACCGTGCCCTGCGCCGCAAGCGCGCGCAGCGCCGCCACGCAGACATAGGCGCGATCGACCTCGAAGAAGCGGCGCAGCGACGGCCGGTTGTCGCTGCGGCCATAACCGTCGGTGCCCAGCACCGTGAAGCGGGCCGGCACATAGGGCGCAATCAGTTGCGGATAGGCACGCACGTAGTCGGTGGCCGCCACCACCGGGGCGTCGCCGGCCAGCAGCGCTTCCACATGGCTGGGGGCGATGCTGTCCTGCGGATGATGCAGGCGTTGGCGCGCGGTCTCGCGCGCCTCGCGCTCCAGCTCGGAGAAGCTGGTGACGCTGAACACCTCGCTGTCGACCTGCCAGTCCTCGGCCAGCATCCGCGCCGCGGCCTCCACCTCGCGCAGGATGGTGCCGCTGCCGAGCAGCCGCACCCTGGCGCGCCCGCCCCCTGCCACCTGCGCAAGCCGGTACATGCCGCGCACGATGTCGCGCTCCACGCCGGCCGGCATCGACGGCTGGGCGTAGTTCTCGTTCATCACGGTCAGGTAATAGAACACGTCCTCCTGGCGCTCCATCATCGCGCGCATGCCCGCGTCGACGATCACCGCGAGTTCATAGGCATAGGCCGGGTCATAGGCACGGCAGTTGGGGATGGTGGCGGCAATGATGTGGCTGGTGCCGTCCTGGTGCTGCAGCCCTTCGCCCGACAGCGTGGTGCGGCCGGCCGTGGCGCCCACCAGGAAGCCGCGCGCACGCTGGTCGCCGGCGGCCCAGATCAGGTCGCCGATGCGCTGGAAGCCGAACATCGAGTAGTAGATATAGAGCGGCAGCATGGCCGTGCCATGGGTGCTGTAGGCAGTGCCCGCGGCAATCCACGACGACATCGCACCGGCCTCGGTGATGCCCTCTTCCAGGATCTGGCCGCGGATGTCCTCGCGGTAGTACAGCATCGAGCCGGCGTCCTCGGGCTCGTACAACTGGCCCTGCGACGAATAGATGCCGACCTGGCGGAACAGGCTGGCCATGCCAAAGGTGCGCGCCTCGTCGGCGACGATGGGCACCACGCGCGGGCCGAGTGTCTTGTCCTTGAGCAGGCCAGTCAGCATGCGCACCATCGCCATGGTGGTCGACATTTCCTTCTGGCCAGCGTCCACGGCGAACTGGCCGTATTTCGCCAGCGGCGGCACCGGCACGGCGTCGGCCTGGCGCCGACGCGCCGGCAGGTAGCCGCCCAGGGCCTGGCGGCGCGCGCGCAGGTAGCGCAGCTCGGCGCTGTCCTCGGCAGGGCGGTAGAAGCGCATCGATTCCAGGTCCTCGTCGGACAGGTCCAGGCCGAAGCGGCTGCGGAACGCCTTCAGCGCCTCGAGATCCAGCTTCTTCTGCTGGTGCGTGGTGTTCTGCGCCTGGCCGGCATTGCCCATGCCATAGCCCTTGATGGTCTTGGCCAGGATCACGGTGGGCTGCCCCTTGTGCGCGCGTGCCGCGGCAAAGGCCGCATGGAGCTTGCGCAGGTCGTGCCCGCCGCGGTTCAGCGCGGCCACCTCTTCCGGCGTCATATGGGCGACCAGCGCCTTCAGCGCTTCGTTCTGACCGAAGAAATGCTCGCGCCCGTAGTGGCCGTCCTTGGCCTTGTAGGTCTGGAACTGGCCGTCCATGGTCGAGGCGAAGGCGCGCAGCAACGCGCCGGAGTGATCGCGCGCGAAGATCGGGTCCCAGGCGCTGCCCCACAGCACCTTGATCACGTTCCAGCCGGCGCCGCGGAACAGCGCTTCCAGCTCCTGCACGATCTGGCCGTTGCCGCGCACCGGCCCGTCCAGGCGCTGCAGGTTGCAGTTGATGACAAAGGTCAGGTTGTCGAGTTTCTCGCGCGCCGCCAGCGGCAGCGCGGCGATCGATTCGGGCTCGTCCATCTCGCCGTCGCCGAACACGCCCCACACGTGCCGGCCCGAAGTGGCCTGCAGCCCCCGGTGCTCCAGGTAGCGCATGAAGCGCGCCTGGTAGACCGACTGGATTGGGCCCAGCCCCATCGAACCGGTCGGGAATTGCCAGAAGTCCGGCATCAGCCAGGGGTGCGGATACGAGCACAGGCCCTGCCCGCCCGCCTCGCGGCGGAAGTTGTCGAGCTGGGCTTCGGACAGGCGCCCTTCCAGGAAGGCGCGTGCGTACACGCCCGGTGCCGAGTGCGGCTGGAAGTAGACCAGGTCGCCGCCGTTGCCGGCATCGGCGCCCTGGAAGAAGTGGTTGAAGCCGACCTCGAACAGGTCCGCCGCCGAGGCATAGCTGGAGATATGCCCACCCAGCTCACCGTAGGCCTGGTTGGCGCGCACCACCATGGCAAGGGCATTCCAGCGCACGATGCCGGTGATGCGCGCTTCCATCGCCAGATCGCCCGGATAAGGGGGCTGGCGCTCGACCGGGATGGTGTTCAGGTAAGGCGTGTTGCTTTGCGCCGTGGTCGACACACCCAGCGCGGGCGCGGCATCGAGCAGCCGGCTGAGCAGGAAGCGCGCGCGCTCCTGCCCGCATTGCGCCACCACCGCCTCGAGCGCGTCCAGCCATTCGCGCGTCTCCTGCGGATCGTTGTCGCCCTCGGGCATGGCTTGGGCGAGCAGCCGGGCGTGTGGGGAGCCAAGGTCGGTCATGGGGAAGTCTCCAATGGGTTTTGTCCCATTCTATGGAGTGCCCTCCCGCATGAGATGCTGAAGTTGACTGCCCATTCGGCAGATGGCAGCACAATCCACTGCCGTTCACCGTCCGGGCTACGCGAGAATGCTGAGGCTGCGGCGTATCCCACGCCGTGCCGGGGGGGGCGCATTGCCCGGTTAGCGCGGATTGCGCAGCGGCAACGCTGTGTCGTACATCACTTGCTTGAGTGCGAAGCTGCTGCGGATGTTGGCGACGCCGGGGATGCGCGTGATCTCGTCGACGATCAGCCGCTCCACGGCCTGGACGTCGGCCACCACGGCGCGGATCAGGTAGTCGGCATCGCCCGTCATCAGGTAGCACTCCATCACGTTGGGCAGCGCGCGCACGGCGCGCTCGAAGGCATCGAGCCCCTCACGCGCCTGCCGCTCAAGCGACACGTGGATAAAGACGTTGACGTTGAGGCCAAGCTTCTGCGGATCGAGCAGCGTCACGCGCTGCCGGATGATCCCGCGCTGCTCCAGCGCGCGCACGCGCGCCAG